>NZ_JBFAZA010000057.1:3111-42104 GCF_040681595.1 Amycolatopsis sp. NPDC051716 | reverse complement strand
GGGTCAAGGCGGGAAAGCGTGCCTTGACCCGGCACCGCCGGCCGTGTTCTGGCTTCGGATCGGGGTTGCAGGGGGGCTGGGCTGCTTCCGGCGGGGCGTGCGGGACGTCGGCCCGCTGCGGGCCGGGGTCGTGCGGCGCGTTGGCCGCTGCGGGCCGTGTGGCGCCCTTGCCGGAGGGCGGGCCGGCCTTGTGCGTCAGTCCAGGCGTTCGATGATCGTTGCGTTGGCCAGGCCGCCCGCCTCGCACATTGTCTGCAAGCCGTAGCGGCCGCCCGTCTGCTCCAGGACCGACAGCAGCGTTGTCGCCAGGCGGGCGCCGCTGCCGCCCAGGGGGTGGCCCAGCGCTATTGCGCCGCCGTTGATGTTGACCTTGGCCGGGTCCGCTCCGATCTCGCGCTGCCAGGCCAGTACCACGCTGGCGAATGCCTCGTTGACCTCGAACGCGTCGATGTCCGACACCTCCAGGCCCGCGCGTGCCAGGACCTTGCGGGTGGCCGGGATGACGCCCGTCAGCATGAACAGCGGGTCGTCGCCGGCGACCGCGAAGCTGTGGATGCGGGCTCGGGGCTTCAGGCCCAGTGCCGTGGCCGTCTCGCTGCTGGTGATGAGCAGTGCGGCCGCGCCGTCGTTGATCGGGGACGAGTTGCCCGCCGTGATGTGCCAGCCCAGGTCCGGGAAGCGCTGCTCCCAGACGTCGGCGCGGAACGCGGGCTTCAGGCCGGCGAGGATCTCCGGTGTGGTGCCGGGCCGGACCGTCTCGTCGGTCGTGATCTCACGCAGCGTGCCGTCGGGGGCGGGGGCCTTCAATGGCGCCACCTCGCCGGCGAACTTGCCGTCCGCCCATGCCGTTGCGGCGCGCTGGTGGCTTTCGGCGGAGAACTCGTCCAGCTCGGCGCGGGTGAAGCCCCACTTGGCGGCGATGAGCTCCGCGCTGATGCCCTGCGGCACCAAGCCGTCCGGGTAGCGGGCGGCGATCTGCGGGCCGAACGGGTCGCGGCCGGCCACCTGGCTGCCCATCGGCACCCGGCTCATCGACTCGACGCCGGAAGCGATCACGACGTCGTACGCGCCGGCGATGACGCCCTGTGCGGCGAAGTGGATCGCCTGCTGGCTGCTGCCGCACTGGCGGTCGACGGTCACCGCCGGCACCGACTCCGGCAGTCCGGCGGCGAGCGCGGCCCAGCGGGCGGTGTTCATGCTCTGCTCGCCGATCTGGCCGACCGCGCCGCTGATCACGTCGTCGATCCGGGCCGGGTCGACGCCGGTGCGGTCGACGAGCGAGCGCAGGGCGTGGGCGTGCAGGTCGACCGGGTGCACCCCGGCGAGCGTGCCGTTCGGCTTGCCCTTGCCGATCGGGGTTCGTACCGCGTCGACGATCACCGCGTCCGTCATGGCGTCTGCCTCCTCGCAGATGGGATGCCTTCGGTATACGCCTCGTCGGTTGGGATTCACAACTCAGCTGTTCGCCACGTCACAGGAGGCTGACGTGCTAGGTTGGATTTTCAACCCCGTGGAGGTGGCATGGTCCGGCGCGGTCGTGAGTGCTCGGTCGCCGAGGCTTTGGAGGTCGTCGGCGAACGGTGGAGCCTGCTCGCGCTGCGGGAGATCATGCTCGGCGAGCGGCGGTTCAACCAGATCGCCGAGAACACCGGCGCCAGCCGCGACATCCTGGCCGCCCGGCTGCGCAAGCTCGTCGACGCCGGCGTGCTCGAGAAGGTCCAGTACGAAGCCCACCCGCCGCGCCACGAGTACCACCCGACCGAAGCCGGCCGCGCGCTCCAGCCGGTGCTGCTCGGGCTGATGGCTTGGGGTGACAAGTACGTCCACCGGGGTGAGCCGCCGACGCTCTGGCGCCACGCCTGCGGTGAGGTGCTGGAACCGGCCACCGTCTGCGCCCACTGCGGTGACCCGGTGAACGCCCCCGGCACCCGCGCGATCCGCCTCGGTGCCGTGCACGCCTGACCTCCCTTCCCGCAAAAGGCCTCCTCGCATCCCGCGAGGAGGCCTTTTCCGTGTCCGGCCGTTGACTTGAGACCCACGTCACTGTAACTCTTGAACGAATCAACGCAAGAACCTGACAGAGCACCGGCAAATCGCGGCAGCGGTCAGGAAGCACCCGGTCTCCGTCCGAGTCGTCTCCCCTCCTCCCCGGATCAGAGGAACCCCATGAGAACGAAGCGGCTTCTGTCGCGCGCGGCCACCTACGCCGCCCTGTCCCTGCTCCTCGCGGCTCCCGCCGTGGCCGCGAGCGCTGCTCCGGCCGCACCCGCCGCCACCCAGGCCGCCGTCCAGGCCGCCGCAGCGACCTACAGCGCGAGCAGCCAGCTCGCCGGCTACCCCGTTTCGAACGTCGGCGACGGCAACCAGGCCACCTACTGGGAGAGCGCGAACAACCAGTTCCCGCAGTGGGTCCAGGCCGACCTGGGTACCGCCACCAACGTCGCCCAGCTCGTGCTGAAGCTGCCCGCGAACTGGGAGGCCCGCACCGAGACCTTCAGCGTGCAGGGCAGCACGAACGGCACGGGTTTCAGCGACCTGGTCCCCTCGGCGGGCTACCGCTTCGATCCCGCGACGGCCAACACCGTCACCCTGAACCTGACCGCGAACACCCGGTACGTCCGCCTGAACGTCACGGCGAACTCCGGCTGGCCCGCCGCGCAGCTGGCGGAGTTCGAGGTGCACGGCCCCGCCGGCGGTGACACCCTGCCGCCGTCGGCGCCCGCCAACCTCGCCTACACCCAGCCCGCGAGTGGCCAGATCCGGCTCACCTGGTCGGCGTCGACCGACAACACCGGTGTCGCCGGCTACGACGTCTACGCGAACGACCAGCTGCGTGGCAGCGTCGCCGGGAACGTCCTGACCTACACCGACACGCAGCCCGACGGCACCACCGTCTCCTACTTCGTCCGCGCGAAGGACGCCGCGGGCAACCAGTCGGCGAACAGCGCCACCGTGACGCGCACCGGCACCCGGGCCGGCACGAACCTCGCCCTGGGCAAGCCGATCACGGCGTCCTCGACGGAGTGGACGTACGTGGCGGCCAACGCCAACGACGACTCCGCGGCCACGTACTGGGAAGGCGGCGGCGGGACCTACCCGAACCTGCTGACCGTCGCGCTCGGTGCGAACGCCGACCTGAACCAGGTGGTCGTGAAGCTCAACCCCGACCCGGCGTGGGGTCCGCGGACCCAGACGATCGCCGTCGAAGGCCGTGAGCAGAGCGCGTCCGCGTTCACCACCCTCGCCGCCGCGCAGACCTACAGCTTCAGCCCCGCGACCGGCAACTCCGTGACGATCCCGCTCGGCGGCCGCGTCGCCGACGTGCGCCTGCGCGTCACCGCCAACTCCGGCGCGGGCGGCGGGCAGGCCGCGGAGTTCCAGGTCTTCGGTGTCCCCGCGCCCAACCCGGACCTGACGATCTCGGGCGTGACGTGGTCGCCGCAGAACCCCGTGGAGACCGACGCGATCACCGCGTCGGCGACCGTCCGCAACGCCGGGACGGCGGCCTCCGGCGCGACGAACGTCAACTTCTACCTGGGCACGACCAAGGTCGGCACCGCGAACGTCGGCGCCCTCGCGGCCGGCGCGTCGACGACGGTGTCGGCGAACCTCGGCACCCGGGACGCCGGCAGCTACCAGCTGACCGCGAAGGTCGACGAGGCCAACGCCGTCATCGAACAGAACGAGGCCAACAACTCCTACACCGCCGCGACGGCGCTCGTCGTCAGCCCGGTGCAGAGCTCCGACCTCGTCGCGGCGACGGCGTGGTCGCCGGGCAACCCCGCGGCCGGGAACACGGTCACCTTCACCACGACCCTGCGCAACCAGGGCACGATCGCGTCCGCGGGCGGCGCCCACGGCGTCACGGTGACGATCACCGACCAGAACGGCACCGTCGTCAAGACGCTGACCGGCAGCTACACCGGGGCCATCGCCGCCGGCGCCACCGCGCCTCCGGTGACGGCCGGCACCTGGACCGCGGCCAACGGCCGGTACACCGTGAAGACGGTCGTCGCGAACGACGCCAACGAGCTGCCCGTGAAGCAGGCCAACAACACCAGCACGCAGCAGTTGTTCGTCGGCCGCGGCGCGAACATGCCCTACGACATGTACGAGGCCGAAGACGGCGTCGTCGCCGGCGGCGCGGCCGTGGTCGGCCCCAACCGCACGATCGGCGACCTCGCCGGCGAGGCCTCGGGCCGCAAGGCCGTCACGCTGAACTCGACCGGCTCCTCGGTCGAGTTCACCACCCGGGCGGCGACCAACACCCTGGTCACGCGGTTCTCCATCCCGGACGCCGCGGGCGGCGGAGGCATCGACTCGACGCTGAACGTGTACGTGAACGGCACCTTCCTCAAGGCGATCGACCTGACCTCGCACTACGCGTGGCTCTACGGCGCCGAAACCGGCCCGGGCAACTCACCGGGCGCCGGGCCGCGTCACGTCTACGACGAGGCGAGCACGCTGCTCGGCACCACCGTGCCCGCGGGCAGCCGGATCAAGCTGCAGAAGGACGCGGCGAACACGACGAACTACGCGATCGACTTCGTCAGCTTGGAGCAGGCGACCGCGAAGGCGAACCCCGACCCGGCGCACTTCGCGGTGCCCGCCGGGTTCACCCAGCAGGACGTCCAGAGCGCGCTCGACAAGGTCCGGCAGGACACCACCCTCACCGGGGTCTACCTGCCTGCCGGGAACTACACCCTGTCGAGCAAGCTGAACGTCTACGGCAAGGCCGTCACGGTCACCGGCGCCGGGCCGTGGTTCACGAAGTTCTCCGCGCCTTCGGGTCAGGAGAACACCGACATCGGCATCGACGTGCAGTCGAGCGCCAACGGCTCGACCTTCAGCGGGTTCGCCGTGTTCGGGAACTACACCTCTCGCATCGACGGTCCCGGCAAGGTGTTCAACCTGACGAACGTCGCGAACCTGACGATCGACGACATCTGGGTGGAGCACCAGGTGGTCATGGTCTGGGGCACCAATGTGGACGACACCACGATCGAGAACTCCCGGATCCGCGACACCTTCGCCGACGGCGTCAACCTCACCAACGGCAGTACGGGCAACCACGTCACCAACAACGAAGCCCGGTCCACCGGTGACGACAGCTTCGCGCTGTTCGCCGCCACGGACCTCAACCCGGGCAACCAGTACGGCAACGTGTTCGAGAACCTGACCGCGCTCACCCCGTGGCGCGCGGCCGGGCTGGCGGTGTACGGCGGGTACGACAACACCTTCCGGAACCTCTACATCGCGGACACGCTGACCTATTCGGCGATCACGATCAGCTCGCTCGACTTCGGCTACCCGTTCCTCGGGTTCGGGCCGCAGCCGACGACGGTCCAGAACGCCTCCCTGGTCCGGGACGGCGGCCACTTCTGGGGCCAGCAAACCTTCCCGGCGATCTGGCTGTTCTCCGCGTCCAAGGAGTTCCGCGGCATCCGGGTGTCCGATGTGGACATCCAGAGCCCGACCTACAGCGGCATCATGTTCCAGACCAAGTACAACGGCGGTCCGGAGCACCCGGTCGAGGACACCGTGCTGACGAACGTGTCGATCACCGGCGCCCACCGCAGCGGGGACGCCTTCGACGCCAAGTCCGGGATCGGGATCTGGGCCAACGAGCTGCCGGAACCGGGCCAGGGCCCGGCCGTCGGCTCGGCGACCTTCACCGGGCTCACCCTGGCCGACAACGCCGAGGACATCCGCAACCGCACCACCACGTTCACCATCAACCGCAGTTGAGCCAGGCCGCGCGGGCCCGCCGGGAAAGCCGTTCCCGGCGGGCCCTCGCCGTGCCAGGATGACGCCGGAGGTGGTCGACGTGCGGATCCTGGTCACCGGCGGCACCGGAGCTCTGGGCACTGCGGTGGTGGCCCGGCTGCGGGCGGCGGGCGAGGAGGTCCGCGTGCTGAGCCGCCGGGCCGCCCCGGACGTCGTCCGCGGCGACCTGCGGACCGGCCGCGGCGTCGACAGCGCCGTCGCCGGCGTGGACGTGGTCGTCCACTGCGCCACCGACTACCTCGGGCGGGAAGCGCAGCTCGCGCGCACGCTGGTCGAGGCGGCGCGGTGGGCCGGCGGCCCGCACCTGGTGTACGTCTCGATCGTCGGCGTCGACCGGGTCCCGCTCGGCTACTACCGGGCCAAGCACGAGACCGAGCAGCTGATCGCCGCCTCGGGCCTGCCGCACACGATCCAGCGGGCCACCCAGTTCCACGGCCTGGTCCGCACCCTGCTCGCGGGCGCGTCGCGGCTGCCGGTGGTGCCGGTGCCGCGCATCTCGTTCCAGCCGGTCGACGTCCGGGACGTCGCCCGCCGCCTCGCCGGCCACGCGCTGGACGATCCGGCCGGCCGGGCGCCCGACTTCGGCGGCCCGGAGATCCTTTCCGCGGCCGAGCTGGCCCAGGCGGTCGCCGAGGCGAGCGCGCGGCGCCGGCGGATCGTGCCGCTCAAGGTGCCGGGGGAGACGTTCCGGGCCTACGCCGACGGCGGCCATCTGGCTCCCGCGCACCGCGAAGGCGAGATCACGTTCCGCGAGTACCTGGCCGAGCGAGCCGATCACGGGTAACCGGTCCATCCCGAAGATTCTTGACCACCGGGCCGGATAGATCATATGTTTGGCGGGCTCCGCAGCCGTTTTCCGCCCACGCCGAACGGATGACCCATGCCGGAACTGCCTCTCCCGTCGTCGCGGCGGTCCTTCCTCAAACTCGGTGGCGCGGTCGGCGCCGGTGTTGCGCTGGGTGGCCTACGTCCCTTTGCTGCCAACGCCGATGTCGTCCGACCGGCCGGGGAGGACCTCGCCCCGCCCACGCCGGCCACCACCCTGTGGTACCCGGCGCCCGCGAGCGAGTCGAAAATCATCGAACAGGGCCTGCCGATCGCCAATGGTCGGATCGGTGCGCTCGTCGGGGGTGACCCGGCCGCCGACTTCCTCTACCTCGCCGACGCGTCGCTGTGGACCGGCGGCCCCAACGACGTCCTCCAGGACGACGGCCAATTCCCCTACGAGACCGAGAAGTTCGGCACGCTCGGCCTGCTCGCGAAGCTGCGGATCGCGGTCCCGGCCCACACCGGCGTCACGGACTACCGGCGCACGCTCGACCTCGGCAACGGCCTGGTCGTGATCACCTACCGGCACCGGGGCGTGCAGTACCGTCGCGAGTACTTCGCGAGCCACCCCGACGACGTCGTGGTGGTCCGGCTCAGCGGCGGGCCCGTCACCGGGTCGGTGTCGCTGGAACCGACCCGCGGCGAACCGGCGGCCGGTGCCGGAGCGTTCACCGGCGCGTTCGCCAACGGCTTGAAGTACGCCTGCACGGTGACGACGTCGGGTGGGCTGGCCTTCAGCGGGAGCAGCGAGGTCGTCGTCGTGCTCAGCGGCGGCACGAATTACGTCCCCGACGCGGCGCGGAAGTTCCTCGACACCTCGCTCGACCCCCTGGTCCTGGCGAAGCGGAAGGCGGCCGCGGCGCTGACCGTGGGCGGCGGGGCCCTGCGGGCGACCCACGTCGCCGACTACCGGCGGCTGTACGACCGGATGAGCGTGGACCTGGGGCAGTCTCCGCCGGCGAAGCGGGCCCTGGACACGTGGTCGCGGCTGGTCGCCCGCCACGACCAGCCGGGCGTGCCCGATCCGGAGCTGGAGGCGAGCTACCTGCAGTTCGGGCGCTACCTGACGATCACCGGCTCGCGCGACGGCCTGCCGATGGGCCTGCAGGGCCTGTGGCAGAACACGAACACGCCGGACTGGATGAGCGACTACCACACCGACATCAACCTCCAGATGAACTACTGGCTGGCCGACCGCGCGGCGCTGCCCGGGAGCTTCACTGCCCTGGCCGATTACTGCCTCGCGCAGCTTCCCGTGTGGACCGACAGCACGAACCGGCTGTTCAACGACCCGAGGAACCGCTTCCGCAACACGAGCGGGAAGGTGGCCGGCTGGGCGGTCGCGTTCTCCACGAACATCTACGGCGGCTCCGGCTGGTGGTGGCACCCCGGCGGCAACGCGTGGCTGTGCAACTCGCTGTGGGACCACTACTCCTTCACCCAGGACAAGGCGTACCTCGCGCGGATCTACCCGCTGCTGAAGGGGGCGGCCGAGTTCTGGGACGCCCGGTTGATCCCGATGACGGTCGACGGCCGCGAGGTGCTCGTCGACGACCACGACTGGTCGCCCGAACACGGCCCGCAGGACGCCCGCGGGATCACCTACGCGCAGGAGATCGTCTGGGACCTGTTCGAGCACTACCGCGAGGCCACCGCGGTGCTGGGCCGGGATCGCGCGTACGGAGACCGGATCGCCGGGCTGCAGAAGAAGCTGTACCTGCCGAAGGTGAGCCCGTCGACCGGCTGGCTCGAGGAGTGGATGTCGCCGGACAACCTCGGCGAGACCACGCATCGGCACCTGTCCCCGCTGATCGGCTTCTTCCCGGGTGATCGCATCGCGGCCGACACGGCCCCGCGCGAGCTGCTCGACGGCGTCCGGGCGTTGCTGATCGCGCGCGGGATGGACAGCTTCGGCTGGGCGACCGCGTGGCGATCGGCGTGCTGGGCGCGGCTCAAGGACGCCGATCGCGCGTACCAGCTGCTGCTCACCGTGCTGCGGCCGTCGGTGGCGAACGGCAACGGCACCGCGCCCAACTTCTTCGACATGTACAGCCAGGGCAGCTACACGATCTTCCAGATCGACGCGAACCTCGGCGCGCCCACGGCCATGCTCGAAATGCTCGTCCACTCGCGCCCGGGGGTGCTGGAGCTGCTCCCGGCGCTGCCGTCGGCGTGGGCGGCTTCGGGCCGGGTGACCGGGATCGGCGCGCGCGGCGGGTTCGAGGTGGACCTCGAATGGCGTGCCGGGAAGGTCACCCGGGCGGTGATCCGCAGCGTCGGCGGCACCCGGCTCGAGGTGCGGGCCGGGACCTGGCGGCGGACCGTCACCCTGCGGCCGGGGGCGTCGGTCACGGTCCGGCCGAGTTGAGGCGGGTATCGGTGCGGTGAGGATCCTCGGCGCGATCGGGCTGATCCTGCCTTGGGCGCTGGACATCGCCCCGGTGCTGACGCCACTGGCCGTGGCCGGGCTGGTGAGACCAAGGCGCTGCCGAGGAACGTCGTGCTGGCGGTGCTGCGGGCGGCGGGCCGCTTCGCGGGCTAATACCCTGGAGCCCGATGGACGTCGATCTGCGCAAGCTGCGGTACTTCGTGGCGGTCGCCGAAGAACTGCACTTCGGGCGCGCCGCCGCGCGGCTGCACATCGCGCAGCCGGTGCTTTCGCGGCAGATCCGGGCCCTGGAAGGCGAGCTGCGGGCGCAGCTGTTCCGCCGCGACAGGCGGTCGACCGAGCTCACCGCGGCCGGGCGTCAGCTGCTGGAAGACACGCGGCCGCTGCTGGCCTCGGCCGACGCCCTCCGCCGCCGGGTCGCGACGGCCGCGCGCGGCACTTCGGCGTTCACCGTGGCGTTCATGCCGGGCATCACGGTCACCGGCGCGGTCCGCGAGCTCTCGGCGCGGCAGCCCGGCCTGGCGGTGGAGCTCCTGCGCACGACGTGGGACGACCAGACCGAAGTCCTCCACGACGGCCGCGCCGACGTCAGCGTGATCCGGCTGCCGGTGGACCGGCGCGGGCTGAGCGTCCGGCCGCTGTTCCGCGAGCCGCGCGTGGCCGTGCTGCACGCCGGTCACCGGCTGGCCGGCAAGGAGTCGGTGCGGGTCGGCGACCTCGTGGACGAGCACCTGCTCAACGACCCGGACGCGGTGCCGGAGTGGCGCGACATCGCGGTCGAGCTGCGCGAAGGCGCCGCACCGGCGCGGCGGGCGTTCCGGAGCGTGGAGGAGAAGCTCGAGCACGTGGCCGCCGGGCGGGGGATCGCGGTCGTCCCGCGGTCGACGTCGGAGTACTACACCCGGCCCGACGTGGTGCGCGTGCCGGTCGAGGACCTGCCGCCGAACGAGGTGTGCCTGGCGTGGGTATCCGGCCGGCGGTCGCGGGTGATCTTCGAGTTCGCGGAGATCTTCGCGGACCTGGCCGACGCAGGGGAGAGGACACGATGATCCGCTGGGCGACGTTCGACTGCTTCGGCACGCTGGTGGACTGGCGCCACGGCATCGCCACCGGGCTCGAGCTGCTGTACCCCGGCCGCGGCGCGGAGCTGCTGGAGGTCTATAACCGGTTCGAGCCGCAGGTGCAGGCCGAGGCGCCGGTCCGGCGGTACCGGGAGGTGCTCGCCGAGTCCCTGCGCCGGACCGCGGCCGAAGCCGGGCTGGAGCTGGTGGCGGACGACGCTTCGGTGCTCGGGACCGGCCTGCCGTACTGGCCGGTCTTCCCGGACACCCGGCCGGCGCTGGCCGCGCTGCGGGAAGCGGGCTGGCGGCTCGCGCTGCTGACGAACTGCGACCGCGACCTCATCGGCGAGACCCAGCGGCGGCTCGCGGTGCCGATCGACGCGATCGTGACCGCGGAGGACGTCGGCGAGTACAAGCCGGGGCACGGTCACTTCCGGCGGTTCGCCGCATCCTTCGACGCGACGGCCGCGAACTGGGTGCACGTGGCGCAGAGCCACTTCCACGACATGGTGCCGGCCCAGGCGCTGGGCATCCCGCGCGTGTGGGTCAACCGGCACGCCGGCCCGCAGGACCCGGCGGTGGCGGACGCGGTCCTGCCCGATCTCGCCGGCCTGGCCGAGACGGTCGAGCGGGTGCACGCCGGAGCCCGCTGACCGCGGTCACGGGTGGCGCAACCCGGCCCGGTGCGGCGGGAACACCGCGGTCCACAGCGCCTTCCACGGCTTCGCGGGCTGCCGTTCCCTCGGCGTCTGCAACGCCGGCTCCGGGCGCGCCCCGGCCCGGTAGTCCATCTCCACCTGCACCCAGTCGTGGATCCAGTCGCCTCGCATGGTGGCTCCTTTCGTCGTGGAGCCCACGATCGTCCTGAGGGTTCGGCGCCCGCATCGGGTGAACACGCAGTCCGGCGCCGGCCGGCCCCTTACCCGCTATCGTGACCGGGTGGCCGCGACGACGTTCCTGTTCGTGCCCGGCGACCGGCCCGACCGCTTCGGCAAGGCGCTCGCCAGTGGCGCCGACGTCGTGATCCTCGACCTCGAGGACGCCGTCGCTCCCGCGGCCAAGGACGCGGCCCGCGCGGCGGCGGGTGAGTGGCTGGAGAGCCACCGGGCGATGGTCCGGATCAACGCGCCGGGCACGCCGTGGTTCGACGCGGACGCCGAGCTGGTGGCCGTGCGGGGCGTGCCGGTGATGGTGCCGAAGGCCGAGACGCCGGGAGTGCTCGCCGGGTTCGGTGCGGTGGTCGCCCTCGTCGAGACCGCGCTCGGGGTGGAACGCGCCGGTGAACTGGCCGCGGTGCCGTCGGTGACGCGGCTGGCGTTCGGCAGCGTGGACCTGGCGGCCCAGCTCGGGGTCGCGCCGGAAGACCGGGAGCCGTTCGCGTACGCGCGTTCGCGGCTGGTGATCGCCTCGGCGGCGGCCGGCCTCGCGCCGCCGGTGGACGGCGTCACCACGGATCTGGGCGCCGGCTCGCCGCTGGAGGAGGACGTCCGCTACGCGCGCCGCCTGGGTTTCGGCGGCAAGCTCTGCATCCACCCGAAGCAGGTGGCCGTGGTCCGGGCCGGCTTCACACCGACGGAGGCCGAACGCGCCTGGGCCCGCCGGGTCGTGGCGGCGGGGGACGGGGTGTCCGTTGTGGACGGCCGGATGGTGGACAAGCCGGTGCTCGCCCGAGCACGGCACATCCTGGGGGAATGAGCTCCGAACGGGCAACGACGCGTTCTGCTTCCGGCTGCACCGCGGCGCGTTGGGCGAGAGTTGCTTTTCACCAAGCCGCCCCGCCACCTTCCACCGCGGCCGCCCCGCCCAGTGCGGGCGGAGCCGGGTAGCGCCGAGCTTCGCTGAGGTCGATTCGCGCGCGGTTTCTCCGAGGTCCGTCGGCAACACCACCGGCCGAGAATGACCTGCGCGGTCCCGCATCGCGAACCCGCGGGCCGCCCTGCGCTACACCGCGCCCCGGCGCCGCAACGCTTCCGCGTCGAAGCCGAACTCCGTCAGCACCGCGTCCGTGTGCTCGCCCAGTGCCGGTACCGGGTCCATCCGCGGGGCCCGGCCCGGGACCGTGATCGGCGGCAGCGTCGCCCGGATCGGCCCGGCCGGGGTGGCGACCTCGGCGAACCGGTCGCGCGCCGTGAGCTGGGGGTGGGCCAGGACGTCCGGCAGGTCCCGGCGGCGGGCGTGCGCGATGCGGCCCGCCCGCAGCCGCGTCTCCAGCTCGGCGCCGGTGAGCTCGGCGAAGATCGCGTCGATCCCGGCTTCCAGGGCGGCCCGGTTCGCCACCCGCGCGCTGCCCGTGGCGAACCGTGGGTCGGTGACCCAGTCCGGGCGGGCGACCGCGTGCTCGCAGAACGCCGCCCACTCGCGGTCGTTCTGGACCGCCAGCACCAGCTCGGTCCCGTCGCCCGCGGCGAAGGTGCCGTAGGGGCGATCGCGGCGTGGCTGGTGCCCGTCCGCGGTGGCGGTGTCCCGCCGTACCCGGCGTAGTACAGCGGAAAGCCCATCCATTCGACGAGCGAGTCGAACAGGCTGACTTCGAGTTCGGTGCCCAGCCCGGTCCGCTCGCGGTCGTACAGCGCGGACAGGATGCCGGAGAAGGCGTACATGCCGGCGCCGATGTCCGCGGCCGGGATGCCGCTCTTGGCCGGCTCCGCCGCGGATCCGGTGACCGACACCAGCCCGGCTTCGGACTGGATGAGCAGGTCGTACGCCTTCGCGTCGCGGTACGGGCCGGTCGAGCCGTAGCCCGACACCGAGCACGTGATCAGCCGCGGCCGGGTCGCGCGCAGGGTGGCCGCGCCCAGCCCGAGCCGCTCCGCGACGCCGGGTGCGAAGTTCTGCACGAACACGTCGGCGCGGTCCAGCAGCGCGGCCATGACGTCGGCCGCCGCGTCGCTCTTGAGGTCCAGCGTGACGCTTTCCTTCGACCGGTTCAGCCAGACGAAGTGACTGGAGAGGCCGTGCACGGTCTCGTCGTAGGCGCGGGCGAAGTCGCCGGTGCCCGGCCGTTCGATCTTGAGCACGCGGGCCCCGAGGTCGGCCAGGTGCCGGGTGGCCAGCGGCGCGGCGACGGCCTGTTCGCACGACACGACGGTGACGCCGTCGAGGGGCAAGGAACGCATGGCCGCATCCTGCCACCCGAGCCGGACCGAACCGGCGATGCGGGGAGTGATACGTATCAGTATGCGCGGGTCGGATCTGCTGGAGTTTCGGGCAAAACCGTTGACGGCCCCTGGGCGGGCTTGCACTCTGAATCGGATCAGCTGATCAGCGGCGACCGGCGAGCGAGGTACCCGATGGGCAGGGTGCGGCAGGCCGACATCGCGCGTGTGGCGGGGGTTTCCCAGGCGACGGTGTCGGTGGTGCTCGGCGGCAACCGCACGGGCGTCCGGCTGGCGGAGTCGACGCGGCTGCGGGTGCTGGAAGCCGCCCGGCGGCTGGGTTACGCCGATCCGCTGGCGAAGCGGCCGGCGTGCCAAGACCTCTTCGGGATCTGCGCCGCCACCCCGGTGTTCGAGGCGCACCAGGCGGTCCTGGCCGGCATCGCGGCGGAGGCGGCCGCACTCGGCAAGGACCTGATCATGTTCGCCGCGGCGGGTCCCGCGCTCGCCCGCCGCACCCGGCTCGCCGACGGCTGCCTGTTCCTCGGCGGTCCCGTTCCCGAAGAGCTGCTCACCGGCGGCTTTCCGATCGTCCACATCGGACGCTGTGCCGAGCTCGGCGACCGCGTTCCCTGTGTCGACGCCGACTACGCGCCGGCCTCGGCCGAGGTGGTCGCCCGGCTGGTGCGAGCGGGCCACCGGCGGATCCGCTACCTGCGCGAGCCGGCCGACACCCCGGCCGCGCGCGAACGCGAACGCGGGATCCGCGCCGAGGCCGGCGCGGTCGGCTTGGTGGTCGCCGCCGACGGCACCGGCCTCGGCGCGGCGGCGATCCGCGGCTGGCTCGCCGAGGGCGTGACCGCGCTGGTGGTGGACGAGGCCGTCCTCGCCCCGGCGCAGCGGGCTCTGCGGGCGGCCGGGGCGACGGTGCCCGGCGACGTCTCCCTGGCGGTCCTGGGCCGCCCGCCGTCCGGGACGCCCGGCCCGGAGATCAGCGGCTTCGAGGTGCCACGGCGTGCGCTCGGGCGCGAGGCGGTGCGGCTGCTGGCGTCCCTCGTCGGCACGGGGGCCGGCGGGCATCGGCTGCTCGCCTGCCCGCCGGTGGCCGGGGAGACGATCGCTCCCGTCGCCTGAGCCGGTGTCAGGACAGGACGCCGTTGTAGTCGGGCAGTTTGAAGGTCCGCTCCGCGTGCCCGCCGTTGAGGTCGGTGAGGTTGTTGCCGATGTTCGCGACGATGGCGTACCCGGCCTGTTCGATGGCGGTCCGCGCCTTGGTCTTGTTGGCCTGGACCGGGTCGAAGTTGAACAGGGGACGCAGGTAGAGCCCGTCGATCGGGTAGCCGACCGCCTTCAGGTTGCCTTCGGTGGGCCACCGGAGGATTTCGGTGCGGTCGCTGACGAAGAAGACCGCGGCCCCCTTGGCCTGGGCGAGCTTGGCGAGCGCCAGGACCGGCTGCACCGCCGGGGTGGTGATCCCGCCGGAGTAGTAGGTCTCCAGGCTGGTGTTGTCGATGTCGAGCACGATCGCGGTCCGGCCGCCCGGGACGGCGAGCCGCTGGTCGAGGTAGTCGGCGGCCGGGGTGGTGACCGCGGTGACGTCCGCGATCCAGGTGGCGTAGGCGGGAGCGGCGGCCGAGCCGGCGGCCGGCGCGGCCGCGGAACGGGCATCGGCGGTGCCGGCGGTCCCGAGCAGCAACAGGACGGCGGAGGCGGTGCCGGCCAAGGCGAGGCGGGCTTTCGAGGGTGACATGGCAGACAGTCCACCAGCCGGTGGGAAGTGATCGTACCGGCAAGTAGCCGAATTTGTTTCATGTTCTGCCGGTGATCGTCGGCGGTTCGCGCCCTGTTCGCCCGGCCGGGGACTGCCCTTTCGGGCGTTCATCGCCGCCCTTCCCCGCGACGGCCGGTCCGGGCCGTGCTGCCCGACTTAGAGTGGGGGAGTGAGGATGCCCTGGAACCGGGAGCAGGTGACAGCGCGGCCCTCGCCGAGGAGACAGCCGGTCGAGTCCCCGGAGCCGAGCTCGGCGGGTGCGCTGCTTTCCTGGCAGCGGCGTGCGGGCAACAAGGCGGTCGTCGCGGCCCTTTCACCGGGCGAAGGCACCGTCGAGCTGTGGCCGTCCGCCGGGAACGTGCACCCGGTCGCCGCGACCCTCGGGCGCTCCGACGTGCAGGCCCGCCTGCCGAACTTCGCGGACCTGAAGGCGGCCTACACGGACAAGAAGCTCCGGATCCCGCAGGCCGTCGTCAAGGACAGGGTGGCGCAGCTCCTCGGCCGGATGCAGTTCGAGAAGCGGCTCAAGTCGAAGGACCCGGTGCCGTCGATCGTCGCCAAGATCTTCCCCGGGCCGGGGGTGATCAGTCAGAAGGAATTCGAGAAGGCACTCGACCCGGCCGACCGATCGCTGGTCTACCAGACCGTGTTCGACGCGGACACGGCGGTGAAGAAGGCCGATCGGGCCAAGCTCAAGGCGCTGATGAAGGACGCCGGTGCCCTGATGGCGACGGTCGAGGGCGACGCGGCCGGGCTGACGGCGGTGTTCGGCGGCCAGGACGCCGTCGCCAAGTCCCGGTACGCCGCGGCACGTTCCGCGCTGGCCACCGTGGCGAGCGACCTCGAGAAGCACGTCACCACCGACTACAACCTGGACGACCCCGAGATCTCCCTCGGTGGCTGGGCATCGCACTCGGCGCAGGTGATGCACCTGCTCGTGGACGTGGTGAAGGGAACCAACCCGGCGGAAAGCAAGGCGACGCTGATCCACGAGTCAGCCCACCTCGGCTCCGGTTCGGTCGTGGACCTCGGCTACTACGCCACCCCCGGCTTCGAGGCGATGAGCGAGCTCGACAAGGTCAACAACGCCGCGCACTTCGAAGAGCTGCCTCGCCGCGCGATGGGTGTCAGCTCGTTCGTGGGACACACGTTCAAACCCAACATCGTCAAGGGCGGCGGTGTCATCACGCGGACCGACGTCGTGCGGAAGATCGCGGGCGACCACCTCCAGCACGCCTGGGACGCGGCGGCGGACGCGCACATGTGGCTGCGGGGCGTGCGCAAGGCGAAGCTCCGGGGCGACGGCAAGCCGTTCACCGACGACCGCGCCCTCATCATGGAGCTGTCGCAGGTGGCCGACCTGACCATCCACACCCAGTCCGTGGCGCACGCGAAGGTGACCACGCTCGACGTCACGATCATCGAGAGCATCGCCCGCGCGATGGGCCTGCTGGGGGAGCTGGTGACGGGCCTGGCGCTGCCACCCGGCCCGTTCTCCGACAAGGGCGCTGCCGAGGCGATGGTCGCCGAAGCCGCCAAGCAGTACGGGCACCTCCTGGGCGACGCCGGCCGGGACAAGACGCTCATCGACTGGCTCGCCGCCCGCTTCCACAACCTCCCGAGCCCGCCGTGACCGCGCCGGACACCGAGCCGTCCCTCGGCGGCCTGAGGCTGACCGAGGACACCGAGGTGGTCGACCTGGTGAACGTCTCGCCGCCGACCCTCGACCCGCTGATCCACGCACCGAAGCTGCGCGAACTCCGCCTGCGGCACACGAACCCGCACCGGACGCCGATCGGCGTTCCGCTGGACCTGGCCCCTCTGGGCGGCGCCACCGACCTGGAAGTCCTGATCCTCCCCGGCCGCGCCGTCCACGACCTGAGCCCGCTGCGCGGGTTGACGAAGCTCCGTGAGCTGGACCTGAGCAGTACCCCGGTGGACGACCTCGCGCCGCTGCAGGAAGCGCACAGCCTGCGCGTCCTCCGCCTGCGGGCCAGCCGGATCCGCACCCTCGAACCCCTTCGCGACCTGACCGCACTGACAACCCTCGACGTGGCACACACCGGGATAGCCGACCTGGCCGTCGTCGCCACCTTGCCGAACCTGACCGAGTTGCAGCTCGCCGGCGCCGCCGTGGCCGACCTGACTCCGCTGACGTGGCTGCCGCACCTGACCGAACTGTCGGTCTCCGAAACCCCGATCACCACCCTGACCGCGCTCGCTGCCTTGCCGTGGCTGGCCGCCGCGCGCAGGCTGGATCTGAGTGGCACGAGCCTCGAGTCCCTCGCGGGAATCGAACGGGCGGCCCGGGCGACCGAACTGCTCCTGTACAACACGCCGATAGCCGACCTCGCGCCTTTGGCCGCGCTGAGCGAACTCCGGGAGCTGAACCTGTCGGGAACGAAGGTGGCCGACCTCACCCCGCTGCACGCCCTCCGGCACCTGGCCGAGATCACCCTGGACGACACGCCCGTGCCGGCAGGCCAGATCGCCGCCCTCCGCGCCGCGCTGCCCGCTCTGGCCATCGGCTGACCACCGGGTTCCCACCAGGTGCGTGCACAGCGCACCCGGCGGTCCGGGTGATAGGAATGGCCGGTGACCGAACCGAACCTGATCGAAGCCGCCGCGGCCGAGGCCGTGACGCTGACCAGTGAGCTCATCCGCATCGACACGACCAACACCGGCGATCCCGACACGCTGGTCGGCGAGCGGGTGGCGGCGGAGTACGTGGCGGAGAAGCTGACCGACGCCGGCTACGAGATCACCTACGTCGAGTCGGGCGGGAAGAACCGGCACAACGTGATCGTCCGGCTCGAAGGCGCCGACCGGTCCCGGGGTGGGCTGCTCATCCACGGCCACCTCGACGCCGTGCCCGCCGACGCCTCGGAGTGGTCGGTGCACCCCTTCTCCGGCGCGGTCCAGGACGACTACGTCTGGGGCCGCGGTGCGGTCGACATGAAGGACATGTGCGGGATGGCGCTCGCGCTGGCCCGGCACTACAAGCTGAACAACGTCGTGCCGCCGCGGGACCTGGTCTTCGCCTTCCTGGCCGACGAGGAGGCCGGGGGCAAGTACGGCGCCCAGTGGCTGGTCGAGAACCGGCCCGAGCTGTTCGAGGGTGTCACCGAGGCGATCAGCGAGGTCGGCGGCTTCTCCATCACGCTCAAGGACGACGTCCGGGCGTACCTCATCGAGACGGCGGAGAAGGGCATCCGCTGGATGAAGCTGCGCGTGCGCGGCACCGCCGGGCACGGTTCGATGATCCACCGCGACAACGCGGTGACGAAGCTGGCCGAAGCCGTGGCGAAGCTCGGCAACCACCGCTTCCCGCTCGTGCTCACCGACTCGGTGAAGGAGTTCCTCGCCGGCGTCACCGAGATCACCGGCTGGGACTTCCCCGAGGACGACCTGGAGGGTTCGGTCGCCAAGCTGGGTAACATCTCCCGGATGATCGGCGCGACCCTGCGCGACACGGCCAACCCGACCATGCTCACCGCCGGGTACAAGTCGAACGTCATCCCGTCGGTCGCCGAGGCCGCGGTCGACTGCCGGATCCTGCCGGGCCGCCTGGAGGCCTTCGACCGCGAGCTCGACGAGCTGCTCGGCCCGGACATCGAGAAGGAGTGGATGGAGCTCCCGCCGGTCGAGACGACCTTCGACGGCGCGCTCGTGGACGCCATGACCGCCGCGGTGCTGGCCGAAGACCCGGGCGCGAAGACGCTGCCGTACATGCTGTCCGGCGGCACCGACGCGAAGTCGTTCCAGGAGCTGGGCATCCGCAACTTCGGCTTCGCGCCGCTCAAGCTGCCCGCGGACCTCGACTTCTCGGCGCTGTTCCACGGCGTCGACGAGCGGGTCCCGGTCGAGGCGCTGAAGTTCGGCACCCGCGTGCTGGACCGGTTCCTGCGCACGTCCTGATGACCGGGTTCGCGCTCGCCGACGGCACGCCCCTGCAGGTGATCCGCAGGGGCGACCCGGCCGCGCCGGTGACCGTCGTGTTCGTCCACGGCTACGCGCTCGACCAGCGCAGCTGGGGCCGGATCGCGCCGCTGGTGCCGGACGCCGCCGGCGGCCCGGTGGCCGTGCTGACCTACGACCAGCGCGGCCACGGCGGCTCGGGGCGGGCGCGCCGCGGGACGGCGACCATGGCGCAGCTCGGCGACGACCTCGCCGAGCTGCTGGCGCGCGAGGTCCCCGAGGGCCGGGTCGTGCTGGTCGGCCACGACATGGGCGGCCTGGCCGTCATGTCGCTGTCGCAGCGGCACCCGGACCTGTTCGCCGCACGGGTGGCGGGGCTGGTGCTGCTGGCGACGTCGTCGGGCACGCTCGCCGCGGAGGTGTCGGCGACCTGGCCGAACGCGCTGGGGAAGCTGGCCCGCGACCTCGAGGCGGTGCTCGGCTCGAAGCTGTTCGGCGTCGTGCGGGAGCACACCAGCCGGGCGGTCAGCGCGGGGCTGCGCTGGTGGCTGTTCGGCGACGACCCGGACCCGGACCTGGTCGAACTGACCGTGAAGATGATCCGCGGCAACTGGCCCCACACCGTGTCCGTGTTCCGCCCGGCCATGGACGCCTACGCCCGCGAAGCGGCGTTGGCCCAGGTCGCCGACCTGCCGGTGACGGCGATCGTGGGGGAGCGGGACCGGATCGTCCGTGCGTCCGATGTGGAGCAGTGGGCCCGCGGCCTCGGCAACGGCACCGCCGTGGTGTTGCCCGGCGTCGGGCACGTCGTGCCGCTGGAGGCCGCGGCCCAGGTGCTGCCGCGGATCGTCGCGCTGGTCAACGCGAGCCTGCGGAGCTGAGTTCACCCGGCGCGGGTGCCCGCGGCGAGGAAGATCGGCACGGCGACGAACAGCCGGTCGTCGCGGGCCCGGGCGGCCTGCTCGGCCAGCCAGGCGCCGTCGCCGCCGAGGTTGGCGAGCACCGGCAACGCCCCGGCGTCGGTCCACACGAGCGCGTGGACCTCGACGGTGACGTCGGTGAACCCGTTGTCCAGCAAGAGGTTCCGGTACCGCCGCGCGATCCGGGGGTGGGGCATGCCGTCCGCGCGCGTGTGGACGATCGACCGGGTGCGCGCGGGATCGTCGGAGTCGATCACGATCGTGTCCCAGTCCTGGCCGGTGAGCACCGCGCGGCCGCCCGGGGCCAGGACGCGACGGGCCTCGGCGACGGCGAGCGCGGGTTCGGGCAGGACGTGCAGGACCTTGTCGGCGCGGTAGCCGGTGACCGAGCGGTCGCCGAGGGGCAGCGCGGCGGCGTCGGCGACGTGGAACTCGCCGGCGGGCCAGCGGGCGGCGGCCGTTTCGATCATGGCCGGGTCGGCGTCGACGCCGATGGCCCGCACCCCGTGTGCGGCCAGCTCGCCGACGGCCCGGCCGCCGCCGCAGCCGACGTCGACCACGACGTCGCCGAGGCCTCGGTAGGTGCGTTCCCGCAGGTCGACGGCTTGCGGGCGGTCGTCGAGAGCGTCGAGGAGCGTGAGCAACGTGGACATGGCGCCCATCCTGCGACTTAATGCCGGGATGAAGTCAATCGGCGAAGTGGCGGCCCGGTTCGGGCTGCCCGCTCACGTGCTGCGCTACTGGGAGGCGGAAGGGCTGCTGGCCCCGGCCCGGGTCGGGCCACGGCGTCGCTACGCCGAGGCGGATCTGCAGCGAGTGGCCGCGATCCTGGTCGCGAAGGAAGCCGGGTTCGAGCTCGCGGACATCCGGACGATGCTGACCGCGCGGTCCGCGGCCGACCGCGCGGCGATGGCGGCCCGGCAGCGTGAGCGGCTGCGGACCCGGATCGCCCGGGCGCAGGCCGCGCTCGAGCTCCTGGACGGCGACTGCCCGCACGACGACCTGATGACGTGCCCGAATTTCCAGGGGCTGCTGGCCGAACGGCTCGACCGACAAGAAGCGAGTTCTTGACAACTTCTCTGTTCGGCCGGGATGCTGGGCCCATGTTTCCCGTGGCGGTGATCGAAGACGCGGCGGCGGCCGAAGTGTCGCTGGACCCGGTCCGCGCCCGGCTGCTGGCCGAACTGGCCGAGCCGGCGTCGGCGACGATGCTCTCCACCCGCGTCGGCCTGCCGCGCCAGAAGGTCAACTACCACTTGCGGGCGCTGGAAAAGCACGGCCTGGTGGAGCTGGTCGAGGAACGCCGCAAGGGCAACGTCACCGAGCGGATGATGCGGGCGACGGCGGCCTCGTACGTCATCTCGCCGACGGCGCTGGCCGCGGTCCAGCCGGACCCGGCCCGCTCACCCGACCGGCTCTCGGCGCGGTGGCTGCTCGCCGTCGCCGGCCGCCTGGTGCGTGACGTCGGCCTGCTGATCACCGGCGCGGCGAAGGCCCAGCAGCGCGTCGCGACCTTCGCGCTCGACGGCGAGGTGCGGTTCGCCTCCGCCGCCGACCGGGCCGCGTTCGCCGAGGAGCTCACGACCGCGGTCACGACGCTGGTGGGCAAGTACCACGACGAGACGGCCGAGAAGGGCCGCCCTCACCGGGTGGTCGTCGCCGTGCACCCGAGCGTCCCGGAGGAGTCCTGAGGTGGGGCCCGAATTCGAACTGACCGACACCGCCGAGGTCGGCGCCACGCCCGAGCAGGTGTGGGCCGCCATCGCGACCGGTCCCGGCATCGACTCGTGGTTCATGGGCCGCAACGAGGTCGACGGCGGCACCGGCGGCACGGTCCGCGGCGCCTTCGGCGAGTACGAGCCGGAGTACCGGATCCGCGAGTGGGAGCCGCCCGCCAAGCTCGCCTACGGCAGCGCGACCGCGCCGGACGGACGGCGGATCGCCTACGAGTTCCTCGTCGAGGGCCGGGCCGGCGGCAGCTCGGTGATCCGGTGCGTCACCAGCGGTTTCCTGCCCGGCGACGACTGGGAGGACGAGTTCGAGGCGATGACCGCGGGCGGCGCGCTGTTCTTCCGCACCCTGGTCGAGTACGTCACGCACTTCACCGGCCGCACGGCGGTGCCGGTGACGGCGTTCGGCCCGCCGGTGGGGGACTGGAATCAGGCGTGGGCGCGGCTGGGCACGGCCCTCGGCCTGCCGGCGCGCCCAGCCGAAGGCGACCGCGTCCGGATCGAGCCGGGCGGCCGGGAGGGCGTCGTCTACCTCGTGAACGACCAGGCCGTCGGCGTACGCACCGGGGAAGCGATGTACCGCTTCCTGCGCGGCTTCCACGGGCCGATGGTCGCCTCCCACCACGTCTTCACGCCGGGCACCGACCCCGGCACCGAGGAGAAGGCCTGGGGCGAGTGGCTGAACCGGGTGTCCGGCTAGGTCGGCAGGGCGCCGGGCAGGCTCTGGGCCGTCTTCTTGCGGCGCAGCCAGACCCGGCGCGTCCCGTCGGCGTAGAGCCGCACGGTGCGCAGTTCCCAGCCCGCGAACTCCGCGTGGATGGAGAGCTGGATCGCCGCCGCACGCCGGGACACACCCGGGGGGAGGTGCAGACGGCGATACTCCCAATCCCCTTCGACCACCGCCTCGCTGACCGCTGTCATGGCTGGATCACCTGGGTCCCTTCTCCGGCGGCCGAGCCGACGATCACCCGGCCGCTCTTCTCGTCCACCCCGACCGAGTCCGGCTGGCGCACGGTGGGGAACCGGTACTTCTCCACGGGCTCGCCCCCGCGGACGTCGAAGCCGGCCACTTCATTGCGTTCGGTGAGCGTCACCCACGCCAGGCTGCGCGTCGCGTCGTACGCGATCCCGTACGCCCCGCCCGGCACCGGGAACCGCTGCTTCAGGATCAGCGGGCCCGCCGAGAACGCCAGCAGCGCCCCCGCCCGCGCGTCGGTCACCAGCACCCGCCCGTAGGAGTCCGCCACGGCGTTCGCGGCGCCATCGCCCGCCCGCAGGCCCTCGTCGACCTTCCCGCCCGCCACGTCGACCGAGAACACCGCCGTCCGCAGCCGGTCCAGCACCACCACGCCGTTCCCGGTGTCGACCACGTCGTCGGCGCTGTAGAGCTGCCCGCCGATCGTCCGCGCCGGACCCGCCGCCGGCAGCACCCGGATGTCCTTGCCCGCCCCCATCGCGACCAGCCGATCCGCCCCGAAGGCGATGCTCGACGCCGGCTGCCCGCCCGTCTTCGTCTCGGTCAGCTTCCGGTCCGGCAACGTCAGCTGCTGCACCACACCCTGATCGGGCTCGGCGATCTCGACCCGCCCCGGCGCCACCGTCAGCCGCGAGACCTTGCCGTATAACGGCATATTCACCGGGGGTGACGCGAGCGCGTTCAGGTCGTACAGCTGCAAGGCCGGCGGCGAGGAAACCGCGACGACGAGGGTCGAGGTCGTCGCGTCCACGGCGACGGCCGACACCGCGCCCGTCCCGAGCACCTGACCGGCGGGTTTCACGGTCACGGCCGGGGAGACGGCCGGGCGGGCGGCGGTCGGGTTCGCCACGATCTGCAGGTCGTCGGAGGTCGACTTGACCGACGAACAGCCCGAGAGCACGAGGGCACCGGCGAGCGGGAGCGCGATCCACGACACGGCGGCGAGCCGACGCACGTTGCGGCCTCCAGTTGTCCCTCGGCGGGCGGTCTTCACCAGCATGCTCCTTGATCCCCGTGTCGTCACGTGCGTGTCACCGAACAGACATCTGGCGCTCACCGCGGCCAGCGTTCGGGGTAGCCGACCTCGATCGCGCTGACGTCGTCGAGCGCGGACCGGATGGCGGGCGGGAGAGTGATGCCCTCCGCCGTCAGCGAGCCGGTGAGCTGGCCGGTGTCGCGCGCGCCGACGACCGGGGCGACCACGCCGGGCCGGTCGCGGACCCAGGCCAGGGCCACCGCGAGCGGGGACGTGCCGAGCCCGTCGGCGGCGGTCGCGACGGCCTGCACGATCCGGGCGGCGCGGTCGGTGCGGTGGTGCTCGACGTAGCCGGCGTAGGCGCTGTTCGCGCCGCGCGAGTCGGCGGGCGTGCCGGTGCGGTACTTGCCGGTCAGCACACCTCGGCCGAGCGGCGCCCACGGCAGCAGCCCGATGCCGTGGTGCGCGGCCGCGGGCACGACCTCGCGATCCACGCCGCGTTCCAGCAGCGAGTACTCGACCTGGGTGGAGACGATCGGCGCGAGCGCCGAGGCGCCCGCGGCGGCGGTGGCCAGCTGCCAGCCCGCGTAGTTCGAGACGCCGACGTAACGGACCTTCCCGCTGGTCACGGCGTACTCGAGGGCGGCCAGCGTCTCGGCGAGCGGCGCGCAGTCGTCCCAGGCGTGCAGCTGCCACAGGTCGATGTGGTCGGTGCCGAGCCGCTTGAGCGAGCCGTCGAGCGCGGTGAGCAGCGCGCCGCGCGAGGCGCCGCCGCCGAACGGGCCGTCGTCGCGCCGGGCGACCGCCTTCGTGGCCAGGACGACGTCGTCGCGGGGCACGAGGTCGCCGAGCAGCGAGCCGAGCACCCGCTCGCTCTCGCCCTCGCCGTAGATGTCGGCCGTGTCCACCAGGGTGCCGCCGGCGTCGACGAAGGCGACCAGCTGGCTGGCCGCCTCCTCCGCGTCCGTGTCGCCACCCCAGGTCATGGTGCCGAGCGCCATACGGGAGACGCGCAGTCCCGAGCGGCCGAGCAGTCGCTTTTCCACGACCGCCGAGCCTAGTGGGCTGCCCCGTCCGGAGGAGACCAAGGTGAGTCGTGTCGCGATCATGGCCCCCGTTAGGGTCTGGCCCCGTGCGACTCGGACTGAATCTCGGCTACTGGGGCTCGGGGAACGACCCCGCGAACCTGGCCCTGGCGAAACACGCGGAGGACCTCGGGTACGCGGTCGTGTGGGCCGCGGAGGCCTACGGCTCGGACGCGGTGACCGTGCTGTCGTGGATCGCGGCGCAGACGTCGCGGATCGACGTCGGGGCCGCCGTGCTGCAGATCCCGGCCCGCACCCCGGCGATGACGGCGATGACCGCCGCGACCCTCGACACGCTCTCGGGCGGCCGGTTCCGGCTCGGCCTCGGCGTGTCCGGCCCGCAGGTGTCCGAGGGCTGGCACGGTGTCCGCTTCACCTCGCCGGTGGGCCGCACCCGGGAGTACGCCGGGATCGTGCGGACGGCGCTGCGGCGGGAGCGCCTGAGGTTCGAGGGCGAGCACTTCACGCTGCCGCTCCCGGACGGGCCGGGGAAGGCCCTGCGGCTGACCGTCCGCCCGGCCCGCAAGCACATCCCGCTCTACCTGGCCGCGATCGGCCCGAAGAACCTGGAGCTGGCCGGGGAGATCGCCGACGGCTGGCTGCCGGTGTTCTTCTCGCCGGCGCACGCGGGGGAGCAGCTGGCCCATGTCCGCGCCGGCGCCGAGCGGGCCGGCCGCACCTTGGACGGCTTCGACGTCGTCCCGTCGGTGCCGCTGGTGCCCGGTGACGACTGGCGGACCTGCGCGGACGCCGTGCGCGGCTACGCGGCGCTGTACCTCGGCGGGATGGGGAGCAAGGAGAAGAACTTCTACAACCGGCTGGCGTGCCGGATGGGATTCGCGGTCGAGGCCGCCGAAGTGCAGGAGAAGTACCTGGCGGGCGACCGGGCCGGGGCGATGGCGGCGGTGCCGCCGGAGTTCCTCGACGCGACGTCGCTGCTGGGTCCGAAGGAACGGATCGCGGAGAAGATGACGGAATACGCCGAAGCCGGCGTGACGACCCTGTCGATGTCGCCCTACACGCCGGAGCCGGCCGAGGCCCTGCGCACCGCCGCCGAGGCGCTCGAGCTGGCGGGGGTGGCCTGACGTGGGGTGGTTCGAAGCACTCGTCCTGGGCCTGGTCCAGGGCCTGACGGAGTTCCTGCCGATCTCGTCGAGCGCGCACCTGCGGATCGTCGCGGCGCTGGCGGGCTGGGACGACCCGGGCGCGGCGTTCACCGCGGTCACCCAGATCGGCACCGAGCTGGCGGTGATCATCTACTTCGGGCCGAAGATCGGGAAGATCCTGCGGGCCTGGTTCTTTTCGCTGTACAAGGCGGAGTGGCGCCGTGACCCGGACGCCCGGCTGGGCTGGCTGATCATCGTCGGCTCGCTGCCGATCGTGGTGCTCGGGCTGCTGCTGCAGGACCAGATCGACAGCGCGTTCCGCGACCTGCGGATCACCGCGACCGTGCTGATCGTGTTCGGCGTGATCCTGCTGATCGCCGACCGGATCGGGAAGCAGAACCGCACGCTGGACGACCTGACCGTGCCGCACGGCCTGGGCTTCGGCTTCGCGCAGGCGCTGGCCCTCATCCCGGGTGTGTCCCGCTCCGGCGGCACGACGAGCGCGGGCCTGCTGCTGGGCTACACGCGGGCGGAGGCGGCGGAGTACTCGTTCCTGCTGGCGCTGCCGGCGGTGTTCGGCTCGGGCGTGTACAAGCTCAAGGACATCGGCTCGGGCGACGTGCCGGCCCAGTGGGGCCCGACGATCCTGGCCACGCTGGTCGCCTTCGGCGTCGGGTACCTCGTGATCGCCTGGCTGATGGCCTACATCAAGAAGCGCAGCTTCGTGCCGTTCGTGGTCTACCGGCTGGTGCTCGGCGTGCTGCTGTACGTGCTGATCTTCAGCGGAGTCCTGGACCCGAACGCGGGGCCCGTCGGGCACTGAGGCCGCCCGCGTGGGGACCGCGTGATCGGTCCCCACGTAGGGTGGGTCCCGTGAGTACGGTCATTCTGCTCCGGCACGGCAAGTCCACCGCCAACGGCGCCGGCATCCTGGCCGGGCGGTCTCCGAAGGTCAACCTCGACGACACCGGACGTGCCCAGGCGGAGAAGCTCGTCGAACGCCTCGGCGGGGTGCCGCTGGCCGGGCTCGTCGTTTCGCCCCTGCTGCGCTGCAAGCAGACGGTCGGCCCGCTCGCGGCCGCCCGGGACCTCGAGAAGACCGTCGAGCCCGGGCTGTCCGAAGTGGACTACGGCGACTGGACCGGCAAGGAGCTCAAGCACCTCGCGAAGGAGCCGCTCTGGCGGGTCGTGCAGGCGCACCCCTCCGCGGCGGTGTTCCCCGGCGGTGAGGGCCTCGCCCAGATGCAGGCGCGGTCGGTGGCCGCCGTCCGCGCCCACGACCGGCGGATCGCCGCCGAGCACGGCGACCACGCGGTCTGGCTGCTGTGCAGCCACGGCGACGTGATCAAGGCCATCCTGGCCGATGCGCTCGGCCAGCACCTCGACGCCTTCCAGCGGATCGTCGTCGACCCCGCGTCGATCTCGGTCGTGCGCTACACCGAGACGCGGCCGTTCGTCATGCGGGTCAACGACCACAGCGGCGACCTGCGCGGCATCGTGCCGCCGGAACCGAAGCCGAAACGGGGCAAGAAAGCCGCGTCGAGCAGCGATGCCGTGGTGGGCGGTACCACGGGCCGGTGACCCCGGCCACCTCCGGAAAGCGCTGACATCGGTACCGGGGGACCCCGTAGGGTGGCGGGACCGAGTGTTCGTCCCCGACCAGGAGCCTCCCCGATGATTTCGCCGGACAATCCGTTCGCCGCACCCAGCGAGCTGCCCTACGCCCTGCCGCCCTTCGACCGGATTTCCGACGAGCACTACCGGCCCGCGTTCGAGGCCGGGCTGGCCGAGCACGCGGCGGAGATCGAGCAGATCGCGGCGCAGGACGCCGAGCCGACGTTCGAGAACACCATCGTGGCCCTCGAGCACGCCGGTGAACTGCTGGGCCGCGTGGCGAGCGTGTTCTACAACCTGTCCGGCTCCAACAGCACCGACGAGATCCAGGCCATCCAGGCGGAGTTCGCCCCGAAGCTGGCTGCCCACCACGACGCGATCCACCTGAACCCGCAGCTGTTCGCCCGGATCGACGCGCTCCACACCCGCCGCGACGAGCTCGGCCTCGACGAAGAGTCGCTGCGGCTGCTGGAACGGCGGCACACCGACTTCAGCCGGGCCGGGGCCGGGCTGGGCGAGGCCGAGCAGGCCCGGCTGCGCGAGCTCAACGAGCAGCTCTCCACCCTGCAGACGAAGTTCCAGCAGAACCTGCTCAAGGACACCAACGAGCTGGCCGTCGTCATCGCCGACCGCGCCGAGCTCGACGGCTTCGGTGAAGGCGCGATCGCCACGGCGGCCGAAGCGGCGTCCGCGCGCGGCGAGGACGGCAAGTACGTGCTCACGCTGAGCCTGCCCACGAGCCAGGCGTCGCCGCTGGAAACCCTGCGCAACCGCGACGTTCGCGAGCGCATCCACACCGCGTCGATGGCGCGGGGCAACCGCGGCAACGCCTGCGACAACAACGCGGTCGTCGCCGAAATCGTCCGCCTGCGCGCGGAACGGGCCGTGCTGCTCGGCTACCCGGACCACGCCGCGTACGTCATCGCGGACGAGACGGCGAAGACGGCCGAAGCCGCGGCGGGGCTGCTGGAGCGGCTGGCACCCGCGGCGGTCGCGAACGCCCGCGCCGAAGCCGCCGAACTCCAGCAGCTGCTGGAAGCCGATGTGCCCGGCGCGAAACTGCGGCCGTCGGACTGGCCGTTCTACGCCGCCCAGGTCCGCCGCGAGCGCTTCGAGGTCGACACCGAAGCACTCCGCCCGTACTTCGAGGCCGACCGCGTGTACCTCGACGGTGTCTTCCACGCCGCGACCCAGCTGTACGGCCTGACCTTCACCGAGCGGGACGACCTGCCCAAGTACCACCCGGAGGTCCGGACCTTCGAGGTCTTCGACGCCGACGGCACCCCGCTCGGCCTGTACCTGCTCGACCTGTACACCCGCGACGCCAAGCGCGGCGGCGCCTGGATGAACACCTTCGTCGACCAGTCCGAGCTGCTCGGCCGCAAAACCGTCGTGGTCAACGTCCTCAACGTGAACAAGCCGCCGGCGGGGGAGCCGACCCTGCTCACCTTCGACGAGGTCGTCACCGCGTTCCACGAGTTCGGCCACGCCCTCCACGCGCTGGTCTCCGCGGTCCGCTACCCGACCTTCTCCGGCACCAACGTGCCCCGCGACTTCGTCGAATACCCCTCCCAGGTCAACGAGATGTGGATGCTGTGGCCGGAAGTCCTGGCCCACTACGCGAAGCACCACGAGACGGGGGAGGCCCTCCCGCAGGAGCAGGTCGAGAAGCTGCTCGCCGCCCAGCAGTACGGCGAAGGGTTCTCCACCACCGAGTACCTCGCGGCCTCCCTGCTCGACCAGGCGTGGCACGGACTCGGCGTCGACGACCAGGTGGGGGAGGTGCAGTCGTTCGAGGCCGAGGCACTCGTGAAAGCCGGCGTGGCCGTCGACGCGATCCCGCCGCGCTACCGCACCACCTACTTCGCCCACATCTTCAGCGGCGGCTACAGCGCCGGGTACTACTCCTACATCTGGAGCGAAGTCCTCGACGCCGACACCGTCCAGTGGTTCCGCGAAAACGGGGGACTGACCCGCGAGAACGGCGACCACTTCCGCCGCACCCTCCTCGGCCGGGGTGGCAGCATCGACCCCATGGACGCGTTCCGCGCCTTCCGAGGCCGCGACCCCGAGATCGAGCCGCTCCTGAGCCGCCGAGGCCTCGGCGGAGTCTGATCTCTCTCCTGTATAACGACCTATACGGCGGGGCTGGCTGGAAAACCAACCCCGCCGCCATACTCAAAAACAAAGCAGAGACGGGGCGAGTCAGGCCGTGACGGCTCGCGCGCCCGCGACGATGTGGTCGACGAAGCCGTAGGAGAGAGCTTCGTCGGCATCGAACCAGCGGTCGCGGTCGGCATCCACGGTGATGCGCTCGACGGTTTGGCCGGTCTGCGTCGCCGTGATCTCCGCGATGCGGCGCTTCATCCTGCCGAAGACCTCGGCCTGGATGGCGATGTCGGTGGCGGCCCCGCCGATCCCGGCCGACGGCTGGTGCATGACGATCCGCGTGTTGGGCAGGAGGTAGCGCTTCCCCGGCGTGCCGGAGGAGAGCAGGAACTGGCCCATGGAGGCGACGAACCCGAGGCCGTAGGTGGCGACGTCGGGCTGGACGAGCTGCATGGTGTCGTAGATGGCCATGCCCGCGGTGACCGAGCCGCCGGGTGAGTTGATGTAGAAGGTGATGTCCTTCGCCGGGTCGTCGGCGGCGAGCAGGAGCAGCTGGGCGACGATCCGGTTGGCCACTTCGTCGTTGACCTCGGAGCCGAGGAAGACGATGCGGTCGCGCAGGAGCTGCTGGTAGACCGTGTCGTCGGGTGACGGGGTGGTGGGTGCCTGCATGTCGGGTACGGCGAGAAGGGTCATGGGCCGACGTTAGGGTGCGGAGCCCGGGGTGCGGGGCCGGTTTCGCTGTGGGCGTGCGGTGTTCGCCGGACGCGAAAGGGCCGCCGTCCGCAGTGGACGGCGGCCCTTCGTGGTGGGTGGGCTCAGATGAGGCCGAGCTTGGCCACGGTGTCGCGTTCCTCGACGAGTTCCGCGACGGAGGCGTCGATGCGGGCGCGGGAGAAGTCGTCGATCTCGAGGCCCTGGACGATCTTGTACCGGCCGTTCTCGGCGGTGACCGGGAAGGACGAGATGAGGCCCTCGGGGACGCCGTAGGAGCCGTCGGAGGCGACGGCGGCGGAGGTCCAGTCGCCGGCCGGGGTGCCGTTGACCCAGGTGTGGACGTGGTCGATGGCGGCCGAGGCGGCGGAGGCGGCGGAGGAGAGGCCGCGGGCTTCGATGATCGCCGCGCCGCGCTTGGCGACGGTGGGGATGAAGTCGTTCTCCAGCCAGGCCTGGTCGACGGCGTCGGCGATGCTCTTGCCGCCGAATTCGGCGTGCTGGACCGAGGGGTACTGGGTGGCGGAGTGGTTGCCCCAGATGGCGACCTTCTGGAGTTCGGTCACCGGGACGCCGAGCTTCTTGGCGAGCTGGGCGAGGGCGCGGTTGTGGTCGAGGCGGGTCATCGCGGTGAAGCGCTCGGCGGGCACGTCGGGGGCGTGCGAGCGGGCGATGAGGGCGTTGGTGTTGGCGGGGTTGCCGACGACGAGGACCTTGATGTCGTCGGCGGCGCCGGCGTTGATGGCTTCGCCCTGGGGCTTGAAGATGCCGCCGTTGGCTTCGAGGAGGTCGCCGCGCTCCATGCCCTTGCTGCGGGGGCGGGCGCCGACGAGGAGGGCGATGTTGGTGCCTTCGAAGGCCTGCTTGGGGTCGTCGAAGATGTCGGTGCCGGCCAGCAGCGGGAACGCGCCGTCTTCGAGTTCCATCGCGGTGCCCTCGGCCGCCTTGACCGCCTGCGGGATCTCGAGGAGCCGCAGCTTCACCGGGACGTCCTGGCCGAGGAGCTGACCGGACGCGATGCGGAAGAGCAGCGCGTAGCCGATCTGGCCGGCGGCGCCGGTGACGGTCACGTTGACTGGGGCTTGGGTCATTGCGGTTCTCCAGCTTGAGACGACTTTGGCTAGTGCTGTGGAGCCTATCCCTCCTGGGCGTTGCCGGTCGGGTGCGTCCAGTCACTGTTGTGAGGATCGCTTTTCAGGTGGCGGAGCCCCGGTTGGCACAGCTCGCTTTTCAGCTGTCGGTGACGTTGGCGGCGAGGCGGTGGAGGAGGTCGGCGAGCTGGGCGATCTCGGTGTCGGTGAGGCCTGTTCGCATGCGTTCGTCGTGGGCGATCGCCGCTGAGGCGAGCCGGAGGAAGAGCTGTTCGCCCTCGGCGGTGAGCGTCACCAGGTGGACGCGGCGGTTTTCGGGGTCGCGGCGGCGGGTGACGAGGCCGGCGGTTTCCATGCCGTTGAGGTGGTGGGTGAGGGTGGCGCCTTGGATGCCGACGGCGTCGGCGAGTTCGCGCTGGTTGGCGACGGGGGTGGTTTTGAGGGAGATGAGGATCTGCCAGATGGGCTGGGAGCCGCCGGCGGCGGCGAGGGCGTGGTCGAAGGCGCGGGCGGCGGTTTTGGCGGTGCGGGCGAGGACGACGCCGATGGGGGCGGTGGCGGGTTTGGGCACGGCGGAACCCTAGCGCAGATGCCGAGAAGTCTAAGCGTTTGACATCTAATGGTTAGACTTCTAACGTTGAGGCATCGAACGGAAGGGGAACGCGATGAGCACCGAAGAGCAGGTCCGCGAGCTCGGCCGGGTGTGGGCCGCGGCGGAGGAACGCGGCGACACCGTGGCACTGGCCGCGTTGGCCACCGACGGGTTCCGCCTGGTCGGGCCGCTGGGGTTCGTGCTGGACCGGGACCAGTGGCTGGCGCGCTACGACGGCGGCGAGCTGGTCACCGAGAAGCTGGGGTGGACCGAGGTCGAGGTCCGCGACTTCGGTGGCACCGCGATCGCGATCGGCGTGCACGAGCAGGTCGCCACGCACCGGGGGAACCCGGTGAACGGCCGCTTCCGCGCCACGCACGTGCTGGTCCGCGAGGACGACCGCTGGCGGCTGGCGGGGATCCACCTGAGCCCGATCGGTGCGCCGTTCGTCCCCGGCGGTGACCGGCGATGAGCGTCGAGCTGAACCACACGATCGTGTGCGCCACCGATCGCGAGAAGTCGGCGGAGTTCCTGGCCGGGATCCTGGGCCTGCGGACCGATCCGGTCGCCGGGCCCTTCGTGCCGGTCCGGCTGGCGAACGGCGTCACGCTGGACTACCTGCAGGTGGAGCGCGTCACGAGCCAGCACTACGCGTTCCTGGTCGGCGAAGACGACTTCGACGCGGCGATGGCGCGGATCGAAGCCGCCGGCGTCGGCTATTGGGCGGACCCGTTCCACGAACGGCCCGGTGAGGTCAACGGTCTGAACGGCGGCCGCGGGATCTACTTCGAGGATCCCGACGGTCACAACCTGGAACTGCTGACGAGGGGGTAGCCGTGCGCTTGAGCATCGGGGTCACGGACTTCTCGTGGCCGGACAAGCCGACCGAGGAGCTCACCGCGGTCGCGGTGGCGGCCGAGGATGCCGGGCTGGACACGGTGTGGGTCGCCGACCACCTGCTGCAGGCCGACCCGCACAGCACCGCGGACTCGCCCATGCTGGAGGCGTACACGACGCTGGGTTTCCTCGCCGGGCGGACCGCCCGGATCGGGCTGGGAACGATGGTGTCGGCCGTGACGTTCCGGCCGCCAGCGCTGCTGGTCAAGGCCGTCACCACGCTGGACGTGCTGTCCGGTGGGCGGGCCCGGTTCGGCATCGGTGCCGGGCACCACGACGGCGAGGCGCGGGCGATGGGCCTGCCGTTCCCGCCGGCGGGCGAGCGGCTGGCGCGGGTGGAGGAGACGGTGCGGCTGGCGCTGCGGATGTGGGCGGGTGACGAGTCGCCGTTCGAAGGCGAGCACTACCGGCTCGAGCGCCTGATCGGGAGTCCGCGGCCGGTGCGGCGGCCGCCGATCCTCATCGGCGGCGCGGGTGAACGTCGGACGCTGCGGCTGGTCGCCCGGTACGCCGACGCGTGCAACGTGTTCGACATCCCGGACGGCGGGCGGACGGTGCGCGACAAGCTCGCCGTCCTGGCGCGGCACTGCGAAGAGGCGGGGCGGCCGTACGCCGACATCGAGAAGACGATCAGCACCCGGCTGGCTCCCGGCGAGCCGGCGGAGTCGTTCGCGCGGCGGTGCGAGGAGTTCGCCGGGTGGGGCATCGACCACGCGGTGGTGATCACGGCCGGTCCGTGGCCGGTGGCGGGGGTCGAGACGCTGGGGCGCGCGGCAGCCCTGGTCGGCTGAGCCGGGCGGCGGCCGGAGCGCGCACCGCTCGATCGTGGGTGGCGATTCGTGGCGCCGGGCGGGAATGTGCTCGTGGACGGCGCTGCCGGCCGGCAGAGTTGTTGCTACCGGTTCCCGGCGAGGCTGGGAACCGGTAGCAACAACGGTCAAATCATGCGACTGGACCGCAACCGGCTTCAGGGCGTGCGATCAGGGGCCGATGTACTCACCCCAGTACACCCCACCCCTCCACTCGGTGCGCGCGCAGTAGTAGCCCGTGGACCCGTCGGCGTGGCTCTGGCCGTCGATGTGGCAGGCGCGCAAGCCGGCGTCGCTGTAGGTCCGCAGCAGGTACAGCTCCCACGACTGCTGTGAAGAGGTCCCCGCTGACGCCGTTGGCGGCGCCAGCACCAATCCGAACATCACCAGAGCTCCGGTGAACGCGGTGGCCACCGCGGATTTCACACGATGCATCGATTCTCCCCTCGAAACGCCGGACCGCCCCCTGCGGTCCGACATCACCAGCATGGCGTCTGAGGGCTCGACGTTGGGAGATTCGATCGAAATGTCCCCAATCGGCCCAGTCGGGCGAATTTCAAGATCGCGGTGGCCGAACTCCCGGCGTGCGGCCTGATCAAGTCGTCGATCGCCCGGATCATCCGGTCCGTGGCCGGTGGCGGGCGTCGAAACGCCGGAGCGGGCGGCGGCGTTGATCGGCCGAGCCGGACGTCACGTGGGTGATCGCGGGCGGCGGCCGGGGGAGCGGGGGTGCGAAATCGTTTTCTCCGTGCATTTATTCGCGGCGGCCGGAATGGGCTTTGCGAAAATTGTCGAAACGTGAGCAATGTCGCTTGGTGGGACGAGCCGTGCAGCGTTGCTCCGTTCAGCGGGGTTTGCTTCCATGATCCTTTCGATACCATGGTCCGCGCCCCCGTCCCCAATTTGAATGTATTGGGAAGGATTCCGATGCTGTCTGCGGTCGTTGCTGCCGTAATGGCGCTGTCCTCAGTGGTCACCCCGCATTCGTGGAACACCCCTCCGCCGCCCGACAAAATCGTCATCGACGTCGTCAACGCCATCGGCACCGGCTGTCCGACCGGTACGTCCGCGGTGGCCGTCTCGCAGGACAATACGGCGTTCACCGTGACCTACAGCGCGTACACGGCGTTGGTCGGGGTCGGCGCCGGGCCGCTGGACGCCCGGAAGAACTGCCAGATCGGCCTGCGGGTGCACGTGCCGCAGGGGTTCACCTACGGAATCGCGCAGGCCGACTACCGCGGATTCGCGCACCTGGAACGTGGTGCGACGGGCCTGGAAAGAGCGAACTACTATTTCCAGGGCAATTCTCCGACGGCGTACGTTCAGCACCCGCTGACCGGGCCTTTCGAGGACGACTGGCATTTCACCGATTCCACGGAGGTGGGCGCGATCGCGTTCAAGCCGTGTGGCGAGGAACGCAACCTCAACATCAACACGGAATTGCGGTCCGCGGCCGGGACGTCGGATCCGAAGAAGACGACGAGCTACGTCACGATGGACTCGACCGACGGCAGCATCACCACCACCTACCACTTCGCGTGGCTGACCTGCCCGTGATCGGCTCCGGGTGACCGGAGGTGGAGAGGGGCGGCGCGGCGGGAAAGCTGCGCCGCCCCGGTGTGGTCAGGGCTTCGCCGGGGCCCGGGGATCGGTGGCTTCGACGTCGAAGACGCGGCCGAGGGAGACGAGGGCCTCGTCGAGGTGGCTGAGGCTGGAGAGGACGGCGCGGGTTTCGGCCGCTTCGACGCGGTCGGAGACGGGGGTGCCGTCGTCGCGCACGAGCGTGCCGGGTGTGGGGCCACCCGGGGCGCTCAGCGCTTTGCGGAGGACGTCGATGTTGGCCAGCAGCCGGCCGGTGAACTGCCGGAGCCGGTCGGCGTCGGGGCCGGCGAGCTGGCCGGGCTGGGCGCGTGCGGCGACGTGGCGGGCGCGGAAGGCGATGGTTTCCAGGGTGGTCAGCACGTGCCAGCCGTAGTCGCGGCGGGCGCTGCGGAGGTTCACCGGGTGGGTCAGCGGTTCGATGGTGGTGCGGACCTTCTCGACGCTGCGGTCGAGGTCGCGGGAGAGGTCGATGATGTCGACGTTCTCCTCGCCGGCCAGCAGGCCGCGGGTGTGCTCGAGGAACTCTTCGAGGTCGTCGAGCACCGTGGCGATGTCGTCGAGCATGACCGAGCGGGTGCGGACCGGGACGATGACGACCGCGGCGAGGATGCCGGCGGTGGCGCCGACGGCGGTCTCGGCGACGCGGATCCAGAGCACTTCGAGGCTGAACGTGCCGAGCAGGCTGTAGAGCAGGCCGAGCATGCTCGTGACGAAGAAGGCCATCACCACCTGGGAGACCCGGGCGGTGTAGACCATCCCGAACACGCACACGAGGATGAGGCCGAGGGTGGCGGCGGTGTTGCCGCCGACCAGCGACGCCAGCAGGACGCCGCCGACGATGCCGATCAGGGTGCCGCCGAGGCGGCGGACGCCCTTGACGAAGGTGGCGCCGGCGCTGGAGGCGCCGATGAACACGACGAAGACGGTGAGCACGGCCCAGTACCAGCGCTGGTGGGAGACGAGTTCGCCGCCGACCACGGCCAGCCCGCCGCCGACGACGGCCTGGATGGCGCTGCGGGTCCGGTTGTCGTAGGCGAGCCGGGGTTCCGGTTCCTCGTCCTCGTCCTCGAGCGGGTCCGCGGTGGTTTCCGGGGCGGCGGCGCGCTGGGCCCGGTCGTCGGCGAGGGCCAGCTCGGCCAGTGCTTTGCGGACGCCGTCGCCGGGAGCGGCGTGTTCGTCGATGCGGCTGCCTTCGACGAGCATGCGGCTGTATTCGCCGGTCTGGCTGATCAGCGGGAGCTCGCGCGGGTCGCGTTCCATGAGGGCGCGGAAGCGGGCGAGGCGGGCGATGAGGTCGTCGCGGACCTCGACGGTGAGTTCGCCGGAGCAGGTGCGCTGGACGGTGATGGCCAGCCACTGCACCGCGAGCTCGACTTCGATGGCGCGGCGGCGCAGCCGGTCGGCGGCGCGGTCGTCGAGGACGTCGGGGGCGGCGTCTTCGATGAGCAGGACGCATTCGTGCAGCCGCGCCAGTGCCGAGCGGAGTTGCTTGCGGGTGCGTTCGCTGCCGTTGACCGCGAGGTGGGCCTCGGCGGCGCGGACGACGGCGCCGAGGCGGGCGCGGAAGGCGCGGCGCACGCGGAGGAATTCGGCCGCGGCGTTGCGCCGCAGCAGGACGAACCGGACGACGGCGTTGGCGAGGACGCCGACGCCGAGCGCCATCAGCAGCTGCGGGACCTGCGTGACGTGGGCTTGCAGGAACATCGGGAAGAAGAACAGGAAGAAGGCGATCGAGCCGAGCGCGGTGCCGCGGGCGCCGAAGCGCTGGGCGTAGACCGCGACGAAGATCAGCAGGACGAACACGATGCTGTCGGTCGGCGGCAGCGCCGAGCCGAGGCTGGCGACGGTGATCGACGCGGCCCCGGTGAGGAAGGCCAGGACGAGGGTGACGGCCTGGCCGCCCGGGGTGGGGTCGTTGACGGTGAACGCCGTCATCATCGCGGCGATGGCGCCGACGAGGGTGACGGTGAGCGGGACGTGCGCGGGCAGCAGCGCGGCCACGGCGAGCACGATGCCGAGCACGGCGGAGCCGGCCAGCCGCAACCGGACCAGGCCGGGGTCGGCCGCCACGAGCCGGTCGAGGGCGGCGGTGCGGAGGTGGTTCATCGGGCGAGGAGCTCCCATTGGGCGAGGGTGGCGCGGTGGCCGCGGGTGGCGGTGATCCGCAGCCGGTAGCGGGCGTGCGCGGCCGGGGTGGCGAGGGCGAACGGGCGGGTCTGGCGGCGCCAGCGGAACAGTTCGCCGTCGCGTTCGTCCAAGGTGGTCCAGCCGACGCCGTCGTCGGAGCCTTCCAGCACCCATGCGCTCGGGTCGCCGCGGCGATCTCCGGACGTCAGCGTGTACAGGGTGACTTCGCGGGGTTCGCCGGTGACGGTGAACTCGATCGCCGGGGTGGCGCTCGAGAAGGTGACCTGGGTGCGGGTGGTGTCGTCGAAGAGCGCGCCGGTCTTGGTGCCGTCGGAACTGGTGGCGGTGCCGGTGAGGTCGGTGACGGGGGCCGGGTGCTCGGCGGGTGGCGGCGGGGCGCCCCAGCCGGTGGGTTCGGTCGTCAGGTCGAAGACGAGTTCGGCGCCGGCGGCGAGGGTGGCGTGGCCGATCGAGGTGGCGTCGTGCGGTGCGCCGTCGACGGTGAGCCCGCGGACGTAGACGGTCTCATCGGTGTTACCGGGGGCGTGGACGACCAGCTTCCTGCCCTCGCCCAGGTGCACGGTCGCCTTCTCGAACAGGGGCGAACCGATCGCGTAGCGCGGGCTGCCGACGGCGAGGGGGTAGAAGCCGAGGGCGCTGAAGACGTACCAGGCGGACATCTCGCCGTTGTCCTCGTCGCCGGGGTAGCCCTGGCCGAGGTCGCTGCCGAGGTAGAGCCGCCGCAGCACCTCCCGCACGACGGCTTGGGTCTTCGCGGGCGCGCCGGCGAGGTTGTAGACGTAGGGGATGTGGTGCGAGGGCTGGTTGGAGTGGCCGTACTGGCCCATCCGGACGTCGCGGGCTTCGGTCATCTCGTGGATGAGGCCGCCGTACGCGCCGGGACGGCGGCCGGTCTCCGGAGTGGCGAAGAAGGTGTCCAGCTTGGCTTCGAGCCCCTCGGTGCCACCGTGGAGGGCGGCGAGGCCGGGGCCGTCGTGCGGTGCGGTGAAGGCGGTGTTCCAGGCGTTGGTCTCGACGAAGTCGCCGCTCCAGGCGGCCGGGTCGTAGCCCTCGGGGGCGAACTTGCGCCGGCCGTCGCGGTGGCGGCCCTGGAAGAACCCGATCGCCGGGTCGAAGTGGTGGACGTAGTCCTTCGCGCGTTCCCGGAAGTAGGCGGCGTAGTCGGCGTACATCCGGGCTCGCGGCCCGTCGCTTTCCCGCGACAGCGCCTCGGCGAGGTTGGCCAGGCCGAAGTCGTTGATGCACCCCTCCAGCGCCCAGGACAGTCCTTCGCGGACCGACGCCGGGGTGTAGCGGAGGAAGATCGACTCTTCGAGGCCCTTGCGGCCGACCGCGCGGCGCGGCGGGCTGACGGTGGCGTTCTTCAGCCCGGCGTCGAAGGCGGCCTCGACGTCGAAGTCGCGGACGCCCTTGAGGTAGGCATCGGCGAACGCCACGTCCGAGCTGGTGCCGGTCATCAGGTCCGCGTAGCCGGGGGAGGACCAGCGGGCGATCCAGCCGCCTTCGCGGTACTGCTGGACGAAGCCGTCGATCAGCCGGCCGCAGCGGTCCGGCGCGAGCAGCGCGTAGGCGGGCCAGGTGGTGCGGTAGGTGTCCCAGAAGCCGTTGTTGACGTACAGCTCGCCGTCGACGACCTTCGCGCCGGTGGGGCCGGGGGGGGGGGGGCCCCCCCCCCGCCCCCCCCGGGGGGGGGGGGGGGGGCCGGGGGGGGGGGTGGGGGGGGGGGGGGTGGGGGTGGGGTACAAGCCGGGGTTGGCGGGGGTAAGCGTGGGGCG
>NZ_JBFAZA010000057.1:0-3101 GCF_040681595.1 Amycolatopsis sp. NPDC051716 | reverse complement strand
CGGGGCGGGTGGGGGGGCGGGTTGGTGGTGTGGCCGCCAAACACGGGGTTTTCCCCGACCCCCCCCCCCCCCCCCCCCGGCGGGCGGGGGCGGGGGGGGGCCCCCCCCCCCCCCCCCCCCACAACCGGGCTGGCGTGGCGGATCCCGTCGGGGGTGTTCTCGTGCGCGACGTTCGGGTACAGGAACAGCCGGTAGAGGCCGGAGTACAGCGTGGTCCGCTGGTCCTCGGTGGCGCCTTCGACCTCGACGCGGCCGAGCTCCTCCTGCCACCGCCGTCTGGCCTGGGCCTTGACCTGCTCGAACGTCGTCCCGGCCGGGATTTCCAGCTCCAGGTTGCGCCGGGCCTGGGCGAGGCTGATCAGCGACGTCGCGATCCGCAGCGTGACGTCGGGTCCGTCGAACTCGAAGTAGCCCGAGACCCGCCGCCACGGCGGGAAGCGGACCTTGGCGCCGCGGGTGGCCGGGGCGTCGGTCACGGCGTAGACGAACATCCGGCGCGCCCCGGCCGACAGCCGGGAGCGGACTCCGGTGTACCCGCTGATCACCCCGGTGTCGGGGTTCAGGCGCAGCCGGCCGCGGTTGCGGGCGTTGTCGAACAGCAGCCAGCCGTGCTTGTCCGGGAAGGTGAACCGCATGATCGCCGCGTGCGAGGTGGGCGCGAGGTCGGCGGTCATCCCGTTGGCGAACCGGACGCCGTAGTGGTGCGGTGCGTCGGTCTCGTCGTCGTGGCTGAAGGCCAGGGCCCGGTTGCGGCGGTCGCGCTCGACCGGGCCGGTGCCGGGCATGACGTGGAAGGTGTGCCGGTCGCCCATCCACGGGCTCGGCTGGTGCGACAGCGCGAACGCCTGCAGCGCGGGCCGGTTCCGGTCGTCGTTGTGGCGGTGGTAGGAGTAGAGCCAGTTGGTCACGCCGGCGTCGGTGACCGGGGTCCAGAAGTTGAACCCGTGCGGTACGGCCGTGGCCGGGAAGGTGTTGCCGCGGGAGAAGTCGCCGCTGGAGTGCGTGCCGCGGGTGGTGCGGACGCAGTCGACGGGGTCGCGCGGCGGCTCGGGGCGGTCGGCGACGCGGACGTCGTCGAGCCAGCCGGTGATCTCCGTGGGCGCGTCGGTGCGCAGCACGATCCGGCTGATCCGGCGCCCGGCGAAGGCCCCCAGCGGGCGGCGGACGAGGTTCCACTGGTCCACCCACAGCGTCTTGTCGTCCACCGGGGCGAACCCGGCGGAGGTGCCGTCGGCGAACTCGACGTCGAGGCTGACCCGGGTGGCGTGGTAGGCGGGGATCTCACCGTCGGCGACCGGGAAGACCACATAGGACAGCTCGGTGTGCCGGGTGACGGGCACGTCGAGTTCGAACAGGACAGCGCGGGGCCGGGCCGTGTAGCGCAGAGCGCGGGTGCCGGTGAAGCCCACACCGGTCTTGGCCGTGGGGGAGCGGTCCGGGCCGTCGCCGACGTGCAAGGCGGCATCCGCCGGCTGCGGGTCACCGCTTTCGAAGGACGAGAAGAACACGGCGTCGGACATGCGCCCACCGTAACGGCCACCGAACGGCGCAGCGTGCTGAAACACTGCTGCCCGCACCGGCGCGGGCAGCAGTGTCCATTTCAGGCGACGGCGGTGCCCTCCAGCTCGACCAGCTGGCCCGGGATCGCCAGCCGGCTCACCCCGAGCATCGTGGTGGCCGGGGCCACCCCGGCGGCACCCAGCCGGGTCGCCAGCACGCGGTAGTGCGGGAACAGCCCGTCGACGTCGGTGGTGTAGACGGTGAGCCGGACCAGGTGCGCCAGGGACATGCCCGCCTCGGCGAGCACGGCTTCCAGGTTGTCCAGGCTCACCGCGAGCTGGGCGCCGATGTCCCCCTCGTGCCGCGGCTTGCCTTCGGCGTCCGTCGACGTCTGCCCGGAGCAGTACAGGGTGCGGGTCTGCCCGGAGACCACCTCCCCCTGGTTGAAGCCCAGCTCCAGCGACCACGTCACCGGGTTGACCGCCGTTCGTTCCAGTGCCACATCAGCTCCGTTCGTTGCGAGTACTGCGCGAAGGAGCTTTCCGGCCAATCACGACATCCTCTGTCGTGTATTCGCTACGGTCTCGAGGTGCGTGCCGACCGGCTGGTCTCCCTGGTGCTGCTGCTGCGACAGCGCGGCCGGTCGACCGCGGACGCGCTGGCCCGCGAGCTGGAGGTGTCCACCCGCACGGTGCTGCGCGACATCGACGCGCTGTCGGCGGCGGGCGTTCCGGTCTACGCCGAACGCGGCCGCTACGGCGGGTTCGCGCTGCTGCCCGGCTTCCGGACCGAGCTCACCGGGCTGAACCACGACGAGGCACTGGCCCTGCTGACCACCGGGCGCGCGTTCGGCCTCGGCCCGGCACTGGCGTCAGCGGTGCGCAAGGTGGCCGACGCGCTGCCCGAAACCCACGTGGTCACGGCCGGGCGCTTCCTCGTCGAGCCCGAGACGGACCTGCTCTCCCGCCGTCCCGAGCCCGAGGAGGTGGACCCCGCGACGATGCTCGAGGTCCGCCGCGCCGTCCTCACCGGCCACCGGCTGCGCCTGCACTACGCGGCCACGGGCCAGGAGCCGCGGTGGCGCACGGTGGACCCGATCGGCCTGGTCACCGTCCGCGACCGCGGCTACCTGCTGGCGACGAGAGCGGGCGCGGACCGGACGTACCGGCTGTCGCGGATCCTGGCCGCCGAATCGCTGGACGAACCGGCCGAGCGGCCGGGCGAGGTCGACCTGGACCGCATCTGGCGGCAACGCCGCACCGCCTTCCTCGCCGACGGCCACCTGACCGTGCGGGTCCGGGTGCGGCCGGCCCGCCGGGAAGACCTGCTGAGCGCGGCGGTGGCGGTCCGCGCGGAGGAACCCGAGGAAGACGGGTGGCTGCGGCTCGAGGTCACCTACCAGGACGCCTGGCACGCGGAGTGGGCGCTGTGGCAGCTGGGCACGGACGCCGAAGCCCTGGCGCCGGAGTCGCTGCGCACCGCCTTGCGCGAACGGGCGATGGCGATCGCCGACCGCTACACCGACGCGCCCTGACCCTCCCACGGCTTGGAACGTCGCGAATGACTCATTCGGGACCGCGGAGGTCCCGAATGAGTCATTC
>NZ_JBFAZA010000056.1:0-48723 GCF_040681595.1 Amycolatopsis sp. NPDC051716 | reverse complement strand
GTTTGCCTACTGCGGCGGTGCGGCAGGGGCGGGTTCTACTGCGGTTTCTGCCGCGGCAGGGCGGGTCCGACCTCCCCCGCCCCTCCGGTAGGAGTCTCAGCCGCCGCTCGGGTTTGTCAAGGCGGGAAAGCGTGCCTTGACAAACCCGACCGTCGGCTGAAGAGAAGGCTGGGATGAGGGGCGGGGGCGGTCTGGTGACGTCGTTGGTCGGCTTGCGCTACCGGCCGCCGGTTAGCAGCGCCCCTTCAGCCCCGGCCGTTTCTACTCGCCAGCGACCCCTCAGCCCGGCCGTTGCTACTCGCCTTCGATGACGTCCGGCTCCACGCCGAGATACCCCGCCACCTGCTCCACCAGCACGTCGTGCACCAGCTCGGCCAGCTCCGACGGGTCCTTCGCCCGTGCCTCCAGCGGCCGCCGGTACAGCACGATCCGGGCCCTCGTCGGCAGCCCAGTCCGGTCCACTCCCGCCGGGACCAGGCGCGACAGCGGTACGGCGCCGTCGTGCAGCACGCCGTCCGCCGGTGAGTGGCCGTTCTCGCGGATCTCGGGCACGTCGTCGACCGCCACGTCGAGCTTCGTCAGCTCGTGGCGCCAGCGGGCTTCGATCGGCTCCAGCGCGTCCAGCACCAGTGCGTCGAAGCGTTCCGCGCGGCTCGCGGCGGCGGGCAGGGTCGCCGGGTACAGCGTCCCGCGCAGGCCCCGGCCGTGCCGGTCCCGCCGCGAGCGCCGCCGTTGTCGGTAATCACGAGCCGTCGCCACGTCCGGAAGTCTATGCGACCGCGGTTCAGCGCGTGTCGCGCTGGAGACCTTGCGGCGACGCGCTATCGTTTCGTTTTGTGCGGAGCGTACGGAAGTGTTCGCGTACTGGCTGTCTCGAGCCAGCTGTGGCCACGCTGACGTATGCGTACAGCGACTCCACCGCCGTCGTCGGCCCGCTGGCCACCGCCTCCGAGCCGCACTCCTACGACCTCTGCGAAGCCCACGCGCTGCGGCTGACCGTGCCCAAGGGCTGGGAAGTCGTGCGGCACGAAGGGGCCTTCGCCGCGCCGGACCCGTCGGCCGACGAACTGACCGCGCTGGCCGAGGCCGTGCGCGAGGCTGGCCGGCCCGGCAAACCGGCTCCCGCGCCCGAGCCGGAGGGGCCTTCCGGGCGCCGCGGCCACCTGCGGGTCCTCCCCGGCCGCGCCTGAACGCGTAACCCTCTCACCCCGCCGGTAGGCTTTCCGCGCGGCGCAGCGGGCGCCGGGACGACTATTCGCGGGGAGACGGCGTGCCAGACCTTTCGGGCATCGTGAAGGCCTACGACATTCGCGGCGTGGTCGGCGAGCAGCTCGACGCGGACCTCGTCCGCGATTTCGGCGCCGCGTTCGCCCTGCTCATCAAGCCGGAGGCGCCGTCGGTGGTGATCGGCCACGACATGCGCGACTCCTCGCCGGGGCTCGCGGCCGCGTTCGCCGAAGGCGTCACCTCGCAGGGCCTCGACGTGGTCAGCATCGGGCTGGCCAGCACCGACCAGCTGTACTTCGCCTCGGGTTCGCTGAACATGCCGGGCGCGATGTTCACCGCCAGCCACAACCCGGCGAAGTACAACGGCATCAAGCTGTGCCGCGCCGGGGCCTCGCCGGTCGGCCAGGACACCGGGCTGGCCGAGATCCGCGACACCGTCGAGCAGGGCGTGCCCGGCTTCGAGGGCCAGCGCGGCACGATCACCGAGCGGGACGTCCTCGACGGCTACGCCGCCTACCTGCGCAACCTCGTCGACCTGTCCGGCAGCCGGCCGCTGAAGATCGTGGTCGACGCCGGCAACGGCATGGGCGGCCACACCGTCCCCACCGTGTTCGACGGACTGCCGATCGACATCGTGCCGATGTACTTCGAGCTCGACGGCACCTTCCCGAACCACGAGGCCAACCCGCTCGACCCGGCGAACATCGTCGACCTGCAGGCGAAGGTGCGCGAGGTCGGCGCGGACGCCGGGGTCGCCTTCGATGGCGACGCCGACCGCTGCTTCATCGTCGACGAGCGCGGCGAGCCGGTTTCGCCGAGCGCGATCACGGCGCTCGTCGCGGTCCGCGAGCTGGCCAAGGACCCGGGCGGCACGATCATCCACAACCTGATCACGTCCAAGGGCGTCCCGGAGATCGTCGCCGAGCACGGCGGCAAGCCGGTCCGCACCCGCGTCGGGCACTCGTTCATCAAGGCCGAGATGGCCCGCACCGGCGCCATCTTCGGCGGCGAGCACTCCGCGCACTACTACTTCCGCGACTTCTGGCGCGCCGACACCGGCATGCTGGCGGCGCTGCACGTGCTCGCCGCGCTCGGCGAGCAGACCGGCCCGCTGTCCGAGCTGACCAGCGCGTACTCGCGCTACGCGGCTTCGGGGGAGATCAACTCCACGGTCGACGACCAGGTCGCGAAGATGATGGCCGTCAAGGACAGCTTCGGCACCCGCTCCGGCGTCGAGCTCGACGAGCTGGACGGCCTGACCGTGCAGCTGCCGGGCGGCGCCTGGTTCAACCTGCGCCCGTCGAACACCGAACCGCTGCTCCGGCTGAACGTCGAGGCCGCGAACGCGGAGGCCGTGCAAGGGCTGGTGGACGAAGTACTCGCGATCATCCGCAGCTGACCCGTCCACGATGAAGGGCGGGCCCGCGGGCCGAACTGTGTCCTGAAGGTGCCCTTCATCACACCTTTTCGCGTGGTATGGAGGAACCATGGCCATCACGCTCGACCCCCAGCTCCTCGAGATCCTGGCGTGCCCGTCGCCGGATCACGCCCCGCTGCGCCCCGGAGCGCCGGACGACCCCGAGGCCGACGCACTGACCTGCACCGAGTGCGGCCGGGTGTACCCGGTCCGTGACGGCATCCCGGTGCTGCTCCTGGACGAAGCGACCCTGCCCGGGGACCACGGAAACTCCGATGCCGACAGTGCTTGACGACACGTTGCTCGACGACCCCGCGCGGCTGGCCGAGGCCGACAGCGCGGGGCTGCTCCGGGCCGCCGCGATGGCCGGCGCCCAGGTGCGGGCGACCGCCGAGCTGGCCGCTGAGCTGGAGCTGGCCGACCGGCTCGACATGGGCCGCCCCCGCGCCGTCGTGCTGATCGACCGGCCGGGGGTGAGCCGCACCCTCACCCGGCTGCTGGCCGCTCTGCTGGCGCCGTCGTGCCCGGTCCCGGTGGTCGTCGCCGAGGTGGTGCCGAGCTGGATCGGCGCGCTCGACGTCGTCTTCGCGCACACCGACGACCCGGGTGACCGAGAACTCGCCGCGTCGCTCGAGCGCGCCGCTCGCTACGGCGCTTCGGTGGTGCTTTCGGCGCCGGCGGAAGGCCCGGTGGCCGCCGCCGTGGCGGGCAAGGGCGTGCTGCTGGCGCCGCGGATCCCGGTGCCACCCGAGCTGGCGTTCCCGCGCGGCCTGGCCGCCGGACTGCTCACCGCGAACGCGCTGGGCCTGCTGATCTCCGACGTCCAGGTGCTCGCCGACCAGCTGGACCTCGAAGCCGAGAAGGACTACCTGGCCCGGGACTCGTTCGCGAACCCGGCCAAGGCGCTCGCGCTGCGGGTCGCCGACCGCGTGCCGCTGCTGTGGGGGCTGGACCCGGTCGCGGTCGCCGTCGGCGAACACGCTGCGCACGCGTTCGCCGCCCACGCGGCCACGGTGTGCGACGTCGAGGACTATCGTCAGGCCCTGGCGCGCCCCGCATTGCGGCGGGCGGCGCAATCAGGTGGCGCGGAGCGTGACATCTTCGCCGATCCGGACGATCCCTCTGGTGACATCCCCACCCGGGTGCTGCTGCTCTCGGTGCGGACCGGTCCGGCCACGGACGCGGCGCGCTACCAAGCCGAGGATCTGCTGCCGGGTGCGGACGTCATCGCGCCGGCCGAGGAGATCGAGGCCGACGAAATCGTGCGGGCCGCGGTGCTGGCGCTGCGGTTCGAACTGGCGGCGGTCTATCTCGGGCTGGCGGCGGGCAGCATCGGCGGCGCCGGTCGCTTCGCGCCCGCGACGGCGTGAGACCCGCCCAGCACCGGCTCCGGCCGGTGCCGGAGGAGTGGAGTTGAGGTGACAGTGGAGCTGCTGCGCAACGCGGTGCGGCCCTACGCTTGGGGATCGCGGACGGCGATCCCCGAGCTGCTGGGCCGGCCGATACCCGCGCCGCACCCCGAGGCCGAGCTGTGGATGGGCGCCCACCCGGGTGACCCGTCGCACGTCATCGGCCCCGACGGGACCGAGCGGAGCCTGCTCGAGCTGGTGGACGCCGACCCGGTGACCCAGCTCGGCGAGCGCTGCGCGAAGCGGTGGGGCGGGCGGCTCCCGTTCCTGTTGAAGATCCTCGCGGCGGAGGAGCCGCTGTCGATGCAGGCGCACCCGTCGGCGGCCCAGGCCGCGGAGGGACACGCCCGCGAGGAGCGGCTGGGCATCCCGCGCGAGGCGGCGAACCGCAACTACCCGGACCCGACGGCGAAGCCGGAGCTGGTCTGCGCGCTGACGGAGTTCCACGCGCTGGCCGGGTTCCGTGCCCCCGACCGCACGATGAAGCTGCTGAAGGCGATCGAGACGCCGGGACTGGCCAACTACACCGGGCTGCTGGAGGCCCAGCCGGACCCGTCCGGGCTGCGGGCGCTGTTCACGACGTGGATCACACTGCCGCAGTCGTCCCTGGACAGGCTGCTGCCGGAGGTCCTGGACGCGTGCATCCGGCACGTCCAGGAGCACGGCGAGTTCGCGGTCGAGTGCCGCACGATCCTGGAGCTCGGCGAGGCCCACCCGCGCGACGCGGGCGTGCTGGCGGCGTTGCTCCTGAACCGCCTGACGCTGCGCGCGGGCGAGGCGATCTACCTGCCGGCCGGCAACCTGCACCTGTACCTGCACGGCACGGCCGTGGAGATCCTGGCCAACTCGGACAACATCCTGCGGTGCGGGCTGACGCCGAAGCACGTGGACGTCCCGGAGCTGCTGCGCGTGGTCGACTTCGCGTGCGGCGAGATGCCGGTCCAGTGCGGTGATTCCGGGGGGCGCATGGCGGTGTACCGCACGGACGCCCCGGAGTTCGAGCTGTCCCGCGTGGAGTGGGCGGCGGGCCAGGACGACGAGATTTCGGTCGACAGCGTGGGCCCCCAGATCCTCTTGTGCACGGCGGGTGACCTCCTCGTGACGGCGGACGACGGTGAGCGGGTCGAGCTGCGCCGAGGTCAGTCGGTGTGGCTGCCGGCGGCGGACCCGCCGGTGAAGATCCGCGCCCTGGGTGGGGAACGGGCCCAGCTCTTCCGCGCGACCGCAGGCACCTGCGAGGACTGACCCGCCCGCCGGGCCACCTCACGTCTCCAGCAGCCCGGCTCACGTACCCCGATGGTCGGCTCGCGTACCCGCAGGGTCGGCCCACGTACCTAGTGGGTCGGCCTGCGTATCTGGTGGGTCGGCTGGCGTGCCCGGAGGGTCGGCCCGCGTGTCTCGAGGGTCGGCCTGCATGCCTGGTGGGTCGGCCGGAAACCGGCGCCCAGAGATCCCAGCCAACGAGTCCTGGGACGCGAACCGACCGCCGGTGCACTTGAGCAGACTGTCCAGGTACGGGAGCCGACCGCCCAGGTACACGAACCGACTGTCCAGGTACGCGGGCTGACCGTTCGGGTACGCGGGCCGACCGCCGGAGTGGGCGGGCCCGGCTGTCTGGGTGCGCGGGTGTGCCGCGGGTTCTGTGTGCGTTCCGTGTGGCGGCGTCCGCCACGATCGACACCAAGGGGGGACCTTGGTGCGCTGATGCGCGCCGCCGGGTCCGCAGGGGGTGGCGCCGGTCGGATTCGCCCGGCGTCCGTGGGCGTGAGGTGGTGCCGCGAGGGGGCGGCACCACCTCGGCGGCCAACCCGGCGGCCGAGGCGAGGCGGGTGGTGCGGTGAGGGGCGACACCATCCCGTCTCGCCCGGTGGACCACCTCGGCGAGGCGGACCTGGCCGAACAGGCCAAAGAGGGCGTCAGGCCAGCTGGCGGGCCAGGCCAAACTATCGAGGGGTACTCGGCAGAGCGGCTCGGTGCGGGGGCATGCCATGTGAGCGCCGGGCGATCCCGTCGGAGCCGGTTCGGTGCGGGGCAGCGCCCCAGCGAGCCAGGCGAACCCCCCGTCAGGCCGGCTCGGTGAGAGCGAGCAGCGCCCGGCGAAGCGCGGCCGCGCTGGCGTCGCGCGGGTCGAGCAGCTCCGCGGCCTCGGTCGCCGCCACCTCGGCCGCTGCCGGCTCTCCTGTGGCTTCGTACGCGCGCTTCAACACCAGCCACGTGAGGCCGGTGGCCGCTCTGCCGCCCATCTCGCGGCACTCGTCCAAGCACGCCCGGAGCACCGGGATCGCCTGGGCCGCCCGGCCTTCGCCGATCCAGGCCGCCGCCAGCGCGCGGGTGCACGACAGCTCTCGCGGCCGCTCGTCCAGCTCCCGCGCCAGCTCGCGTGCCTCGCCGAACGACGCCGTCGCTTCCTCTCGCGCGCCCGTTGCCGCCGAGATCGCACCCCTCGTCCGCAACGACTTCGCCAGTGCCGAGCGCGCCATCGTGCCGCGCAGCAGGTCCACCGACTCCGCGATCGCCGCCACCGCGCCCGCGTCGTCGCCCGTCAGCAGCGATGACCACGCGAACCCGTGCAACGCCTCGCCGAGCACCCGGGCGTCGCCGGTCGAGCGGGCCGCCGCCAGTGCCGTCCGGTCGACTTCGCGGGCGTCTTCGATGCGGCCGAGCCGCAGCAAGGCCGCCGACTCCGCCGCCCGGACCCACCCGAGCTCGGCCGGTGAACCGTCCACAGTGAACAGTTCGCGGGCGTGGGCCGCCGTCTGCAGGGCCTCCTCCGCGCGGCCGAGGCCGATCAGGCAGTGCGCCAGGTTCGCCGAAACCCACGCGTGGGTGCGGCTGTCGCCGTGCGCCTCCAGTTCCTTGGCGCACGCGCGGTAGCGGACCGCCGCCTCCTCGTACTCGCCGCGCGCGTGCCGCAACAGCGTCAGCGTGGCCTCGGCGACCGCCGCCAGCGGCGGGCCCGCGTCCAAGACCGCCTCGTACGCCGCGCGCATGTCGGCGTACTGCCCGTGCAGGTACAGGTAGACGCCGAGCCGGTCGAGCAGCAGCAGGGCGTCCCGCGGGCCCAGCGTGCCGATGAGCGCCAGGAGGTTCGCGCGCTCGGCGGCGAACCAGTCGTCCGGACGTGCCAGCAGCCGCTCCACCAGCTCATCCGGCAACGGCTGTGCGGGCGGCTCGTGGGCCGGGGACGGCATCGGCACCGTGCGCGGCAGCCGGGCCGCCGCCGCGTCGGCGAGGGCGAGCGTGGCCGCCAGCACCGTCCGGAGGCCTTCGCCGGGCGCCGGGTCGGTCAGCTCCGCCGCGTACAGCCGGACGAGGTCGTGCATCCGGTAGCGGCCTTCGCCCGTCGCGTCCGCCCCGCGCGCCTCCAGCAGGCTCGCTTCGACGAGCTCCTCGACAGCTTCGTCCGGGTCGTCCACCAGGGTGGTGACCGCCCAGGCCGGCAGGTCGGCGAGGCGGCACCGGCCGAGCAGCCGGAACGCTCTCTGCGCGGGCGGCCGCAGGCCGTCGTAGCTCAGCGCGATGCTGCTCCGGACGGCGAGGTCGCTCACGGTCAGTTCGTCGAGGCGCCGGACCTCGTCCTCCAGCCGGCCGGCCAGCTCGCCGAGCCGCAGGTGCGGGCGGATGGCCAGCCGGCTGCCCGCGATCCGCAGCGCCAGCGGCAGCCGCGCGCACGCGGTGATGATCCGCTCGGCGTCGGCACGCTCCCGGGCCACCCGCGCCCCCGCGAGCCGGTGCAGCAATTCGGCGGCGTCGGCGCCGGAGAGGGGACCGACCGCCAGCCGGTGCGCGCCGGCGAGCCCGCTCAACCGGCGACGGCTCGTCACGAGCACCGCGCAGCCCGGCGTGCCCGGCAGCAGCGTGCGGACGTGCTCGGGGTCGACGGCGTCGTCGAGCACCACCAGCACCCGCCGGTCGGTAAGGCGGCCGCGGAACACCGCCGCGCGCGCCCGCACGTCGTCCGGGACGGCCGGGCCGGGGACACCCAGCGCGCGCAGCAGGTCGCCCAGCACCTCGCCGATTTCGCGGCCGGCCAGCGGCACGTACAGCTGGCCGTCCGGGAACCGCGCGCGCAGCCGGTGCGCGGCGCGCACGGCGAGGGTGCTCTTGCCCGCGCCCGGCTCGCCGCTGAGCACCGCGACCGGGACGCCGCCGCCCGCGCCGAGCACGCCGGTCAGCTCCGCCAGCTCGGCGTCGCGGCCGGTGAAGTCCCCGATGTCCGGCGGGAGCTGGCAGACCGGCCACACCGCCGGCGGCAGCCGCGGCACCGGGTCTTCACCGCGCAGGACGGCCGCGTGCACCCGCCGGGCCTCCGCCCCGGGCTCGACGCCGAGCTCCTCGATCAGCGTGCTCCGCAGCCGCCGGTAGACCTCCAGCGCGCTGCCCTGCTGCCCGGCCCGGTGCAGCGCGATCATCAGCTGCGCGGCCGGCCGTTCGCGCAGCGGGTGCTCGGCGATCATGGCCTGCAGCTCGCCGGTCAGCTCGCCGTGCCGCCCGGCCGCCAGCTCCGCGTCGACGCAGTCCTCGAACACGGCGAGGCGTTTGGACTCCAGCCGGGCGATGTCGGCGCCGAATCGCGGCACGTGCAGCCCGGCCAGCACCGGCCCCCGCCACAGCGCGAGCGCCCGCCGGTAGTGCCCCGCGGCGGCCACCGGATCCCCGGTCCGCCGCCCTTCGGCGACGGCGGACCGGAAGACGAGCAGGTCGAGCTCCTCCGGTTCGACGTGCAGCCGGTAGCCGGGTGGGCCGTGCTCGACCCGCAGGCCTTCGATCCGGTCGCGCAGCCGCGAGAGGTAGGTGTGCAGGTTGGACGTGGCCGACTTGGGCGGCCCGTCCGGCCACAGCGCTTCGACCAGCACGTCGACGGGGACGTGCTGGCCGGCGTTGAGCAGCAGCACGGCCAGCAGCGTGCGCTGCCGCGCACCGCGCAGGACCGCCCACCGGCCCGGCGGGCTCTCGACGGCGAGCGGACCGAGCACGGCGAAGTGCGCCATGTCACCTTCCCGGGTGTGGTCGGCAGGAAAAACCACGGTAGCGAAGGGGTACGACAGAACCGGCGGCCGCGGTTCACCCGGTCGGGACGGTCGCCGCCGCGCGTTCCCATTAGGCTCCACCCGGACATTTCAGGACCTACCAGGGGAGCGGTCGTGTCAGCTGGAGGCGGAACCAAGGCGATCCTCGCCGCACTCGGGGCCAACGCCGGGATCGCGGCGGCGAAGTTCGCCGGCTTCCTCGTCACGGGGTCGTCGTCGATGCTGGCCGAGTCCGTGCACTCGCTGGCCGACACCACCAACCAGGGCCTGCTGCTGCTCGGCCAGAAGACGTCGAAGCGGGAAGCCGACCAGGAGCACCCCTTCGGCTACGGCCGCGACCGGTACTTCTACTCCTTCATCGTCGCGTTGATGCTCTTCACGCTCGGCTCGGCTTTCGCGATCTACGAAGGCATCCACAAGATCGGCCACCCGGAGCCGCTCGAGTCGCCGATCGTCGCCGTGATCATCCTGGTCGTCGCGGTCGCGCTGGAGGGCTACAGCTTCTACACCGCCATCGGCGAGTCGAAGAAGATCAAGGGCGACACGACCTGGTGGGGCTTCATCCGCCAGGCGAAGGAGCCCGAGCTGCCCGTGGTGCTGCTCGAGGACGCCGGCGCGCTGCTCGGTCTGGTCTTCGCACTGCTGGGGGTCGGGCTGTCGGTCGTCACGGACAACCCGGTCTGGGACGGCATCGGCACCCTCGCCATCGGCGCGCTGCTCGGCGTCATCGCGATCATCCTCATCATCGAGATGAAGAGCCTGCTCATCGGCGAAGGCGCCAACGAGGGCGTCCTCGCGACGATCGTCGACGAGCTCGCCGCGGGCAAGGTCGAGCGCGTCATCCACATCCGCACCCAGTACCTGGGCCCGGACGAGCTGCTCGTCGCGGCGAAGCTGGCGCTGGTGCCGGGGCTCGACACCGCCGAGGTCGCGCGGGCCATCGACGACGCGGAGGCCCGCGTCCGCGCCAAGGTGCCGGTGGCCAAGCTGATCTACCTCGAACCGGACCTGGACCGCAGTCTCACCCGTTAGCCGAAGAGCTGCTCCGCCTTTTCGGTGAGCCGTCACGGACCTGACCCGATAGGGTGACCTACTGCGATACATGCAGGCCAGCCGCAGGAGGTCAACGGTGCCCGGAACGGGATTGTGGCGCACGAAATCGATCGAACAGTCCATTGCGGACACCGACGAGCCGGACACCAAGCTCCGGCGGAACCTGAGCGCGTGGGACCTCACGGTCTTCGGCGTCGCGGTGGTCATCGGTGCCGGCATCTTCACGCTGACCGCGCGCACCGCGGGTGACTACGCCGGGCCGTCGGTATCGCTGGCCTTCGTGTTCGCCGCGATCGCCTGCGCGCTGGCGGCGCTGTGCTACGCGGAGTTCGCCTCGACCGTGCCGGTCGCGGGCAGCGCGTACACGTTCTCCTACGCCACCTTCGGCGAGTTCATGGCGTGGATCATCGGCTGGGACCTGATCCTCGAGCTCGCCGTCGGCGCGGCGGCGGTGTCCAAGGGCTGGTCGGTGTACCTGGAGACGGTGCTCGGCTACCTCTTCGGCAAGGGCACCAAGTCGACGTTCGACATCGGCAGCGTGACGGTCGACTGGGGCGCGCTGCTCGTCGTGGCGATCCTGACGACGCTGCTGGCCGTCGGCACCAAGCTGTCGTCGCGGGTGTCCATGGTGATCACCGGGATCAAGGTCGCCGTGGTGCTGTTCGTGATCATCCTCGGGTTGTTCTACATCAAGGGCGCCAACTACACGCCCTACATCCCGCCGGGCGAGACGGGCGGAGCCGGCCAGACGGGCGTCGACCAGTCGCTGTTCTCCCTGATCGCGGGCGGCGCGAGCAGCTCGTTCGGCGTCTTCGGCCTGCTGGCGGGCGCTTCGCTGGTGTTCTTCGCGTTCATCGGCTTCGACATCGTCGCGACCACCGCGGAGGAGACGAAGAACCCGCAGAAGGCCGTGCCGCGCGGGATCATGGGCTCGCTGGCCATCGTCACGGTGCTGTACGTCGCGGTGTCGCTCGTGGTCGTCGGCATGACGTCGTACAAGGACCTCGCGACCAAGGCGGGCGACGGCAGCCACAAGACCCTCGCCACGGCGTTCTCCGCCAACGGCGTCGACTGGGCGGCCAACATCATCTCGTTCGGCGCGCTGGCCGGTCTGACCACCGTCGTCATGGTGCTGATGCTGGGTCAGGTCCGGATCATCTTCGCGATGTCCCGCGACGGCCTCATGCCGCGAGGGCTGGCGAAGACCGGCGAGCACGGCACGCCGAAGCGGGCGACGCTCATCGTCGGCGGCCTGGTCGCGCTGGCGGCCGGGTTCTTCCCCGCCGACAAGCTCGAGGAAATGGTCAACGTCGGCACGCTCTTCGCCTTCGTGCTCGTGTCGGCGGGCGTGCTGATCCTGCGCCGGACCCGGCCGGACCTGCCGCGAGCGTTCAAGGTGCCGCTGGTGCCGCTCATCCCGATCCTGGCCATCCTCGCCTGCCTGTGGCTGATGCTGAACCTGACCGTGCTGACCTGGCTGCGGTTCGCCGCCTGGATGGTCCTGGGCGTGGTGCTCTACTTCGGGTACAGCCGCCGGCATTCACTGGTCGGCAAGCGGCAGGCCGAAGAGACCGGCGAACCCGTGAAGTCGCCCGAAGCCTGACTTGCGCGATAAAAGCCCCGCCTGCCTGGACACCCAGGTCGGCGGGCTTTTTGCGTTTGGTTGCTTAATGCGAGGTTACGACTTGATCAAGACGATCTTGCGATTTGTACCCAAAGGGGGACCCCCTGTAAGCGGCTGGGTGACATGCGATACCTTTCGATCCTTCGTGTGCCACTGACGGGTGAATTACAGCCGCGTGATTCCCACGTTCAGTGGTGCCGCGTCCCCCTGATTTTGCCGTTCATCCCCCGTTCGGTACTGGAGAACTCATGCGCAGACGTTCCTTCCGCGGCGCCGTGGCGGTCATGGCGCTCACCACCGCTGCCCTGATCGGGACCGCCGGTTCCGCCCTGGCCTGCTACAGCGACGACAACCGTCCCCACCCGACGCCGGGTAACCCGACGCCCTGTGCCGACGGCCAGGTCCTCGACCAGAAGGACGTCGTCTTCGAGCTGACGAAGAACAACACCCGGCTGAACATCAAGTCGGTCAACGAGGGTGTCACGGTCACCCGCATCGTCGTCCCCGGTGGCGACGACGGCTTCAACGACTACACGCCGGGCAAGAAGCTGGACAAGAACGCGCCGTGGAACGACCTGCGCGCGCCGTTCAACTTCAACGGCAGCCAGCCGAAGATCGGCAAGTGGTACCTGTGCGGCACGAAGACCAAGCCGACCGCGCCCCCCACGACGCCGGTCACCAAGACGTCGACGCCGCCCACCACGACGGCCACCACCAAGCCGAGCACCCCGGCGACTTCGGAGACCTCCGTTGCGCCGACCAGCTCGACCCCGGCGGCCGTCGTCCCGGCGGGCAACGAGTCGGGCACCGGTGGCGGCCTGGCCAACACCGGTTTCGACAACAGCTGGCTGATCTGGGTCGGCGCGCTGCTGCTCGTCGCCGGTGGCGGCCTGCTCGCGCTGCTGAAGTTCCGCCGCAAGGCTTCCTAGTCCTCTGGTGAAGCCGAGCTAGTTCCACGGCTGAAGGCCCCTCGCTCCGCGCGCGAGGGGCCTTCACCGTTTCGGGGGGAAGTCCCCGAACAGCGAGCCCTGCTCGCCCCAGGACGGCTTGCCGAGGCCGGCCGCCATCGCGACGGCGTGGTCCCATTCGGCGTCGACCACGTAGTCCTGGTGCTTGAGCACCCCCGGCGCCCAGCGGTGCCGCCCGGTCGGGCCGCGCAGCGGGTCCGGCAGCCAGTGGTCGCCGCCGAGGATCAGGACGCCGTTGGCGTCGGCCGCCGCCGACACCGGGCCGCAGCCGCCGTCCGGGAGGAACCCGACGCCGTGCAGCCGCCGGTCGGCGACCGAGTGCCGCCAGGTCGTCACGCCGCCGCCGAAGATGTCGGTGCCGCGGCACAGCGCCCGCCAGCGGCCGTCCAGGTCGGCGAAGAGCCGTTCCAGCGCTTCCTGGGGCAGCAGCGCCGGGAAAGCGCGCTGGTAGCCCCACTGCAGCGGCGACCCGGCGGTCAGCACGCCGACGCGCTCGAGGTCCGCTTCCGGCAGTTCGGCCGCCAGCCGGGCGGCCGCCATGATCGTCAGCAGGCTGCCGAGGTTGTAGCCGGAGAGCACCACGCGCGTGCCGGGTTCGGCGAGGTGTTCCCGCGCCCGCGCGGCCAGTTCCGGGACGACCTTCAGCGCGTAGCAGGGCGGAACCGTCGGGTGGGCCGCCCGCGGCCAGAAGCAGACCAGGTCGGCCAGGGCCCCGAGGTGGCGGCTGCGCTGCGGGGTGCGGGCAGCCGTGTAGACCACGCGCAGCAGGCCCGCGGCCAGCGCGCCGAGCGCGACCACGCCGATCGCGGACAACGGGCCGAACCAGCCGGGGACCAGCCCGAACCCGAACCGCAGCACCAGCAGGGCCGCGCCGCCGGCGGACATCGCGCTCGCGACCGCCAGCGCCAGGTGGTGCAGGTGCCGCCGTTCCCACGCCGAGCGCGCCCACGCCGCCGCGGCCTGGGCCTCCTGGCGCTCGTCGTGCTCCATCAGCTCGACGATTTCGGGGATGCCCCGCCGCAGCCGTCGCAGCGGGACGGCGACCGCGAAACCCAGCACGCCGAGCACCGCGGCCAGGGCCAGCCCGGCGCCCCACAGGACGGTGACCAGCAAATACGTGTCGGGCACCTTCAGGTGTTCCGCCCCGGAGAGCCGTCGGAGCGCTTCGGCGAGCCCGGCCCCGAACCCGCCGCCGAGCAGGCCGGCCAGCGCGAGCACCGGCGCGGCCGCCCAGCCGCCCATCCACGGCCGCAGCCGCTGCGGCTTGTGCTTCCAGCCGGGCCGGGCCAGCAGCGCCGCCGGGGCGAGGAACAGGGCGAACAGCACCGTGACGGCGACCAGGGCCGCGCCGAGACCTTCGACGACGGCGTTCGTGCCGGGCAGCGGACCCGCGCCCGGCCCGTGCGAAAGCACGAGCCGCACCGCGGCCACGACGACGAGCAGGGTCGCGAAGGCGAGCACGCCGGGCCGGGCGAACCGGCCGGTGTCGACGCCGATCGCGGCGGCCATGACGGTGGCGAGCACCACCGCCAGCGTGACGATCCAGGCCACGAGGTCGACGGTGCCGCCCGGTACGCGGAACGGGCCGCCGAGCAGCAGCAGTGCGACCGAGGCCAGCGCCGCGACGGTGTGCAGGCAGCGCAGGGCCGGCGTCTCCGGGTCGGCGCGCATCCGCAGCGGGCCGCCGGTGAGGTCGCCCTCGGCGTGCACCGCCCAGGTCGCGCTGGAAATCCGGTGCAGGACGAAGATCACGGCCAGCAGCGGCAGCACGCCGACGGCGATCCGGGCTCCCGGTGCGCGCAGCACGTCGGGGACCACCGGCAGGCAGCCCGATCCGGGCGCGAGGCACTGCGCGGCGAAGAGGTCGAGCGCGATCGCCGCGAGCTGGCCCATCAGCAGCATCGTCAGCAGCAGGGCGCCCACGCGCAGCAGACCGCGGCACACGGCGCCGAGGACGCGCGCGAGGCGGCGGCCCGGCGGGACCGGCGGCAGCATCCAGAAACAGACGTTGGCCAGGAGAACGGGAACAACAGCGCCCAGGTGGCCTTCGCGGCGCCGCCCGAGGTCATGCCGTGCCAGAGGTAGCCCTCGAGCGTCCGGGGGATCGACCGGCCCAGCGCCGGCAGCACCGGCCCGGGCGCCGGGCGCCGCAGCCGGTCCGCCGGGCGGACCACGCGGCCCAGGCCGTCGCCGGCGACGTCGACGGTCGAAACCGCGTCGAGCAGCGTTTCCCCGCTGGTGCCCACGAGCCCGGCGACGCGGATTTCCACGACGCGGGTGTCCGAGCCGGGCATGGGCACGGTAAGGGCCTCCTAACACTTCTAGGGACAGTCGAGCGGACAACGGTAGTGTTCTGGTGTCATCGAGTCTTGGAGGAATCGCCACTATGACCCCCGAAAGCGTTGCCAAGCGGCACGAGACCCGCAACGGCATCGAGTTCGCCGTCGCCGACCTCGAGGCCGCCGAGTTCGGCCGCAAGGAAATCCGCCTCGCCGAACACGAAATGCCGGGACTGATGGCGCTGCGGCGCGAATACGCGGAGGTCTACCCGCTGCGCGGGGCGCGCGTGTCGGGCTCGCTGCACATGACCGTGCAGACCGCAGTGCTGATCGAGACGCTGGTGGCGCTGGGCGCCGAGGTGCGCTGGGCGTCCTGCAACATCTTCTCGACGCAGGATCACGCGGCCGCGGCGATCGTCGTCGGCCCGCACGGCACGCCCGAGGAGCCCAAGGGCGTCCCGGTCTTCGCGTGGAAGGGCGAGTCGCTCGAGGAGTACTGGTGGTGCACCGAGCGGATGCTCTCCTGGGACGGCGAGGGCCCGAACATGATCCTCGACGACGGTGGTGACGCCACCATGCTGGTCCACAAGGGCACCGAGTACGAGAAGTCGGGCGTCGTGCCGACCCCGGACGAGAACACCTCGGACGAGTTCCGCGTGTTCCTCGAGTTGCTGCGCGCGTCGGTCGCTTCGGACAAGGACAAGTGGACCAAGATCGGCGCGGGCATCCGCGGCGTCACCGAGGAGACCACGACCGGCGTCCTGCGCCTCTACCAGCTGGCGGCGGCGGGCGAGCTGCTGTTCCCGGCGATCAACGTCAACGACGCGGTGACGAAGTCGAAGTTCGACAACCGCTACGGCATCCGCCACTCCCTGATCGACGGCATCAACCGCGGCACCGACGTGCTGATCGGCGGCAAGGTCGCGGTGGTCTGCGGCTACGGCGACGTCGGCAAGGGCGCGGCGGAGTCCCTGCGCGGCCAGGGCGCGCGGGTGATCGTCACCGAGATCGACCCGATCTGCGCGCTGCAGGCGGCGATGGACGGCTACGCGGTCCGCAAGCTCGAGAGCGTGCTGCCCGAGGCCGACATCATCATCACCACCACCGGCAACAAGGACGTCGTGCTGGTGGAGCACATGGCGAAGATGAAGCACCAGGCGATCCTGGGCAACATCGGCCACTTCGACAACGAGCTCGACATGGCGGGCCTGGCGCGGTACCCGGGCATCCGCCGGATCAACATCAAGCCGCAGGTCGACGAGTGGATCTTCCCGAACGGCAACACGATCATCGTGCTGTCCGAGGGCCGGCTCCTGAACCTGGGCAACGCGACCGGCCACCCGTCGTTCGTGATGTCGAACAGCTTCTCGAACCAGGTGATCGCGCAGATCGAGCTGTTCACCAAGCACGAGGAGTACGACAAGGAGGTCTTCCGCCTCCCGAAGAAGCTCGACGAGAAGGTGGCTCGCATTCACCTGGACGCCCTGGGTGGCGAGCTGACCAAGCTCACCAAGGAGCAGGCCGAGTACATCGACGTGGACGTCGAAGGCCCGTTCAAGCCGGAGCACTACCGGTACTGAGGTTTTCGCGTTTCCGCTGGTCAGGGCCGCCCCGAAAGTGTTCGGGGCGGCCCTTTGTTTTGCGTTTGTGACAGTGATAGCACGAATGGGTGACGTGTTATCATGGAGTCGTGAAACAGTTGATCACAAGGATCGACGACGAGCTGCACGCCCGGCTGAAGGCGCTCGCCGAGGCTCAAGGGCGCAGCATGAACGACCTGGTCACGGAAGCGTTGAGGGGCGTTGTGGCAAAGACGGAAACCGCGCTCGAGCGGAGAAACCGCCTGGTGGCGGAAGGCAAACTGATCGCGTTCGTGCCGGAGGGCGAAGCGCCGGGGCACGACGAGCTGGAAAAGCGCTCGCGTGGCTGGGGCACGGCCGTCAGCGAGGCACTCGACTGGACCCGGGGTGAATGGTGACCGTTTTCTACGCCGACACGAGCGCCGTGGTCGGGGCCTACCTCACCGACGAGGCCGACCACGCCGAACTGCGGGAGCTCCTGATCGACGGTGGGCACCTTGTGCTCACCAGCGAGCTGACCCGGCTGGAGTGCGCCAGCGCCTTCGCCGCGGCCAAGCGGAGCGGGCGGATCCCGGACGCCCGCGAGTTCCTGGCCCAGTTCGACGAGGACACGCGCACGGTGCTGGGGGTGATCCCGCTGGCACCGCATCGGATCTTTCCGGCAGCTCGGCGGCTGGTCACCGAAAACTACCCGGTGCGCACGCTCGACGCGATCCACATCGCGGTCGCGATGCACTCCACCGCCGAGCTGACCGACGGCGGGCCGGTCACCTTCGTCACCCGCGACGAGCGTCAGGCCGATGCCGCCAAGGCCAACGGGTTCGAGGTGCTGTGACGGTCGACCTGATGGCGGGCATCGCCGTACTCGACCACGAGCGGGCGCCGGCCTGGTTTTCGTCGAGCGCCGTCCGGAGCGGGCCACCGGGCATGCCAGGCACGTCCTGTTCGTCGGCGACCTCGACGAGCGCGTCGCGGCGATCTCCGAGCGGCTTTACCGCGACCCCGAGGGAAACGAGATCGGCATCGGTGGCGGTCCGGCGTAGCCTGGTGCCGTTCTTGGCTTCACGAACCTCACGGCCCGGTAGGTAGTCCGGGCGGCTCGCTCAGGGCTCGTTGTCCCGCTTCGGCGGGAAACCGGTGGCGCCAGGCTGATCCGTCACGCCTGGAGGTTTCCCGATGCGCGGGGTGTTCACGCTGTACCACGACGGCCGGTTCTGGATCGGCGTCTACGAAATCCACGAAGACGGCCTGGTCCGGGCCGCGCGCCACATCTTCGGCACCGAGCCCACCAACGCCGAGCTGTCGGCCTTCGCCGCTGGCCGCGACTTCGCCCGCTTGGCCGACGAAGCCCGCGCGGCCCCGCCGACCCCGGCCGAGCAGCGGCCGACCGCCCGTCTCAACGCCAAGCGCCTCGCGAAGCTGGCGAAGAAGGCCCAGGAGGACGAGGGCATCGGCACCGCCGCCCAGCGCGCCCTGCGCGACGCGGTCACCCACCGAGCGGCCGAGAACAAAGCGGCCCGCAAACGCCGCGCGGCCACCGAGGCCGCCCGCCGCCGGGCCTTGGCCCGGGCCAAGGCCCGCGCCAAACACCGCGGCCACTAGCAATGCCCGCCCAATCACGCGAGTTGCCCGCCCAATCACGCGAGTCGCCCACCCAATCACGTGAGTCGGCTGCCCAATCACGTGAGTTGGCTGCCCAATCACGCGAGTTGGCTGCCCAATCACATGAGTCGGCCGCCCAAGCACGCGAGCCGACTCTCGGAGTGTGCGAGCCGACCCGCTGGGTGCGCGGGGCGACCCTCCGGGTACGCGGGCCGACCCGCTGGGTGCGCGAGGCGACCCTTCGGAAGCGCGAGCCCGACCCTTTAGGAGCGCGGACCGACCCTCTGGGTACGCGGGCCGACCCGCTGGGTGCGCGAACCGACTCTTCGGAAGCGCGAGCCGGCCGCGCTCAAGCGGCCATCCGGCGTGACCGGAGGGGCATCTCGTGTGATCAGCGGGGCATCTCGCGTGATTGGAGGGTCAGCTCGCGTGATTGGAGGGTCAGCTCGCGTGATTGGAGGGGCGACACGGGTCAGTTCCACTCCACCGCGACCCCGGCCAACCCGGGTCCCGCGTCGTTGAAGAACGCGCTGCTCACTCCGCCCATGTCGCAGGCCAGTTCCTCCGCCACCACCGGCAGGGCGTCGTCGCGGGCGCGGACCTGGCGGGTGCAGCGGGCCGGGAGCGCGTTGCGGTCGAACCGCAGCTGGACCAGGTAGCTCGCGCAGCGGTCGCGCAGCATCCGGTAGTAGCCCGGCGACGCCGAGCCCGAGTCGTCGCGGACCTCGAAGCAGAACACGTGGATGTCGCCCTCGGCCAGCTTGCGGTCGAACAGCAGCTCCGTTGCCATCGTGTCCGCGTCCGGGTTGCGGCGCATCCGGCCCACCCGGCAGCCCTCGTCCGTGATCAGCTCGACGTCGTCGATGCGGCAGCCCGGGTCGCCGTTGTACACCGTCAGGTACCGGTCCGGGCCGTGGCGGCGGGCGCGCGTCACCAAACGGGTGCGCAGGCTGACCTGGCGGTGCTCCGCGTCGAACGTGATCGTGTCGTGGACCGACAGCAGTTCCAGGTCCGCGTTGTAGTGGTTCGACGACGGGTACGCGCCCAGCTCGGCCAGCAGGTCCTCGACGATCGACCCCATGTCACCGGACCGCAGGTCGTGGAACGACGCCGCCGGCTGGTGGCCGCGGCGGACCAGTCGTGGGCCGATCAGCACCACGAGGGCGTCCGCCGGCAGCTGGAGGACCGATTCCAGGGCCCGGACCGCCGGCAGCGCCTTCGGCACCTCGGGCTGACGCAGCCCGCGTTGCCAGTAACTCAGCGTCGACTGTCCGATTTGGACCCCGCGCAGCGCGAGGTGGGCGCGCAGCCGGGCCAGCGACAGCCCGCGGTAGGCGATCGCCAGCCGGAGGGCGTGGTGGAACTCGCCGGTGCGGAGTGCCTCGGTCAGCTCTTTCGGCAGTTCGGCGACCGATGCCCGGGTCGTGCGGGCGCCATCGATGATCAGTGGGAGGTTCCCGTCTTGTGCCACCGCTCGTCCCTTCACCCGACCAGTGTGTGCGCTGGGCGTGAACACCGCGGAACGTTCACGGTAGCAGCGTAGGGTGGCCGTGCCGACCCCCGTTCAGGGTGGTTGGCCTCGTTGAGGTGAGCGTTCCGCGTTCCGGCTGTCCCCCGGAACGGTCCGTTCCTCCGGATGGCGTTCTTGCTCCTTGTGACCGCGTTGTTCACCGTTGTGACCACCGCTGGTTCGCCCACTCCGCCACAGGAGGCCGTCTGTGCTGGTGAAGTCGAGCCAGGTCCACGCCGTACTGGCTGTGAGCCTGCTGTTGTGCCTGGTCGCGCCGACGCAGTCCCAAGCAGCCGCGCCCGGAGTGCCGTCGACCTACCGGAACCAGATCGTCCTGCAGCTCCAGCAGAAGAGCCAGTGGTGCTGGGCCGGCGCGGGCAACACCATCGCCGCCTACCACGGCGCGGTCGTCAGCCAGACGCGGTTCTGCCGGCTCGCCCACGGGAACACCGGTGTGATCGGAGACACCGGCGCGGACTGCGCGAACCTCCCCGGCACCCTCGCCGACCCGCAACGCGCCTTCGCCCAGCTCGGCTTCAGCTCGCCGGGCCGCTACCTCGACCGCCGCATCTCCTACGCCGACGTCCGGACGCAGACCGCCGCGAACCAGCCGGTCGAGACCCGGGTCGGCTGGAACTCGGGCGGCGGCCACGTGCACGTCCTCTACGGCTACGACACCCGCGGTGACTGGGTGTTCTGGGGCGACCCCGGCCCCGCCAAGCGCTACAACTGGTCGACCTACGGCTACTACACGCAGAATTCGTCCTTCACCTGGACGCACACGCTCACCGGGATCGCCCGATGAGCAGGCGGGCGCTCGTGCTCGCCGTGCTGACCGGCGCGGCGCTGCTGATGACGGCTCCGGTGTCAGGCGCGGCCCAGGCCGCCGGCATCAGCAGCGCCGACGCCTCCGCGGCGCACCGCGCGGCCGCGGGGTTCCAGGACGTCCTCGTCCGGTTCTTCGCCCAGACCCCGGGCGCCCAGGGGCCGGTTTCGGTCCGGATCGCGCCGGACGCCTACGCCGTGTACGAGCTTTCGCCGGACTTCGTCGCGGGCAAGCCCGACGCGGCGCCAGGTGACTTCGCTTACTTCGCGATCCCCGCGAGTGCCTCCGACGGCCGGACCGCGACGCTCTGGTCGGTCCGGGGCGCGGACGGCACCTGGCAGGTCGGCAACATCGCCTCGGGTGACGTCGAGGGCGAGTACGCCCGGAAGCTGCCCGCGGGCGCCCAGCTGCTGCACGAACCGCAGATCGACGCCTGGTACGCGGTCCGCGACGGCCGGATCACGTCGCTGTCGGACGGCAAAGCGGTCGTCGGGTACCAGCAGACCGTCGAAGCACGCTACGCCGACAAGCTCCCCGGCTCGGTCTACTCCCGTGACGGCGAGGCCGGTGGTTTCGACGCGACGTCCCAGGTGATGCCCCGCGGCGACGGCGGCCCGGCGCCGTCCGGCCACGACACCGGCTGGGTGCCGCTGCTGATCCTCGTCGGCGTGCTCGCGGTCAGCGGCGCCGGCTACGTGCTCCACCTGCGGCGGCACGCCGCCTAAACGAACCGGCGGGCTCGGCGTCGATCCCCTTCCACCGAGCCCGCCGGTCCACCACCGTTACTGTGCTGATCGGTTCTGATCCGACCACAGTCACGGCCGAATGACTTCGTGGCAACGGTTGCGTGCGGCGCGGGGGGTCGGCCTGCTTTTGGCCGGATCAGTACTGTGACCTCCGTGGGTCGATTGGTGGTCATCGAAGGGCTCGACGGCGCGGGCAAGCGGACGCTGACCGACGGGCTGACGGCGGCGCTGGGCGCCAAGGGCGCGAGCGTGGCGTCGCTGGCGTTCCCGCGCTACGGCGAGAGCGTGCACGCGGACCTCGTCCGCGAGGCGCTGCACCGCGGGCACGGCGACCTCGCCGACTCCGTGTACGGCATGGCGATGCTCTACGCGCTGGACCGCAGCGGCGCCGCGGACCGCATCCGTGAGCTGCGGGACGCCCACGACGTCGTGCTGCTCGACCGGTACGTCGCCTCCAACGCCGCGTACGCGGCCGCGCGCCTGCGGCAGGACGCGGCCGGCGAAGTCGTGAAGTGGGTGTGGGAGCTCGAGCTCGACCGCTTCGGCCTGCCCCGCCCGGACCTGCACCTGCTGCTGCGCGTCGCCCCGGCGGTCGCGGCCGAGCGGGCCGAACGCCGTGCGGGGACCGAGACCGGCCGGGAGCGGGACGCCTTCGAAACCGACGACGGCCTGCAGCGGCGGTGCGCGGCCGTCTACGACGAGCTGGCCGCGTCGGGCTGGCTCGCGCCGTGGCACGTCTTGGACGGCGTTGCGGGCGTGGACCACGAAGCGCTGGCGACGACGCTGCTAGGGCAGTAGCCGGGCCGGGTCGAACCGCGCGATCGGGTGCGCGGTGGCGCCGTCCACCACCAGGTCGGCGAGGATTTCGCCGACCACCGGGGCGAACTTGAAGCCGTGGCCGGAAAACCCGCACGCCAGCACCACCCGCTCCTCGGCCGGGTGCGGGGCGAGCACGAAGCTTTCGTCGGCCGTGTCGGTGTACATGCAGGTCGCGGCCCGGAGGAACGCGCCGGGCAGCGTCGGCAGGTGCCGCTTCACCACGGACGCGATCTCGTGCACCTCGTCGCCGGACACCGCCCGGTCGATGCCGTCGGGCGTGCACGTCCGGCCGCCGCTGTGGAACGCGACCTTGACGCCGTCCGCCGGCGCGTTGTGCGCCGGGAAGCCGTAGAACGTGTAGCCGTCGCCTTCCCAGATGTAGATCGGATGCTCCCGGAACGGCCGGATCCCGCCCGAAGGCGCGAACCAGTACTGCACCTGCCGCCGGACCGTGAAGGCGATGCCGAAGCCGCGCAGCAGCTCGCCGGCCCACGCGCCGGGGCACAGCACCAGACGTTCGGCCGTGTAGTAGCGGTGCGACGTCCCGACGCGGACTCCGCCGGCCGTGGTGCTCCAGGTGAAGACCTTCTCCTCGTGGTGCAGTTCGGCGCCGCACCGCGCGGCGAGCTGCAGGTGCGCGGCGACGCTGCCTTCGGGGGACACCAGCCCGGCACCCGGCTCGTACAGCGCGGCTTCGCCCGGAGCCGGCGCCATCGTCGGGAACCGGCGCCGGATTTCCGCCGCGTCCAGGAGTTCGTGCGGGATGCCGAAGGCGCGGGCCGACGCCGTGCTGCCGGTGATCGTCCGCGACTCCGCCGGGCCGACCACGATCCCGCCGCAGCGGGTGAACAGCCGCCGTCCGCTGTCGCGCTCGAGACCGTCCCACAGTTCGTGGGCCCGCAGCAGCAGCGGCACGTACTCGGGGCCTTCGAGGTACGCCTGGCGCGTGATCCGCGAACCGCCGTGGCTCGACCCGCGGTTGTGCACCGGCGCGAACTGGTCGACGCCCAGCACCCGCTGCCCGCGCTGCGCCAGCCGGTACGCCGCGGCGCTGCCCATCCCGCCGAGGCCGACGACGATCACGTCGTAGTGCGTCATGCCACCCTCCCCGGGACGCGCGTGCCGAAGTGCCCGACCTGCACCGGTGTCCCGGACCGGCTGTACTCCACGGGAAGCCAGCCGTAGGCGATGGCTTTGCCCGCGGTGTGGCCGTACCCGGCGCTGGTGACGTACCCGGCCGGGTGGCCGTCGACGTACACGGGATCCCCGCTTCCGACGACCGCACCGGTCGTCAGCCGGGTCAGCCGCCGGCTCACCGTCGCGGCGGAGCGGCCCGCCAGCGCGTCGCGGCCGAGGAAGTAGCCCTTGTCCAGCCGGACAGCCGAACCGAGCCCGGCTTCGTACGGGTCGTGCTCGGTGGTGAAGTCGACGCCGGGTGTCGTGACGCCGGCCTCCAGCCGCAGGCCGGCGAGGGCTTGCTGGCCGGCGACGGCCACGCCGTAGCCCCGGAGCGTGTCCCACAGGCGTCGCCCGAAATCCGCCGTGGTGTGCAGTTCCCAGCCCGGTTCGCCCACTGTGGACAGTCGCAAGGCGACGACCGGGACGTCCCCGACGTACGTCTCTTCGGCCGAAAAATCCGTTGTGGACAGTCCGGGGAGGACTTCGTGGGCGAGCGGGCCCCAGAGGCCGAGGCAGCACGTGCCGGGGGTGGTCTCGTGGATCTGCACCGTGCCGTCGCGCGGGAGATGCCTTCGCAGCCAAGCGAAATCGAGACGCCCGCCGGCACCGACGTGGAACCGCTCGTCGCCGAGGCGGGCCACCGTCAGGTGGCCGCGGACGCCGCCGTCCTCGCCGAGCAGCAACGCGGTGGTCACCGTGCCCGGCGCGGTAGCGAGGTCGCCCGTCGTCATGGCCTGCAGGAACGGCAGCGCGCCGGGGCCGGTGACGGCCAGCCGCGGTTCGGGCGTCAGGTCGAACATCGCGACGCGCTCACGGGTGGCGGCCGCTTCGGCGGCCACCTCGGCCGAATACCGCTCCGGCCGCGCCCAGCCGTCCGCGGAACCGAAGTGCGCGCCCAGCGCGAGCTGCCGTTCGTGGAAGGGGCCGGTGCGGACCGGCTCCGAAGAAAACCGGGAGAACCGGGCGAACCGCGCGAGGTCGCAGCCGTGCAGGGCCAGCGACGGCTGCCCGTCGACGAGCCAGCGCGCCAGTTCGCGGGCGACCCCGGCGGAGTGCTCGGGCCGGACGGCGCGGGCGATCCAGAAGCCGTCGATGTCCGGGTGCTCGCCCAGCAGCGGCCGCCCGTCCGGGGTGCCGGGAAGCACCACCGTCGTGCTGGTTCCGGCGCCGGCGTCGCGGAGTGCGGGCAGGAGATCGGCGGCCACGGCCACCCCGGCGCCGAGCCGGTCGACGTGCTCGCGGACGTACATCCCGGTGTCGAGGTGGCGCAGCACGGGCTTGCCCGCCTGCACGTGTTCGTCGTTGTGCCCGGCCAGGTCCGGCAACGGCGAGGTCAGCAGGTATTCGTGGGTCAGCGGCACCTGCGGCAGGTCCAGGCCGGCGAGCTCGCCGGCGCACGACACGACGACGTCGGCGCGGATCCGCCCGGCCGCGGTGACGACGCCGGTGACGCGGCCGCCGCCGCGCTCGATCGCCGTGACCTCCTCCGCGGCGAACCGGGCACCCCGGGCTTTGGCCCGCCGGGCCTGGGCTTCGGCCGCGCGCGGCGCGTGCAGCAGGCCGTCGCCGGGGACGTGGAAGCCGCCGAGAACCCGGGCTTCGTCGAGCAGCGGGTGCAGGTCGGCGCACTCGCGGGGCGTGCGCAGGTAGCCGCGCACGCCCCACGAGGTCGCCCAGCCGTGGTGCTGCTTCAAGTCCTCGAGCCGCTCCGGCGACGTCGCGACTTCGAGGCTGCCCACCGGGTTGAAGCACCACTGGCCGTCGAGCCCGCTGTACTTCTCGACGGTGTACTGGGCGAACGCCGTCAGCGTGCGGTCGGCGTGGGTGCGGAACACCAGGCCCGGGTGGGCTGGATCGACGTCACCGTCGTCGCCGACGACGGTGACGTCGGTCCAGCCGCGCTCGGTCAGCTCGTCGGCCAGCGCGCAGCCGAGCAGGCCGGCGCCGACGACGACCACCCGGGGCCGTGCTGCCATTTCGCGGGATCCCTCCGGGCGAGGTTGCGTCTTCGGCAACAACGTGCGTCATGCGCGACGCAGTGTCAAGCACCCGAAACGGTGTCCCCTCAGGCGCGGGCGAACTCCATGACCCAGTTGGTTTCCCAGGTCTGCCCGCTGTCGGCCGAGAACGCCTGCTGCCACCGCGGGGTCGCGGTGGTCGTGCCCGTCCAGGCGAAGTGGACCTTGATCGGGGCCCCTTCGTGCGTGTCGTCGCCGTAGAAGTCGCCGCGGTCGCCGTCGAAGGCGCCGACGACCGGCGGCTGGAGCAGCCCGGTCCGGTTGCTGGCCCAGTACAGCGACCACTCCTCGCGCTCGACGTCGAAGAGCCGGAGGGTGCAGCCGCGGAAGCCCAGGGTCGGGAAGACGATCTCGTCCAGGTTGCCGCCACCCTCGAAGAGGGACTGGGAGGTGGCCGTGCCGGGGAAGACGGTCCAGTCGTCGCTGCCGGTCAGCGGCTTGGCGAGCCGCCGGTTCGTCACGGTCCAGGAGCCGATGAAGAAGTCGAAGTCGTTCATGCCGACGATCCTGGGGTGCCACCACTGACATCTTTTGTCAGTGGCTGCTGGCAGACTTCGCCGGGTGCGCGCGAGCCGGCTGGTGTCCCTGCTGCTGTTGCTGCAGAACCGGGGGAGGATGAGCGCCGCCCGGCTGGCGGCGGAGCTCGGCGTGACCGCGCGGACCGTGTACCGGGACGTCGAAGCGCTCGCCGCCGCCGGTGTCCCGATCTACGCCGAAGGCGGCCCGAACGGCGGCTACCAGCTGATGGACGGCTACCGGACCCGGCTGACCGGGCTGACCGAGGGCGAAGCCGGGTCCCTGTTCCTCACCGGGCTGCCGCAACCGGCGGCCGAGCTGGGGCTGGGGGCCCAGGTGGCCGCCGCCGAGCTCAAGCTGATGGCCGCGCTGCCGACGCCGTACCGCGACGCGTCGGTGCGGATCCGGCAGCGGTTCCACCTCGACGCACCCGGCTGGTACCGCGAAGCGGATCCGGTGCCGCAGCTGCTCGCGGCCGCGGAAGCGCTGTGGCAGGACCAGGTCGTCGAGGTCCGGTACCGCCGCTGGTCGCCGGCGCCCGGGGTCGTGACGCGGCGGCTGCACCCGCTCGGCCTGGTCCTCAAGGCCGGCGTCTGGTACCTCGTGGCCGGGCCGGAGCCGCGCACCTACCGCGTCGGCAACATCGAGGAGTTCCGGGCGCTCGACGAGCACTTCACCCGGCCGGCCGGCTTCGACCTGGCGGATTTCTGGCGCACGCACGTCGAACGGTACGAGGAGAGCGAAGACGGCGAGACGGCCGTCGTGCGGCTGTCGCCCGCCGGAATCGCCGCCCTGCCGGACATCCTCGGCCCGCGAGCGGCGCGGCTCGCGGCCCGCACCCTCGAACCCGCGGACGCCGAAGGCTGGCAGCGCGCGAAGGTCCCGCTGGAAAGCGTGCCCCACGCGGCCGCCGGGTTGCTGCGGCTCGGCGCGGACGCCCAGGTGCTGGCGCCCGCGGAACTGGTGGCGCACATGGGAAAGACGATCCGCGAAATGGCGCGGCTCTACCCCTGGTCCCGGAAATAGCCCAGCTGCGCGGAAAGTTCCTCCGCCGCCTCGGTCATCGGCTTCACGATCTGCTTCACGCGCTGCTTCGAAAGCCGGTACGACGGCCCGGAAGCGCTCATCGCGGCGACGACGTCCCCGCCCGGGCCGTGGATCGGCACGGCGACGGCGTGCATGCCGAGCTCGAGTTCTTCGTAGCAGGCCGCATAACCGTCTTCGAGCACCCGGTCCAGCTCGGTCATCAGCTCGTCCGGCTCGACCGTCGTGCGCGGGGTGTACTGCTCCAGCTTCCGCTTCAGCACCCGCTTGCGCTCGGCTTCGCCCATGTACGCCAGGAGGATCTTGCCGCTCGAGGTCGCGTGCAGCGGCGTCCGCTGGCCCGTCCAGTTCTGCGTGGTGATCGCGGCCGAGCCGCGGGCCTGGCTGATGTTGATGGCGACGCCGTCGTCGGCGATGGCGATGTTCACCGTCTCGCCCAGCTCGTCGGCCAGCACCAGGCAGCTGGCCCGGCCCAGTTTCGCGAGGTCCATGCGGCCGGTCGCGGCCCCGGCCAGCCGGACGATGCCGAAGCCGATCGCGTACTTCCCGCGTTCGCCGAGCTGCTCGACCAGGCCTCTGGTTTCCAGGACGCTGAGCAGGCGCGACGCCGTCGACTTGTGGACGCCCAGTTCGCCCGCGATCTCCGTGATGCCGGTTTCGCCGTTGCGCGCGAGCAGTTCCAGCACGCTGATGGCCCGGTCGACCGATTGCACCTGGCTCTGAGTTGCGTTGCCCGAGTCCTGGTTTCGCATGGCGCAACAGTATCCGTTTCGCGGGGTGCCTATCGGCTGAGTGGGGGAATCTCTTGACGAGGACGTCCCTGAAGCCGGATTGTTGCGCAAGTTGCACATCGTTTCACAATGCGCAACTTTCACGTACCGCCCCGGCATCCCGCCAGTCGTTCTCCGGAGGCCCCGATGATCCGAGCCTGCGCCGTCGCCGACCTGCCCCAGGGGGAGGCGCTCCGCCTCGACGGTCCCGCTCCGATCGCGGTGTTCCACACCGAGGACGGCTTCTTCGCCGTCGACGACACCTGCACGCACCAGGACGCTTCGCTCGCCGACGGCTGGCTCGAAGGCTGTTTCGTCGAGTGCCCGCTGCACGCCGCGCGGTTCGACCTGCGCACCGGTGCGCCCACCTGCCTGCCGGCGAAGGCACCCGTGCGGACCCACCCCGTGGTCGTCACCGACGGCGCCGTGTACGTCGACGCGCCCGTGCCGGCCGTTCCCTGAAACTCTCCTCGCAGGTCCGTGAAGGCCGCAACGAGGGACTCCGAGTCCCTTCGGTGCGACCTTCACGGACCGTCCACCGGCACCCGGATGGAGCAGGGAGCTCACGCGATCTTGATCTTTCTGGTGGTCAAACACGCGGGTCGTGCGTGCGGGCGCCGGAACTAGTGCGAATATGTGGACATGAAGGCACGTGTTCTCGTGGTCGACGACGACCCCGCCCTCGCGGAGATGCTCACCATCGTGCTCCGTGGGGAGGGGTTCGACACGGCGGTGGTCGCCGACGGCTCACGCGCGCTGCCCGCGCTGCGTGAGCTGAAACCCGACCTCGTCCTGCTCGACCTGATGCTGCCCGGGATGAACGGGATCGACGTCTGCAAGGCGATCCGCGCCGAGTCCGGGGTGCCGATCGTCATGCTCACCGCCAAGAGCGACACCGTCGACATCGTCCTCGGCCTGGAGTCCGGCGCCGACGACTACGTCGTCAAGCCGTTCAAGCCGAAGGAGCTGGTCGCGCGGGTCCGGGCCCGCATGCGCCGCACCGAGGCCGAGCCGGCGGAATCGCTCACCATCGGCGACCTGGCGATCGACGTGCCGGGCCACGAGGTCACGCGCGAAGGCAAGGCCATCCCGCTGACCCCGCTGGAGTTCGACCTGCTGGTGGCCCTGGCGCGCAAGCCGCGCCAGGTGTTCACCCGTGAGGTGCTGCTCGAGCAGGTGTGGGGTTACCGCCACGCGGCCGACACCCGGCTGGTGAACGTGCACGTCCAGCGGCTGCGCTCGAAGGTGGAGAAGGACCCGGAACACCCCGAGGTGGTGTTGACCGTTCGCGGCGTCGGGTACAAGGCCGGCCCGCCGTGATGAGTCGATGAGCACGGAGACCGGCAGACGGCTCCCCGCGTTCGCGCGTTCGACGGCACGCCTGGTGCGGCGTGTCGTCGTTTTCGCGCGCCGCCGCGCGGTCGCGTTCAACGAGCTGTGGAAGCACTCGCTGCAGTTCCGCGTCACCGTGTCGACGCTCGCGCTGTCCTCGGCCGTGGTCTTCGTGCTGGGCATGGTCCTGCAGAACCAGATCACCGAACGGCTGCTGGACACCAAGCGCACGGCGGCGGTCGCGCAGACCCGCGCGGCGGCGGAGACGGCCGCCGGCGAGCTCGTCGGCCTCGGCTCCGAGAACGTCGAGGCGCTCACGAACCGGCTCGAGAACGCGCTGAAGAAGATCGCGATCACGCCGACCAGCCAGGACGCGGCCGGGTCGGCGGCGGGGACGTTCGTCCCGGTGCTCGCCAGCGGCGGCCACGACCAGTCCGGCGCCACGCTGGCGTTCGCGGGCCCGTTCGAGAACGTGCCGCCGCGGCTGCGCCAGTTCGTCGAAGCCGACCAGATGAGCTTCCTCGAGCACACCGCCCCCGAGTCCGGCGGCGGGCGCACGACGTACCTGATCGTCGGCACGCCGCTGAGCACCGTGGCCGTCCCGCTGCAGCTGTACCTGCTGTTCCCGCTGACGACCGAGCAGAACACCGTCTCGACGGTGCAGAACACGCTGCTGGTCGGCGGGCTCGTGCTGCTGCTCCTGCTGGCGGGCATCACGAACCTGGTGACGCGGCAGGTGGTCCGGCCGGTCCGGCAGGCCGCCGCGGCGGCCGAGCAGTTCGCCGGCGGCGACCTCGACCAGCGGCTCGCCGTGCTCGGCGAAGACGACCTCGCGAAGCTCGCGGTGTCCTACAACGGGATGGCCGCGAGCATCCAGCGCCAGATCCGCCAGCTCGAGGAGTTCGGCGGCCTGCAGCGCCGGTTCACCTCCGACGTCTCGCACGAGCTGCGCACCCCGCTGACCACCGTCCGGATGGCCGCGGACGTGCTGCACGCGTCCCGCGAGCAGTTCCCGGCCGGCCTCGCGCGGTCGACGGAACTGCTGGTCGACGAGCTCGACCGGTTCGAAGCGCTGCTCGGTGACCTGCTGGAGATCAGCAGGCTCGACGCCGGTGTCGAGGACCTGTCCGCGGAGTTCATCGACGTCCGCCCGATCGCCACCCGCGCGGTCGAGCAGGTGCGGGTGATCGCCGGCAACGCGGGCAGCTCGGTGGAGCTCGTGCTGCCCGAGGAAGAGGTGATCGCCGAGGTCGACGCCCGGCGCGTCGAGCGGATCCTGCGCAACCTGCTCGCCAACGCCGTCGACCACAGCGAGGGCAAGCCGGTGGTGCTGACGGTCGGGGCGAACGAAACCGCCGTCGCCATCACGGTCCGCGACCACGGCGTCGGCCTGCGGCTCGGGGAGGCGGACCTGGTGTTCAACCGGTTCTGGCGCGCCGACCCGTCGCGCAACCGGCGCACCGGCGGTACCGGGCTGGGCCTGGCGATCAGCCAGGAGGACGCGCGCCTGCACGGCGGCGAGCTCGACGCGTGGGGCGAGCCCGGCAGCGGCGCCTGCTTCCGGCTCCTGCTGCCGCGTCAGCAGGGCGTGCCCGTCGGGGATTCGCCGCTGGTCCTGCCGCCGCCCGACCGGTTCGCCGGCGAGGTGCCGCTCGGGATCATCGACGTCACGCCGGCGCCGGAGGCGATCTTCGCCGAACGTGAGGGAATCGGTCAGTGAAACCACACGCTCTCCGGGGGGCCGGGGCGAAGGTCCTGCTTTCGGTCCTGTGCGCGGTGCTGCTCGCGGGCTGCGCGAACGTGCCGCTGGAGTCGCAGCCCCAGGTGGTGTCCGGCGAGCGGCAGGGCCAGAGCTCCGGTGACGTGGTGCCGGAGCCGCCGCCGGGGATCGACCCGCTGTCGCTGGTCCGCGCCTTCGTCGGGGCGACGCTCAAGCCGGGGCAGAACAACGCCGCCGCCCGGGCGTACCTGGACGAGCAGAGCCGGGCGGCCTGGCGGCCGAGCCGCAGCCTGACGATCATCCAGGACACCTTCGGCACGGTCTACGACACCGGCCCGCCGCCGGACCCGGGCACGCAGGTCGTCAACGTCCGCGGGATCGACATCGGCACGCTGGACCAGAACAGCGCGTTCGTGCCGGACTACACCTCGGCGCTGCTGCAGGTGAAGGTGCGCAAGCAGCCGAACGGCCAGTGGCGCATCGTCGACCCGCCGGCCGACCTGTACGCGACCGAGTCCGACTTCACGGAGAACTACACGCCGGTGCCGGTGAGCTTCTACTCGGAGTCGTCGGCCACCTTCGTCCCCGACCGGCGCTACGTCCTCGCGAAGCCGCAGTCGGGGCTGCCGGGCCGGGTGATGGACCTGCTGGTCAGCGGGCCGTCGACGAGCCTGGCCGGCGCGGTGAAGAACCTGCTCGGCGACCCCATCGAGATCGACACGAACGTCAAGAGCCTCGACGACGGGACGCTGGTGGTGCCGCTGACCGGGCTCACGGGGGTGCCCGAAGACATCCGGAACCTGATCGCGGCGCAGATCGTGCTGTCCCTGCAGTACGTCACATCGGCTCGGATCCGCATCCTCGGAGACGGCGCCCCGCTCGTGCCGAACCACCCGGACTGGCGGCAGAGCGACCTGCCCGCGTACGGCGCGTCGCTGTCGATCAGCTTGCAGCTGCCGGGCTTGATGACGGTCGGCGGCCGGGTCCGCTCCCTCGGTGACGGCGCCCCGGTGCCGGGCCCGGCGGGCAACGGCGGGTACGACGTCGTGAGCGCGGCCCAGTCGATCGACGGCAAGCGCCTGGCGGTGGTCGAGCGCAGCGGCGGCGGGGTGCGCCTGCGGATCGGCGACCTCGGCCACGACCTGGCGCTGACCGCCGTCGGCGGCAGCTCCCTGAGCCGCCCGACGTGGCGCCCCGGCACCGGCGAGCTGTGGACGGTGGTCGACGGGCCGTCGGTGGGCCGGATGGTGCTCGACCAGAACGGCCAGTGGACGGCGCTGAGCGTCAACGCCACGGACCTGACCCAGCAGGGCGACCTGACGGAGCTCCGCTTTTCCCGCGACGGCGCGCGCGTCGCGGCGGTGATCAAGGGGCAGCTGTGGGTGGCCTCGGTGGTCGCCAACGGCGACTCGGTGTCCCTGCGCGAGCCGCGCCACCTCCAGCCGCACGAACTCGAGGACGTCGTCGACGTCGACTGGGTTGCCCCGGACAGCCTGGTGGTGGTGACGAAGTCGTCGTCCCAGCCGGTGGTCAAGGTGACGGTGGACGGCCAGCGGATCGACCCGTTCAACAGCAGCAACCTGACCCCGACGGTCCACGGCGTGACGGCGGCCCCCGGCCGCCAGATCGTGGTCGCGGACGCCAACGGCCTCTGGACGGCGTCGGTGCTGGGCGAGGTGTGGCGGCCGCAGGGGCACACGATGAAGGACGCGGATCCCTTTTATCCGGGCTGATCTTTTTCACTCGGGTGGGTGACGTCCGGGCGTTCGAAACTGTCGGTGCCGGTCGTGACACTGTCGGTGTGCTGAAGAGACTGCTCGATCTGCTGATCCCCAGCCGCTGCGCCGCGTGCGGAGCCCGGGGCGAGCCGTGTTGTGCCCAGTGCGAGGGAGTGTGGGGCGCGGCCCGGGAGGTGGTGCGCGCGCCCACGGCCGGGTTGGTGCGGGTGTTCGCGCTGGCCAGGTACCGCGGGGTGGGCCGGAGGTTGTTGATCGCGTACAAGGAGCGCGGGCGTCGTGACCTGGCGCCGTCGTTGGGGCGGGTGCTGGCGGAGGCGGTGATGGCGCTGCCGTTGGAGGTGGCTGCGATCGGCGGGGCGGGTGGGGCTTCGGCTCGGTCGGGCGCTGGTCCGGCGGGGTCTGGCGGAGCTTCGGTCTGGCCGGATGTGGGTTCGGGTCGGCCGGGTGGGGTGCCTGTTCGGTCGGGTGCTGTTCCGGCGGGGTCCGGTGGAGCTTCGGTCTGGCCGGATGTCGGTTCGGGTCGGCCGGGTGGGGTGCCGGCCCGGTCGGGTGCTGTTCCGGCGGAGTCGGGCGGAGCTTCGGTCTGGCCGGATGGCGCTCCGGGTCGGCCGGGTGGGGTGTCGGCCCGGTCGGGTGCTGTTCCGGCGGAGTCGGGCGGAGCTTCGACCTGGCCGGGTGCTGGTTCGGGTTGGCCGGGTGGGGTGCCAGTCCGGTCGGGCGCTGGGTTGGGTGGGGCGTCGCCTGAATTCGGCGCAGGTTCGACCGGGCCGGGTGCGGGTTCGGCTCGGCGCGGTGGGGTGTCGGTTCGGTCGGGCGCTGGCCCGGCGGGGTCTGGCGGAGCTTCGACCTGGCCGGATGCCGACCCGGATCGACCGGGCGCCGCTCGGGCCGCTCCGGCGCCTCCCCCGGGCGGGTCGGATCAGACCAAACCCCCAAACTCGGCGGCCCGGGCGATCTGCCTGGTCCCGGCCCCGAGCCGCCCATCGGCGGCGCGGGTGCGAGGTGGCCCGCACGTCGAACGCCTGGCCCACGCGGCAGCGAGCGTCCTCGCGGCGCGGGGCATCGAAGTCGCCGTCGCGCCGGCGTTGGAGCTGGCGGGCTCGGCCCGCGACGCGGTCGGCTTGAGCCGCGAACAGCGCATGGCCAACCTCGCCGGCCGCCTGCGGTTCCGTGAGGCCGGGCGCCCGCCGCCGGGATTCAGCGTCGTGGTCCTGGACGACGTGATCACCACCGGTGCCACGGCGGCCGCCTGCACCAGCGCGCTCGCGGCGGCGGGAGTTACGGTCTCCGCCGTCCTGACCCTGCTGGCCGCCGGCTGAACCGGCCGGGCTCGCCGCCGTGCGTGGAAAACCGATCCATGTGCACCACTGTGGACCTTCCACGGGAAGAGCGCAGGCCGGCGAGAGCGGCCACAAGCGACGGCTCCCGGCCGAGCCGCGCCGACTCGATCGGGTGAGGCAGGTCGTGCGCAGCAACCCCGAAGCACACCGGAAAACCCCGAAGCACACCGGAAACAACCGTGGTGGCGACGGCTCCGGGCCGAGCCGGACGCCGGCCGGGCCGCGGCGAGGCAAGCCGCGCCCAGCAAACCCCGAAACACGCCGGAAACAACGTGGTACCGGTTCCGCACCGCACCCCGATCAACCGCCTCGCAACCAACTTCTCCCCAGCTCAAGCCGCAAAAAAGGGTCCACCGCGAACCCCTTCTCGCGCCCGGGTGAACCTCTCTTCACCTACACGAGTGACAACCGCCGGGAACGCGAGCGGACCGGTGCCCGTTGTCCGGGCATGAGGGTGTCGATCACGATCACTCGGCCGCCACACCACTCCACCGGAGTGGCGGCTGTGGGAGACCGGCCTGTCACCCTCGGCGTCCACCAGCAGGCAGCGGTGCGCCGTCCGTGTGAAACCACGGCGACCGCGCCGCGTCCGACCAGCGGGTGTTTTGCGGTGCCCACTTCGCGATCACTGCGCGGGGTGACCGAGTCCCATCTCCTGACATCCCCCGGCTCGGGGGCTGTTGTAACGGGCGTGAGGAAGCTAACGTGCTCCGCAATCAGCAATCCCCGCAGGCAGGGAGGTGACGAGCCCATGTCCCTGGCGCCGGAGGTGCGCTGAGTCCGCGCTCGGTCACCGGAACGAGACGTCGTCCACCGTTTCCGAGTTCCTTCTCAGCCCGCGATCCGGGCTTACGTCCCCGCAATACCGGCGCCGTGTGTGAACACATCAGCTCGCAGTCATCTCAGCGAGGGAGGTCGTGTATGGACATCGTCGTTAAGGGCCGCAACGTGGAGGTGCCCGACCACTATCGGGCACTTGTCAGCGAAAAGCTGGCCCGCCTCGAGCGCTACGACAGGAAAGTCATCCGGTACGACGTGGAACTGTTCCACGAACCCAACCGACGCCAGGCCAAGAGTTGCCAGCGCGTCGAAATCACCGGAAAGGGGCGGGGCCCGGCCGTACGCGCTGAAGCGTGTGCCGCCGACTTCTACGCGGCGCTCGATTCCGCAGTCACCAAGCTGGAAAACCGGCTGCGGAGGACACACGACCGGCGGCGCGTGCACTACGGCCGCAGCCGTCCGGAATCGGTCGCCGAAGCGACCTCGGCACTGCCGGGTGGTGGATCCCCGGCCGCAGCCAGTCCCGCCGCGCGTACCGCGGTGTTGGACGCACCCGAAGCCGAACCTCAGTCGAACGGCTTCGCGAGTGCCGAAGAATTCCACCTGCCCCAGCAGCAGAGCTGGGCCGACGACGACCTGGGTCACCAGCCCGGCCGCGTCGTCCGCGAGAAGCAGCACACCGCCGACCCCATGACGGTGGACCAGGCTCTCTACGAGATGGAACTGGTCGGCCACGACTTCTACCTCTTCAACGACTCCGACGCGGGCCGGCCCAGCGTGGTCTACCGGCGGAAAGGCTTCGACTACGGCGTGATCCGGCTCGGCTGAGCCGGGCTCGAAGGAGGCCGGACGGAGGGTCCGCACGCGCTCGCGTGCGGGCCCTCCGCATGTCAGAACCTTATTCTGGTTAGGCCGGCGCTACGGACCGCAGGCCGTCCACCTACGTGACATTCGCGCCGGCCGACGGCTGAATAAGGTTCTCAGGACGTACGGCGTGTGCACACGACCGCCACCGTTCCCTACGATGGGGGTGGGAAGGTGGCGCCGAACTCGGCCGCCACCGCGGGAGAACCTGCCCGGGACCGGCCTGGGCGTGCTCATATTCAGCTAGTGAGGTCGACCGGATGGTGCTGAACCGCCTGCTCCGCGCGGGTGAGGGCAAGATGGTGAAGCGGCTGCGCAACATCGCCGATCACATCAACACCCTCGAAGACGACGTCAAGGACCTGACCGACGCCGAGCTGCGGGCCAAGACCGAGGAGTTCCGCAAGCGGAACGGCGACGGCGAATCCCTCGACGACCTGCTCCCGGAGGCCTTCGCGGTCGTCCGGGAAGCGGCCAAGCGGGTGCTGGGCCAGCGTCACTTCGACGTCCAGCTGATGGGCGGCGCGGCGCTGCACCTCGGCCAGGTCGCCGAAATGAAGACCGGCGAGGGCAAGACGCTAACCTGCGTCCTCCCCGCCTACCTCAACGCCATCCCCGGCAAGGGCGTCCACGTCGTCACGACGAACGACTACCTGGCCAAGCGCGACTCGGAGTGGATGGGCCGCATCCACCGCTTCCTCGGCCTCGAGGTCGGCGTGATCCTCTCGGAGCAGCAGCCGGACGTCCGGCGTGCCCAGTACAACGCCGACATCACCTACGGCACGAACAACGAGTTCGGCTTCGACTACCTGCGCGACAACATGGCGTGGAGCCTGGACGACTGCGTCCAGCGCGGCCACTACTACGCCATCGTCGACGAGGTGGACTCGATCCTCATCGACGAGGCCCGGACGCCGCTGATCATCTCGGGCCCGGCGGACCAGTCGTCGCGCTGGTACGTCGAGTTCGCGCGGCTCGTGCCGCTGATGAACGGCATCGACACCACCACGATGGGGTCGCGTGAGCGGGTCGAGAAGACGAACCTGATCAACTCGAAGTACCACTACGAGATCGACGTGCGGAAGCGCACGGTGGCCGTCACCGAGAAGGGCGTCCGGTTCGTCGAGGACCAGCTCGGCATCGACAACCTGTACGAGGCCGCCAACACCCCGCTGGTCGGGTACCTGAACAACGCGCTCAAGGTCCAGGAGCTCTTCCACCGCGACAAGGACTACATCGTCCGCAACGGCGAAGTCATGATCGTGGACGAGTTCACCGGCCGCGTCCTGCACGGCCGCCGCTACAACGAGGGCATGCACCAGGCGATCGAGGCCAAGGAAAAGGTCGAGATCAAGGCCGAGAACCAGACCCTCGCCACGATCACGCTGCAGAACTACTTCCGCCTCTACGGCAAGCTCGCCGGGATGACCGGTACGGCCGAGACCGAGGCCGCCGAGTTCCACCAGACCTACAAGCTGGGTGTGGTGCCGATCCCGACGAACCGCCCGATGGTCCGCGTCGACCAGGCGGACCTGATCTACAAGACCGAGGAAGCGAAGTACGAGGCGGTCGCCGAGGACATCGCCGAGCGGTTCGAGAAGGGCCAGCCGGTGCTGGTCGGCACCACGAGCGTCGAGAAGTCGGAGCGGCTGTCGAAGCTGCTGGTCAAGCTGAGCGTCCCGCACGAGGTGCTGAACGCGAAGCACCACGACCGGGAGGCGCTGATCGTCGCGCGCGCCGGCCAGAAGGGCGCCGTCACGGTCGCCACGAACATGGCCGGCCGTGGTACCGACATCGTGCTGGGCGGCAACCCCGACCTCATCGCCGACCAGGTGCTGCGGGAACGCGGCCTGGACCCGGTCGAGCACTCCGAGGAGTACGAGGCCGCCTGGCCGGAGGTCCTGGAGCAGGTCAAGGCCGAGTCCAAGGCCGAGGCCGAGGAGGTCCGCGAGGCGGGCGGGCTGTACGTGCTGGGCACCGAGCGGCACGAGTCGCGCCGCATCGACAACCAGCTCCGCGGCCGGTCCGGCCGGCAGGGCGACCCGGGCGAGTCCCGCTTCTACCTGTCGCTCGGTGACGAGCTCATGCGCCGCTTCAACGCGACGATGGTCGAGCGCGTCATGACGACCATGCGCCTGCCCGACGACGTGCCGATCGAGCACAAGATGGTCTCCAAGGCCATCAAGAGCGCGCAGACCCAGGTCGAGCAGATCAACATGGAGCAGCGCAAGGACGTCCTCAAGTACGACGAGGTCATGAACGAGCAGCGCAAGGTGATCTACGCCGAGCGCCACCGCGTCCTGGCCGGCGAGAACCTGCGCGACCAGATCGAGGGCATGCTCGTCGACGTCGTCAACGCCTATGTGGACGGCGCGACGGCCAACGGCTACGCCGAGGACTGGGACCACGAGAAGCTGTGGACGGCGCTGAAGACGCTGTACCCGGTGAGCATCGAGTGGGACGACCTCATGGAGGACGGCGACCTCGACGAGAGCAGCCTGCGCGACGCGCTGGTCCAGGACGCCCGCAACGCCTACGACAAGCGCGAAGCGGAAATCAACGCGCTCGTCGGCCCGGAGGGCATGCGGACCCTGGAGCACCAGGTGATGCTGACGGTCCTCGACCGCAAGTGGCGTGAGCACCTGTACGAGATGGACTACCTCAAGCAGGGCATCGGCATGCGGGCGCTGGCGCAGCGCGACCCGCTGATCGAGTACCAGCGCGAGGGCTTCGACATGTTCCGCGCGATGCTCGACTCGCTGAAGGAGGAGGCCGTCGGCTTCCTGTTCAACCTGCAGGTCGAGCGCGCCGAGGCCCCGCCGGCCGAGGAAGCCGCGGCGGTGCCGACGGGCGTCCCCACCGGCAACGGCCAGGCGGCCGAGGGCCGGCACGCGCGGCCGGCGCCGCCGCAGCCGCCGACGACCGACACCGAGTCCGTCCCGGCCGCCCTGCGCGGCAAGGGCCTCGGTGGCGGTGGCCAGCAGCCGGGCATGACGCTGTCCGGGCCGGGCGAGGACGGCGAGGTCGAGTCCCACGCCGAGGGCGAAGCGCAGGCGGCGGGCGGTGGCGCCGGCGGGACCCGCCGGGATCGTCGCGCCGCCCAGCGTGACGCCGCCAAGAAGGGCAAGAAGGGCCCGCGTCGCTGACACGGGTGTGACCGGGGCGCGCGGCTGGTCCGCGCGCCCCGGTGTCATGAACGGGGGAGGGGCTTGGTGACGTCGGCGGATCCGCAGGAGTTCTTCGCGTTGTTCGCGCCCGAGCGGCGGCCGGACCCGTACCCGGCGTACCGGCGGTGGCGCGAGCGGTGGCCGGTCGCGGCCCTGAACGAGCGGACGTTCGTGGTGAGCGGCCTCGCTGAGGCGACGCACGTGCTGCGCGACCCGGCGTTCGGGCACCCCGAACCCGAGTACCTGGATCCGGCGGACCGTCTCCCGGACCAGCCGGTCGACGAATCAGGACGCGTGGTCCGGGCGTTCCTCTCGCTGAACCCGCCGGACCACACGCGCCTGCGGCGGCTGGTGGCGAAGGCGTTCACGCCGCGGATGGTCGAGCAGCTCACGCCGCGCATCGAGGAGATCGCGGCCGCACTCGTCGCCCGCGCGCCGGCGGAGTTCGACGTGATGACGGCGCTCGCGAAGCCGTTGCCGGTCGAGGTGATCGCGGAACTCCTCGGCGTGCCGCTGGACGATCGCGAGCGGTTCGCGGAGTGGTCGCACGCGATGGCGCGGGCGCTGGACCCGCCGTTCCTGCAGCGCCCGGAGACGTTCGAACCGGCGGTCAAGGCCCGCCAGGCGTTCGTGGGCTACTTCCGCGAGCTGGCGGCCGAGCGGCGGCGGGAGCCGGGGGACGACCTGCTCTCGGCGTTGGTGGCGGTGTCCGACGCGGGCGACGTGCTCACCGAGGGCGAGCTGCTGGTGACGCTCACGCTCCTGCTGATCGCCGGCCACGAGACGACGACGAACCTGATCGGCAACGGCGTCCTGGCGCTGCTGCGCGGCCCGGACGGGCTGAAGCCGTTGGGCACGGACGGCGAGAACGCGGCGCGGGTGGTGGAGGAGGTGCTGCGCTACGACTCGCCGGTCCAGCTGACGGCCCGCACGGCCCTGCGCGACACGGAGCTGGGCGAGCTGGCGGTACCGGCGGGCAGCCAGCTGATCATGGTGCTCGGCGCGGCCAACCGCGACCCGGCAACGGGTCCTTCCCCGGAATCCTTCGACCCGGCGCGGGAGCCGGGCCGCCAGCTGGCGTTCGGCCAGGGCATCCACTTCTGCTTGGGCGCGCCATTGGCGAGGTTGGAGGCCCGCATCGCATTCCGCGAACTGGCCCGCCGCCGCCCGGGCCTGACCTTGGCGGGCACTCCGGAGTGGAACCCGACGGCGACCTTGCGCGGCTTGTCGTCCCTTTCGGTGGCGAGCGGCGGTTAGGTTTCGCTGAGCCGCCGGCGACGACGACAACGTGGCCCAAGTGGACCGCGCCGCATCGGCGCGGCGCGGTTCCGTGAGTGGTGGCGGTCGGCGTGGCGCGGCCCGCAAGCCGTTGGCAGGGCGGGGCACCTGAACCCCGCCTCACCTCGCCGCTCTTGCGACCGGTGGCGAGCGGCCCGCACCTCCCCGCCTCACGCCGCCCGCCGGATCGGGTTGGCCGGCTGCTGCGGTTTCAACAGCGCGAACCGCACGCACCGCCAGCCGGTCGGGGTGCGGGTGAAGCGGGCGGCCAGTGCGAACGAGCGGCCATCCGCCTCCACGCGGGCGCACGCCTCGACCACCTCCGGTGCCGGGGTGCACGTGTGGATCGTCTGCGTCCGGTGCCGTGGCCGCGTCCCGCGTGGCCCGATGAACCCCGCGTACACCTCCGGCGCCACCAAAGCGCGGACCTGCGCCGCCGGGCGGCGGCCGTCGTAGGCCTCCAGCAGCATGTTCAGCAGGTGGCCCACCTCGCCCGCGTCGAGCTGCCTCGGCGCCGGATACCGTGCGTCGCCGCGGTGGTGCACGCTCGGTGTCCCCTCTTGCGGACGGTCCGCCCGGCGAGGCACCTCGCAGTGGACCAGCGTTCGCAACCGGTGTTCCTCGATCATTTTCCTTCCCTCCCTGGCTCGGCATTCGCTTAGAGGGGGAACGGGCCGGAAAAGACACCGGAATCGCACGATCCGGGCGGAAACCGCCGAAGCTGTGGATTCCGGCCGACCATTGCGGTAAACCCCCGCTCGGCGAGACACCGCATCCCCGCCCGGGCTATGGTGTGCCCGATGCTGAAAGGGTTGTTGGTCGATTTCGCCGGCGTTCTGACCGATCCCGACGCCGGCCGGTTCTACGACTACCTGGCGGCCGCACGCGAGCGCGGCGTCCGCACCGCGCTGCTGTCCAACGCGCCCCGGGCCTCGGACGAGGTCAAGAACACGATGTCCGATTTCTTCGACGCCCTGGTGTTTTCCGGCGAAGTCGGCGTGGCCAAACCGGACCCGGCGGTCTACCTGATCGCGGCCGAGCGGCTCGGGCTGCCCGCCATGCGCTGCGCGTTCGTCGACGACTCGGCGGCGAACGTCCGCGGTGCCGTCGAGGCGGGCATGGTCGGGGTGCACCACCGGTCGGTCAGCGAGACGCTGGACCGACTCGCCGTGCTGTTCGCGGCCGGGTGAGGGTCAGCGCGCGCGGCGGACCAGCTCGAACGACAGCACCGCGGCGGCGGCCGAGACGTTCAGCGACTCGACGTCACCCGGCATCGGGATGGACACCCACTCCGTGACGAGCTCGCCGACCTCCGGCCCGACTCCGGCCGTCTCGCCGCCGAGGACGAACGCGGCGCGCTGCGGCAGGTCGATGTCGAACACCGTCGTGCGAGCCGACGCGCCCAGCGCGTACAGCCCGTAGCCGGCTTCGGTCAGCATCTCCGCGGCCTCGCGCGCCGAGCCGCAGCGCAGCACCGGCGCCCGGAACGCCACCCCCGCCGACGCCTTGACGACCAGCGGGTCCAGCGCCGCGACGCCGCGCCGGGGCACGATCACCCCGTCCAGGCCGGCCGCGGTCGCCGTCCGCAGGATCATGCCGACGTTCGCGGGCGTGGTGATGCCGTCCAGCAGCAGCACCCGCGACGGCGGCCGCCGGTCGCCCAACGCCGCGGAAAGCGCTCGCATCCGCGGAGCGAGGACGTCGGCGAGCACGCCCTGGTCCTGCTTGCCGTTGCCGGCGAGCACCTTGACCCGGTGGGCACTGGCGCGCTGCACCGGCACGCCGGCCTCCTTCGCCGCGCGCTGGATCTCCGCCGCGCCGGGCCCGCGGGCGGTGTCGGCGAGGATCACCTTGTCCACGCGCAGGCCGCCGTCCGCCAGTGCCTCGAGCACCGGCTTCCGGCCGTACACGGTCAGGAAGCGGTCCTTCGGCGAGATTGTCGACTCATCACCCACACCCCGCAGTCTCGCATCATGAAAGGATCGGCCCATGCCCGACCGCCTTTCCGCGCTGGACGCCTCGTTCCTCTACCTCGAGGACCACGCGACCCCGATGCACGTCGGCGGCGTGGCGATCTTCGAGCGGCCGCGCTCCGGGTTCGGCTACGCGCAGCTGGTCGACCTCATCGGCGGGCGGCTGGCCTACCTGCCGCGGTACCGGCAGCGCGTGCTCGAGGTGCCGGGCCACCTGGCGCGGCCGGTGTGGGTGGACGACGTCGACTTCGACCTGAACTACCACGTCCGGCGCTCGGCGCTGCCCCAGCCGGGCAGTGACGAGCAGCTGTTCGACCTGGTCGCCCGCCTGATGTCGCGGCGCCTGGCGCCGGAGCGGCCGCTCTGGGAGGCGTACTTCATCGAGGGGCTGGCCGGCGACCGGGTGGCGCTGGTGACGAAGACCCACCAGTCCGTTGTGGACGGTGTCGGCACGATCGACCTCGGCCAGCTCATCCTCGACCTGGAGCCGGCCGAGCCGGAGCCGTTCGAGGACACCTGGACGCCGCGCCGCGAGCCGAGCCGCACCCAGCTGGTGCTGGACGCGGTCAGCGAGGGCGTCCAGCGGCCGGGCGAGGTGGTGGAGAACGTCCGGTCGGCGGCGAACGACGCGTTCGCGGCGGCGGGCAAGTTCGCCGAGACCGTCGGCGGGGTGGCGTCGACGCTGCGCACCCTGGTGAGCCCGGCGCCGCCGGGGCCGCTGAACGTCCGGGTGTCGGGTGGTCGCGTGTTCGGCGTGGTCCGCACGCGGCTGGAGGACTTCCGCAAGATCCGCGCGGCGCACGGCGGCACGGTCAACGACGTCGTCCTCGCGGCCATCACGGGGGCGCTGCGCGAATGGCTGCTTTCGCGCGAGGTCCAGCTCACGCCGGACACGACGATCCGCGCGCTGGTGCCGCTGGCGGTCCGCGACGCCGAGACACCCGCGTACTCGACGCCGGGGCTGGTCGGCAACCAGGTGGCGGCGTACCTGGTGGACCTGCCGGTCGGCGAGCCGAACCCGGTCCTGCGGCTCCAGCACATCGGGCACGCGATGGCCGAGCACCTCGATTCGGGCCGTTCGGTGGCGGCGCGCGGCCTCCTCAAGGTCGGCGGCTTCGCCCCGGCTACGCTCCATTCGCTGGGCGCGCGTGCGGCGGGGTCGCTGTCCGGGCGGATTTTCAACGTCATGGTGACCAACTCGCCGGGCCCCCAGGTGCCGATGTACGCGGGAGAGGCCAGACTGGTCGAGATGTTCCCGGTGATGCCGCTGATGCGCACCCAGGCGCTGGCGATCGGGGTGACGTCCTACCACGGCGGCGTCTACTTCGGACTGAACGGCGACCGCAAGGCCGCGTTCGACGTCGATCTGGTCGCCGGGATGATCGAAGAGTCCTTGGAAGAGCTGAAGGGTGCGCACTGGTGAGGGTTTATCTGCCTGCGACCATCGCGATGCTTCGCGACCTCGAGACATCGGGGGAGTTCCGCGCCCGCAGCGGAACGGCCTTCGCGCTGACGCCGGCGTTGCGCGAGGCGTACTCGAGCGGATCGGACGAGGAGCTGGAGTACGCGGCGTTGCTGGACGCGGCCCGGGCTTCGCTGCGCCTGATCGCGGCGGAGGAGAAGGGCGAGCCACGCCGGGTGGTGGTGTCGGCGGACGTCGCCGGGGTGACCCTGCGCCCGGACCTGGACGCACCGGTGGTGCGAATCGGCGGCCCGATCCCGCTGTCGGCGGTGGCGGCGATCCACGTGGACGCCCCGGAGGCGGCCGAGGCGGTGACCGCGGCGGCGGCGGTGATCGACGCGGCCGACCTGGGGGATCCGGACGCGGAGTTCACTTTGGGGGACGCGGAGGACCACGAGCTGGCTTGGTATGCGCCGCAGGAACTGCCGTTCCTGCTGGAGCTGCTCTGAGTCTCCTACCTCTACCTCGTCGAGCTGCTGCGCGAGTGCGGCGCCGGCCACACCAAGGCTTCGGCGGGTGATCGTGCTGCGCCAGGAGGTTGTCCCCAACCGGGGTCGCCTGTGGACAACCGGCGTTGAGCCGGGGTTTTGTCGGTGGGGGCCGGTAGACTGGACTTGGGGACGCCCCCCTGGGTGTGGTGGGGGATGTTTGTGGGGGCCTGCGGGGCGGGGCGCAAAGAGCTGGGGCTGGTCGGAGCCGCCCGCCGGCCGGACCGCACGGTGAGTGAACCACTCCTCCGCGGCTGATGAAGACGGCATGCGCAAACGGGACGGCATCGGCGGTTGCGCTGTGCTGCTCGTTCTCGTCGCGATGATCGTGCTCGTCCTGGGTGCCCTGGTCTTCGGGATCATGACCGCGACGGATTACCTCCCTCGTCACTGAGGGCGGACTAGGGTGTCGTCACTCTGCGGACCCTTCCGTGCGGAGCCGTCGCCGGCCGCGTGAAGCGGCCGGGCCGCGAAACGTGACTAGCCGACCTCGCCCGCGGGCGGTGGCTGGACGTCCACCGGTGTGCCCCAGTCCGAATAGCGCGTGGTGATGCGTGCTTCCGAGCCCGGCAGGATCGGCGAGAGGTCCAGCACGATCTGCAACGGCCGGTGCGTCTCGTCGAGCCACAGTTCCACCGGGAACTTGCCGCCCACCCGGCCCGCCGCGTCCGCGGGCAATCCCGCCGGCAGGTCGGTGCCCAACCGGGCCAGCTCCAGGTCGACGCGGTAGTGCTCCGCCGGCACTCCGCCCAGGTCCGTGCGCTCGGCCGCGATGATCGTGCCCGCCGTGCGGATTTCGCCGAGGGTGTGCGCCGGGTCGTTCTGCGCGGCCAGCTGCGTCAGGCTGGCCCCGAGGACCTGGGAAAACGGGTCCGTGCCGTCCGCCGCGACCACCACCCACGGCTTGCCCGTGCCGACCTCGTCGCGAGAGCCTTCCGGCACCTTCGCGTACAGCTTTCCGGCCACCAGCCGCAGCTCCACCGGCTCGCCGAGGAAGTCCGTCGTCATCACCTGGGCCGTCCCGCCGGCGCCGAACCGCGCCTGGCCCTGGCCCTTCGACCGGACCGAGCCGACCGCGACGTCCGTGCCGAACTTCGCCGAGCCGCCGCTCGTCGTGGCCGCCGTCGCGGCGTCGGCCAGCGCTCGCGCGTCTTCGAACGCCGGACGTCGCGGCGGGTCGGTGCACGCACCGGCGAACAGGGCGAACAGCAGCACCACGGCGGCTTTGCGCATGGCGCCAACAAAAACACAGCGGCTCCCCCGAACTCATTCGGGGGAGCCGCCGCTACTCAGCGTCGTCCGGTCAGCGACCGGCCTTCTTCATCAGCTCGCCGAGGTCGACGACCTGGTCGGCCGGCGGGGCCGTCACGTCGACCTGGGTGCCCCAGTCGCTGTACTTCATCGTGAACTTCGCGTCGCCGGCCGGCGCGCCCAGCGCCTGCATCATCGGGCCCTGGTCCATGGTCACCTGCACCGGCAGGTTGTCCTTGTTCAGCCACAGCTCGGCCGGGAGCTTGATGTCCTTGCCCTTGAGCATGTCGGTGAGCTTGTCGCGCGCCGCGGCCGGGACCTGGCCGGTGAACTGGTCGACGGCCTTGGCGACGTCGAGCTCCACCTTGTAGTGGTTGACCTTCTCGCCGTTCAGCTCGGTCTGGTCGGACGAGATGATCCGGCCCGCCTTGGAGATCTGGTCGAGCATCTTGCTCGGGTCGCTCTGCTCCGCCGACTGCGACAGCGCGCCGCCCAGCGCCTGCGAGAACGGGTCGTTGCCGTCGGCCGAGATCTTGGCCCAGCCCTTGTCCGTACCCAGCTGCTGCTGCTCTCCGGCGGGCAGCTTGATGTACATGACCTTGTCGACCAGGCGCATCTCGGTGGTCTGCCCGGCGGCGGTGCTCGTCATCGAGAACCGGGTGTCCGTCTCGTCCATCGCCATCGCGCCGGTGGCGCTCAGCGTCTGGCCGGCGGCGGAGCCCTCCATGGTGAACTTCGCCGACTTCGACTTCACGGTGTTCTGCTTGGACGCCGACGCCAGCTGGATCGCGTCGGTGAACGGCGAAGCGAGGCCCGCCGACTGGCTCTGCCCGCCCGCGGCGGCCGGTTCGGCGGTGCCGGTGGCGGAATTGCCGCTGCACGCGGTCAGCGTGAGCACCAGCGCGGCGCCCGCGGCGACCAGAGTGGTCTTGCGCATTGAGTTCCCCTCAGAGTCGGATCTTCCGCTCGGCATATCGCCTGATCGGGTGATTGGTTACCGATATGACGGAGACGACCGGCGATCGGTTCCCGGTTGTCTCAGGACTCAGTGGTGCGGGTCACATCGTGGCCCCCACGTGACGCCAGCAGACGCCGCAGGGACGCAAGCCGCTCCGGGCTCGCCTTCCCCTCGGTGACGACGTCGTCGAGCGCGCAGCCCGGGTCCTCGGGCGCGCCCAGGTGCCCGCAGCCGGACGGGCACTCCTCGGCGGCCGCGGCGAACTCCTCGAAGGCGTCCACGATGTGGTCCGCCGTGACGTGGGCCAGCCCGAACGACCGCACGCCGGGCGTGTCGATCACCCAGCCGCCGCCGGGCAGCGGCAGCGCCACCGCGGCGACGGACGTGTGGCGCCCCTTCCCGACCCCGCTCACCACGCCGACGGCCAGGTCGGCGTCCGGAACCAGGCGGTTGACCAATGTCGACTTGCCGACACCGGAGTGGCCGACCAGTGCGGTCAGGTGGTCTTTCAGCAGCTCGTCGAGGCCTTCGGGCTGTTCGTCGTGCCGGCTGACGATCACCGGGATGTCGAGGCCCGCGTAGCCCGCCAGGAGCTCGTCCGGGCTGGCCAGGTCGGCCTTCGTCAGGCACAGGACCGGCTCGACGCCGCCCGCGTAGCAGGCGACGAGGCAGCGGTCGATGAAGCCGGTGCGCGGCGGCGGGTCGGCCAGCGCGGTGACGATCAGCAGGCGCTCGGCGTTCGCGACGACCAGCCGCTCGTACGGGTCGGTGTCATCGGCGGTGCGCAGGAGCGAGCTGGTGCGCTCGTCGACGCGGATGATCCGCGCGAGGGTGTCCGGTTTGCCGGAGACGTCCCCGACGATGCCGACCCGGTCGCCGACGACCACCGGGGTCCGGCCCATTTCGCGGGCCCGCATGGCGGTGATCACCTGGGCCGGATCGGCGTCGATCGCGCAGGTCCAGCGGCCGCGGTCCTTGCCGATGACCATGGCCGTGACGGCGTCGGCGTGCTCGGGACGGCGCTTGCTGCGGGGCCGGGTGCCCTTGCCTGGACGCACCCGGACGTCGGACTCGTCCAGCTTGCTCCAGTCGTTGCGCGCCAAACCCGTCGTCCTCTCGTGTGCCGGTGCCCACCCGAATGATCCCACGCCGCTCGCCACGGCCCTGGCCTGCGTGTAACGATGACCCAACCGGTATAGGAGGTTGGCCATGTGCGGGCGCTACGCCGCCACGAAGGACCCGGCGAAGCTGATCGAGGAGTTCGACGCGATCGACCTCACCGAAGGCCACGCGCGCGCCGACCACAACGTGGCACCGACGAAGACCGTGGTCACGGTCGTGCAGCGGCACCCGCGTGACGAAGACGGCCAGGTCCTCGAGGACGAGCCCGCCGAGCGCTCGCTGCGGATGATGAAGTGGGGCCTGGTGCCGTTCTGGGCCAAGGACCCGTCGGTCGGCTCGCGGATGATCAACACGCGCGCCGAGACGGCCGCCGAGAAGCCGGCCTTCCGCCGCGCGCTGGTGTCGCGCCGCTGCCTGGTGCCCGCCGACGGCTGGTTCGAGTGGCGCCGCACGGGCAAGGAGAAGGAGCCGTTCTACATGACGGCGCCCGATGACTCCTCGATCGCGTTCGGCGGGATCTGGGAGAGCTGGCGGCCGAAGGACGACGACAAGGCCTCGCCCCTGATCACCTTCTCGATCATCACGACCGACGCGGCCGGCCAGCTCACCGACGTCCACCACCGGATGCCGCTGATCGTGCCGCGCTCCCACTGGGACGGCTGGCTGGACCCGGACCGCGAAGACGTCACCGACCTGCTGGTGCCGACGCCGGACGACATCGTGGCGTCGCTGGAGCTGCGGCCGATCTCGAGCAAGGTGAACAACGTCCGCAACAACGGGCCCGAGCTGCTGGAACGGGTCGATCCGGCGCAAGAGGGCGCCCTGTTCGACGCGCCGAAGTCATGACGGCCCTCCCGATCGAGACCGCCCACGGCCCGGCGCGGGTGTACCTGCACTGCGCCGAGGAGGGCGTGGCAGTGCTCATGCTCGGCCACGGCGCGGGCGGCGGGCTCGAGGCGAAGGACCTGGTGGCGGTGACGCGCGCGGCGCGGGCGGCGGGCGTGCACGTGGCGCTGGTCGAACAGCCCTACCGGGTGGCGGGCCGCCGCGCGCCAGCCCCGGCGAACCAGCTGGACACGGCGTGGCTGACGGTGGCGGACGAGCTGTCGGAGCGTTTCGACGGCCTGCCGTTCGTGTTCGGCGGCCGGTCATCGGGCGCGCGGGTGGCCTGCCGGACGGCGTCGGCCGGGCAGGCGGTGGCGGTGCTCTGCCTGGCGTTCCCGGAACACCCGCCGGGCCGGCCGGAGAAGACGCGCCAGCCGGAGTTCGACGCGGTCGAGGTGCCGACCCTGGTGATCCAGGGGGAGCGGGACCCCTTCGGACGCCCGAAGCCGGGGCCGCACCAGGAGCTGGTCCTGGTCGACGGCGACCACAGCCTGGGCAAGGACCTGGAGACGATCTCGCGCGCGGCGACCGAGTGGCTTTCGCGGGTGCTGCGGCCGCTGGCCTGAGTTGTCCACAATGGGGTCGGTTGTCCACAGATTTGCCGAGGGGCGGTTTTTGCGCCCCTGCCGCCGATAGACTGGACAGGGGCCGCCCCCGTTACCTTTTTCGTAGTTCCTGATCAAGGAGCTGTGGTCGCCAGGCCCGGCATGACTGACGCCCCCAGTCGCACGCATGATCCGGGGGGTG
>NZ_JBFAZA010000055.1:0-51933 GCF_040681595.1 Amycolatopsis sp. NPDC051716 | reverse complement strand
GCAAAAACGGCCTGCATATCATTACCGCGCTGCGTGACGCCATCACCGGAAACCCTTGGCTGCCAACGAACACCGAAATGGCCTGAACAGTTACCGCAGGGATGCTGCGAACATGTGTTCGAGTCCCCCTTCGAACACGCAGACGTGGGAGATTTCCCGCATCGAGGCGGGTCACTCGAGCTGCAGGTCGGTGGCGAACTTCAGTGTGGGGTTATAGGTCAACTCGGTCCTCGGACACACGCACTATCTACACCCGGGCTGGTCGTCGCATAGACGGCCAGCTCTTTTGGTTCGTAGCGTAGCTCCAGGTTCAGGACGCGGTACAGGCGGCTCATGCCAGCCGTGGTTGCGTCGGCCAGTGTCCCGCAGACGTCGCCGAGTGCATCGATCCTCGCGTAGATCTCCGCATGACTTACCGTCGAGTCGGCTGGCACGCTCTCGATCTGGGCTTTCGCGGCCGCTCGTTCTGCCTGTGCCTGGTTCATCGGTTCGACGAGTGCTTCGGGCTCGACGCCGGCCGCGATGGCGGCCTGATACCGCTGAAGCCTCGCCTCTGCGTCCGCCAGTCGGTTCCGCGCCGCTTCGAGCGGACCACCGCCGGCCTTGCTCCCGTCCGATCCGAGTAGCGCGGCCGCCGTTCGGTCGCGGTTGTCCGGGTGGAACAGCTCGTGAAGCCATCCGTTGAGCGCTTCGACTACCACGCCTTCGCGCAGGTTCACCGTGTTCGGGTGCTCCGCCAGCTGCAGCGAGCCCGGCGCCATAGTCCGCGAGGTACAGCGGTAGTAGGCGCCTTTCCGGATCGTGGCTCCTTGCATCTTCCGGCCGCAGACTCCGCATCGGATCAGTCCGCGCAGCAGATATGACCGTGCGGTGTTTCGGGCGCCTCGCTCGGCCTTACGTGCCGTCTTCAATCCACCTGCCGACTTCGACCGGCGCAAAAGCTGCGCCTGCGTGAAGGTTTCCACGGAGACGATCGCAGGATGCGCCTGCTCGCGTGACCGCACAATCCGGTCTGGCGCCGCGCGCTTGAACCGCACCACGTGGCCCGCGGCAACGTCTTCCGGGTCAAGCAACGTCTCGTGCTTCGTCCAGCGCCCAAAGATGGCGTAACCGGTGTATCGCGGGTTATCGAGGATCGCTCGTACCGAGCTGCCTTGCCAGCCGTCCGCGAGCCGGTGCCGATTTTGGTCCGGCCGATGCGCGGAGGGACAAGGAATGCCGTCCCGATTGAGCAGGTTGGCGATCGCTCGATCGCCGTTGCCGCCGAGGTACTCGGCGAAGATTCGCCGCACCACGTCCGCCGTCGTCTCCTCGATCGCCAGCACCCGCAGCTTGAACCCCTCAGCAGCTTTCCGCGGGTTCGGATGAGGACCGCTGTCGACGACGACGTACCCGTACGGCGCCCGGCCGCCCTGGTGCCGCCCTTCGTTGATCACCTGCGCGTCCATTGCCGCGCGGACGCGTGCTTGAACGTGCTGGCGTTCGGACTCGCTCATCCCGCCGAGCACGCTCATCAGCATCTTGTGCGACGGGTTCCGCGCGTCGTACTTCCCGCCGAGTTCCGGCACCCACAGATCGACCCCGTAGGCGGCGAACTTCGGCGCGATAAGCGAGAACTGGTTGCCGAACCAGCATCGTGTGCCCTCGCCGACCACGATCGCGTCCCATCCGCGACGCGGATTCTTCAACTCGGCGAGCAGCCGCGCGCCCTCGGTTCGCCGTTCCCACGGGACGGACCGCGACTGCCCGATGTCGAAGAACTCCGCCACGATCTGCCCGCCGAGCGGCTCGACGAACTTGCGCGCGTTCCCGAACTGCCAGCCGCGGGAGGTCTCCGGGTCCTGGTTGTCCTCGGTCGAGCACCGGCCGTAGGCCGCCAACGCCCCGATCCCGTCGTCCGCCACGTCGGCGACCTCAAGGCCCAGGATGTCATCCAGCGTTGCCCACGGGTCGCTGATGATTTCAGCTGTCACGGTTCACCTCCTCTGCTGGCGCGTCCAGCGCCGGCACCTCGGTTACCTCGATCAGAACGGCCAGCAGTGCACGCGCGACAGCGGGCGTCAGCTCTGGTAATCCCGCAGGTAGGATAACCCGGATCGGCGGATCTTCGGAACGAGCGGTGCTCATCGCTGCCCGTCCTCGTCTGCCGTGCTGGCGCCCGTGGTTGCCCGGCTGATCGCGCTCCTAATTTCAGCCATCCGATACCCGCGGACCTGCCGGATATCGCCGTCTTCGCCGGTCACGCGGTCTCGCGTCGGCCGGCATCCCACCTCGGACATCTGCTGCGCGAAAGTCCGCGAGTCGACCTCCAGGACGTCCAGCAACTCGGCCGTCGGTACGAAGTCTCGGCCGTCCGGTTCGAGATCGTTACTCAGGTACTCGACGAGCGACGCGAGTACCTCGGGCAGCTCGCCGGGCGACTCAGCCGCGTGACCTGCACCGATTGCCTTGACGGCGGCCGTGTGGTCGAGAACCGGCATGGTGTCCTGCCCGGCCGCGTGCCCGGTGAGAGTCCCGGCCGTCTCGCGCAGCGTCCGGCCCTGCTCGCAGATGGTCCGCCAGTCCTCGTTCGGCATGTAGTACGTCCGAACCGTCATGGCCAGCACATCGGCGCCAGCCGACGTGTCGCCATCCGGCCGCAGGATTCCAACGCCCTTGTGCGAGGGCAGCAGCCGGCTGGAGTCGAACCCGCGCGTGTTCATCTGCTCGCCGAGCACGATGTTGGAGTCGCGCCAGTCCATCACGCGCAGCGCGAACCGCGATCCGAGAACTGCCCGCAGCCCGGACGGGATCGTCTTCGAATCCGGCCGCTGCGTCGCCAGCACAAGCACGATCCCGGCGGCCGGTCCCTTCTTCGCGAGCCACGTCAGCAGCTCGCCGACGTACTCGCCCGCGGTGAGCTTCTTCCCTTGCACGTCAATGGGCGTGCGATCCTCCAACGGAACCTGGACCTCATCGATGAAGATCGCGGTGATCGGCATATTCAGTGCCTTGTCGCGGGACATCTCCGGCGTCACCTTCGACTCCGGGCACGTCAGGTCGTCCAGGTCGCGCATCCGCCGGAACCGCGACTGAACCTCGCCGACCAGCTCAATCAGCCAGTCCACAAGCGCCAGAACGTGTTCGGGTTCGTCGCCGGACATGAACCGATGCGCCACCAAGCCGGCCGCGTCCCAGTCCTTCCCGGCCTTGAAGTCCGCCACGTACAGCCGCACCCAGGCGTCCAGGATGAGCCCGGCCGCCGCGAGCCGGGCAGCGAAGGTCTTGCCCTGCCGGGGGATGGCACCGACCAGTAAGGACGTCCATACCAGCGGAAGATCAATCCGCCGGTCCCGCGCATCCCGACCGAACGGGATCGGCCGCCACGCATCCCACTGCGCCACGCCGAGCAGCGGCGTTCGCAACGGCGGCGAGGCGTACGGGTCTTCATCAGCCACCCACAGCGATACCCGCCCGGCGTGGCCACCGTTGCCGCGGACCCGTTCGACGATCAGTTGAACCTCATCGACAGCGAGCGCCGATGCGAGTGCATCCCGGTTCTTCACCACGTCAGCCGCCTTCCGGGTGGCTGGAAGGTCGACGGTGACCGCCCACCCGTCGCCGACACGCGTCGCGCGCTCGACGAGCCGCAGCACCTCGTCCTTGCCGATCAGCTTCGCGTCGCGGAACGCGTCCACCAGGACCTGCGGGTCCATGGTCCAGGTCAAGGTCCGCGGCCCGGCAAGCGCCGGCTTTCGACCAGGACTGCCGTCCTTCTTACGCCCGAGGATCGCGAGTGCGAGGGAAGCCGCTGCACCTCCGATCCACAGAGGATCGGTGCCGTACACCAGGTCAACGATGGCCACCCCGACGGCTGCAACGACCAGGACAGCACCGGTTACCTTCCAGCGGAACAGGGTCAGCGCCCGAATCTCTGTGAACTTGTCGGCCAGCTTCTCCGACTCTTCGGCCGCCGTCCGGTAGTCCCGGACGGTCACCCATCCACGCCACCACCGCACCCCGACGATCAGGCCGCGAACGACCGCGCTGACGTACCGCCACGGCGACTTCACCAGCCTAACGATGGCGTCCTTGCCCGCCTGGACGGCCTGCGGCTTGCTTTTCAGCCACAACGGCACACGCGGCGAGTGCCGCCACCACCGGACGAAGCGGTTCGTCTTCGGCTCCTGCCGACGCGGTTGAGGCAAAGTGTCGTCGATCAACTCGCCGTCGAACACGGGATCGGCCTTGATCGGCAATGAGTCAGCCATTGCCCACCTCCGACCGCAGCGCCCGCGCCAGCCGGGGCGACAGGCCACGCGAGCAGCCGGTAGCCCGCCGCACCCACGCCGGCGTGATCTCGATGTCCGGCGTCCAGGTCTCCCGAGCGATAGCGAGGTAATCGGCGAACAGCACCCGCCGTCCGGTCTCCTGCTGGACGGGCCGCCGTTCAGCCGCGACCAGCACGGCATCGGTGAGCTTGTCCCGCAGGTCGGTGATCGCCTCGACGGCGACGAACACAACAAGCGGCGGCACCGAGTGCAGCACGATCGCCGCAGCCTCCCCGGCGGCGAACGACGTCCAGGTGTTCATGACGTAGGTGGCCGCGAGCGTGAACCACTTCGCCCGCCGCACCCAAACACCCGTCCGAACCTGGTACCGCGCGGTCACCTGCTCGGCCCGCAGGATCGCCAGCAGAACGAGCGAGACGGTCGGGTCCAGCACCCACGCGGCCAGCCACGGCAGTGACCCCGGCCGCGTCCCGGCCGATGCGAAGCCTTGGACGTTGGTCATCGTGAACGCCAGCCCGAGCACGATCCCGGACCAGCACATCCAGTCGACCTGCCGCCGTACCCGCTCGATCCGCAGCGCCACGACGTCGGGATCGGTCTGGTAGGCGCGCACCTCAGCGGCTTCGGCCGCGTCCTGCGCGAGCCGTTGTGCCCGGTTCATCGCCGACCACCCCGCTTCGCGGTGTCGACGGTGGTCACGGTCATGGCGCGGGTCAGGGCGTAGGACGCGAACAGCGCGGGCAGTCCGAGTACGGCGAACAGCAGCCACGGGCTGCCCGGATGAGCGATCACAACCCACTGAACAGCGACGATCAGCCCGGCGTTGAACAGCACCCGCCCGACCAGAGACACGAGCCGCGCACCACTCCGAGCAGCTTCGGCGGCGGCCTTCGCCCGGCGAGAACCCGCCCGCCAGACCCAGAACAGCACGAGCAGCACGCCGACACCGGCGAGGATCTGCGTGGGCGTCACAGTGAGTCCGTTCATCGCGCACCCCGATCGGTCCGCTCGCCGCGCCGCAGCCAGACTGGGTGCAGGGCGCGCCGGTCGTCGTCAGTCATCCCGCCCCAGACGCCGACCGTGTCGAGCCCGGCCGTCCGCAACTCCAGCTCCAGGCACTCGTCCCGGACAGGGCACCCACCGCACAGCCGCTCGGCCAGCTCGCCGTCGCTGTCAGCGTCGGGTGGCCCGTCGTCCGGCGGGGGCCACATGCAGACTCCTTCGCTGGTCACGACGTCGGTCAGGACCTCGCTCGGAACCCAGCGCAGCCGGTCCAGCCGCCAGGCGATCCCGATCAACTGCAGGTCGTCGGCGCTCATGCGGCGCCCCCGGCCTGACGCGACCCGAGCAGACGGGCCAGCTCGGTCGAGGACACGCGGAGACCGGAACGGCACCGGGTGGCGCGCAGTTCTCGCGTTCGGATTGCCTGGCTGACCGCACCCCGGGACACGCCCAGTAGCCAGGCCGCTTCTCGAATGGTGTGAAAGGTGATTCGCGAGTTCATGAGAAAGCCAATCTGTTGATTTCAAGACTATGCTGTTGATTTCAGCTCGTCATAGGGCGCGTTTGCTCGACGCGCCGCCGGCGAAGTGCCAGGCGACGTGGTGAAAGCGCGAAGTACCGCTAATCTCGGCGCTGAGGCGGAGCGCGGAGGAATACGTGACGGAGGACTGGGCGGCAGTCGCCAAGGCCATCAACATGCGCGTGAACGAACTCGGCTGGCGGCAACGCGAGCTGGCCGAGCGGTCGCACGTGTCGCAGGCGATCGTGCGCGAGCTCCAGCACCACACGGTCGAGCGTCGCCGGAGCGCGCGCACGCTCGAAGCCCTGTCGACGACGCTGGGCTGGCACCCGCAGCACCTGTTGGCCGTGCTGCAAAGCCGCACCCCGCCGCACCCGGACGAGCCGGCCGACGACGGCCACGAGCTGTGGTCCCGGCTGGACGCACTGGAACAGCGCCTGGCCGAGATCACCGACCGGCTGGAAGAGGTTCAAGCGAGCCTCGCGACTGTAGTGGACCACGTAAAGCCGAAGCGTTAACGGAGGGCGATTCGGGCTGGTGAACCAGGTGATTTCCATACCTAGAATTCAAGGCCGAAACGACGTCCGATCCCATGCACAACCAGTGCAGAAGCAGTGCGCAGCCACTGCATATCCACTGCACAAGAGCGCATTGGGGCGGCAATGAGCGGGGTAGGTGGCTGGACTGGACGATCGGCTTCGGCGTTGCAATCCGCGTTGCGGCTGAGCAATGAGAAATTCGCCGAGAAGCTGGGAATCGGCGCGCGTACGGTTGCGTCTTGGCACCAGAAGCCGGACCTGCGCCCGCAGTCGGAGATGCAGCAGGTCCTCGACACCGCGTATGAACGGGCGTCGGGCGCCGAGCGAGGCCGCTTCGCCGAGCTGATCGGCGACGGGACGGCCACTCACACCAGGCCGGACACGAAGGAAGCCGACCGACGACTTGCCGCGGACCCCCACATCGGCGCGGCTCTCGAATGGCTCGACCAGCACGCCTACCGGAGCCCGGGCGCCGCGCGCCGGGCCGTCGCCGAGCAAGCTGCACACGTCGACGCGCACGAAGCGTATGCCCGAGCCACTCGCCGCGCATGGGTTGATCAGCGCGCCGTGACCGACGCGCTCGCCGAATACTACGGTCGGCACCACGGTGACCACGGCTTGTATGCCGGTAGCTGCGGCGAACAGGCGGTGAACACCAGCATCCTGACCTGCGCTGATTGGCTCGATCTGGCGTGCGAACTGCGCCCGCCGCACGACGGGCTCACGATCGCGCGCGTCCGGCCAGAACCGCGGGAGGTGCTCGACGAGCACACGACGAATGCAGCGGTTAACCGGCTGGCCGAGACGGTGGCCATGAACACGCGGCTCATGAACGCGCCGCTCTTCCGGCTGCTGAGCACGGACATCCATGAACGCCATCTCGGCGGCACGTTCGGAGTCGATCACTTCGTCCACTACGCGCTGACGATGGACCTGCTCGAAGGGGAGCTACTCGACGCGCTCGCGGCCGGCGACACTACGTCGCTGCCCCTGCGTGATCGCTACCTCCCAGACCTCGGCGCCGTCCTGGACGTCGGCGGGCGACTCTGCGCAGGTGGAGCCCTGGCCTTGACGGCCATCGCGCGGCCGGCTGACCCGTACCGCGGTGAAGCGGACTACGTGCTGTTGGTCCAGGAACGTTCCGGCCACGTCCTCAACGCCACGCGCCGGCTCGCCGTCATTCCGAAGGGCTTCCACCAACCCCTCACCGACATCCGACGAGACACCCAGATCGGCGCCACCTTGCGTCGAGAGATGGAAGAGGAGCTGTTCGGCCGACCGGACGCCGACAACACCGTGGCCGACACGCTGACCGCGGACCCGATGCACCCGACCAGGCTCACGGAGCCGATGCGCTGGCTCGTCGCCGAGCCCGGCCGGTTGCGCATGGAGTGCACCGGGTTCGGACTGAACCTCGTGAGCGGGAACTACGAGTTCGCCAGCCTGATCGTCATCGACGACGAAGAATTCTGGACACGCTACGGGGGAGTAGTCGAAGCTAACTGGGAATCCGCGACTCTTCGTCAGTATTCGACTACTGATGCGGAACTCGTCACCGAGTTGTTGGGTGATGTAGCGTGGAGCAACGAAGGACTGTTCGCCATGACGCAAGGGCTCCGCCGCCTCGCGGAAATTGGCGGAGAGCGCGTGAAACTGCCCGCGATCGAATGGGAGATAGGCCAGTGAGCGACGGTTGGACCGCCGGCAACGCCAACGACGACGCGGCCGGCACGCGCGGCTGGCTGGTCGGCCACTTCATCGACTCGTCGCAGGGCGTCCGCGCCTCCAAGGACGTCGAAGTCAAGTGGGCTAACCACCCTGCGGGCGACAAGCGTCCCGAGTGGACTTCCGGCGACCAGCGAACCACGCTGGTGATGTTGATCTCCGGTGAGTTCCGCGTAGAGGTCACCGGCGGCGGCAAGATCATGACGCGACAGGGTGACTACGTAATGTGGGGTCCCGGGATTGACCATTCTTGGGAAGCGTTGGCGGATTCTGTCGTCCTGACTGTTCGCTGGCCCTCAGAAATCTAATTCGACGGCGGGAATCTTCACTCGATCACCACCGATCTCGGAGAGCCGTCGTAAGCCCTGGAGAAACGCGAACAGTCCTTCGTTGCTCCAGTTTTCGTCACTGATCAGTTCGGTGATCAAGTCGCCGTCGAGCGTCGAATACTGCTGTAGGCCGGCGGTTTCCCAGTTCGCCTCAACGTCGCCTCCGAACCGCGGCCAGAACCCCTCATCCTGGATCGCGACCAGGCTGGCGAACTCGAAGTTCCCGCTGACCAGGTTGAGCCCGAACCCGGTGCACTCCATCCGCAGCCGGCCGGACTGCTCCGTGAGCCACCGCATCGGAGCGGACAGCCTGGTCGGGTGCATGGGATCGGCAACCCTGCGGTCTCCGGCGGACCGGTCGACGTCCGTCCTGCCGAACAGCTCTTCCTCCATCTCGCGGCGCAAGGTGACGCCGATCCGGGCGTCCGCTCGCCGGTCCGCGAGCGGCCCGTGGAAGCTCTTCGGGATCACCGACAGGCGGTTGGCCGTGTTCACGACCTGCGCGGATCGCTTCTGAACCAAGAGCACGAAGTCGGGATCACCGCGGAACGGGTCCGCTGGCCGCGCGATCGCGGTCAACGCCAGTACTCCACCCGCACAGAGGCGTCCAGGTAGGTCGAGCACCGCGGTCACGTCAGGCAGCTGGCGGTCGCGGAGTGGCATATGACCTGGACGCACACTGCGACCGTTCGACAACTGGTCGATCAACTCGCGTTCCAGCAGGTCGACGCCAAGCGCGTATTCGACGAACGAGGCGATCCCAACCTTCGCCTGAAGCGCTCCGGGCTGCGGGTCGACCTCGAGCAGCCGGTACAGGGGAACGTCGGTGATCCGGATACCGGACGCTGCTGCGTCCGCGAGGCGCTGCACTGCGGCTCGCTCGTCGACCGCCGCCGTTGGCCGCGCGCCGCCACAGTCGAAGGTGGTTCGCTCGCCCGTGGGCGTCAGCGAGCAGGCGAGGTCCAGCCACGCCGGCCGCGTAAGGACGCTGGTGGTCACCTTCACCCGCCCGCAGCGCGCGGCGTACGGCCGGTGGTCGCTGGTTGACGGCGCGTAGTAGTCAGCCAGGGCATCCGCGATGACGCTTCGCGGCGGACTCGGCCGGTTCCGAGCTGAGGCGGCCGCGCTCGCGTGCACCTGCTCACGGGCTCGCCCCAGCGGCCACCCGGCGTGCCGATCGAGCCACGTGAACACCGGCTCGAAGGACTCGTTCGGGCTGAACTCCTGCGTGACAGCGCTCGGGCCGATCAGGGCCTGCAACTCGTCTCGCGAACGACTGAGCACGCTCGCGAGCTTCGGCCAGAGATAGGGGAGCGGCACGTAGTCGCCCGCCTCCCAGCGGGCAACGGTGGACCGGTCGACATGCAACACGTCCGCCAGACCCTCCTGGGTAAAACCGGCGACCTTGCGAGCTGAGATCAGCCCATCCCGACGTCGCCCTGCGGACATGCCCGACCTCCAACTCTGCGTGACCGGGACCAATGTAGCAGCAGTAATTGCAGCTCAGAGTAGCTACTGCTACGTACGCGCCACACAACTGCTGCACCGCTGCTCTGGTCGTCGAATCTGACTCCAGTTTGACTGATTTCATCAGCTCGTGAGGTCGAAGGGAGGGGACGTGACAGGCACCAGCTGCACGTCGCTGCATTCAGCGCTCTACATCAGCTGGTACCGGTGCGTCCTGGACGGCTTGACGCACGCGGTCACGGACGAGGAGTTCCTGCGCGGCATCCGCCTCCAGCAAGGCCGGTACCGCTCTCTCTGCGGCCACGAAGTGCTGATTCACTCCTGCCTGGCACCGGCCGACCGTTCATGTCCGACCTGCCGGGGACTCGTGAACGCTTCCGCCCGCGTCGCGGTGAGTCGACGATGACGCCGATCTCGTCCCCTTCGCGTACGGACCTCGACGCGCTGTTCCTCCAGCCGGTCCGCCTGTTCATCGCTTGCCTGCTGGCCGACACCAGTTGGCATCCAGAACTCGCCGTCCAGCAGGCGTTGGGGCTTCCCGCCGCTGATCTGGACCTGCACATCGAGTCCCTGCGCGCGGCTGGCTACCTCCGATGCCGTGCCGAACCCCGCGAACTCCGCCTGACCCCGCTGGGCCTCGACAGGCTGCTTGAGCACATAGGCGCGCTAAAGACGGTCGCGGCAACAGCCGGCGCCCTGGTCGCCGAGGTGCGAGCTGCGCTCCCCGCCGAGAGCCCGCCTTGACAGCAGGCGACCCCACGCCCGTCCTCAATCCCCAGCTCACGTGCGCGCGCCTGCCACCAACAGCCTCAACAAGGACCCGAAGATGCCCAAGCCGATCATCCGTCCGCCCGCGACTGTTGCCGTCAGCAGCAGTTTGCGAGAGGCCCGTGAGCGCCGCCGAATCGGCTTGCGGAGGCTGGCCGACAAGATCGGTGTTCGAGCCGCGACGCTATCGGCGTGGGAGCTGGGCATTAGAGTCGCGCCAGCGACGGCCGTGGCCTGGATCCTCGGATACCTCCGTGTCGAGTCGGCCGAGTACGACCGGGTGATGGCGCTCGCCTCGCACGCCGGCGACGCGAACCTGGTCGACTCGTCTGACACGCAGCTAGGGCACCTGCTGTGGACGTACGAGCAGCTTTCCAGCAGCGTCGTGGAGTGGGCACCGTCGTGCATTCCGGAGCTTCTCCAGACGAGAGCGTATGCCGAACGAGTGCTCGACAAGGCCGTGGTGAAGGACGACCGCAGGGACATGGACCTGCTGAGCCGCCAAGTCCGCCAGCAGGCCCTGAACGACGGGACCCGTCGCTACGTCTTCCTGGTCGATGACCAGGCACTTCACGACTTGGACGACCTGCGCGACGATCAGATCGACCACCTTCGCGCGGCGTCGCAGCTCGAACACGTGACTGTCCGGATCGTGCCGTCAACAGAGACCGCGCTGAGGTCGATCGGCGCCTTCACGCTCTTCGAGGACCGCTCCGGCCCGATCGCCGTGGTGCTCAGGCACCATCACTGCAACATCTACCTGACCGACCGGACGATGCTGAGCCGCTACCACGACACGGCAAGGACACTCCTGCGGCACGCGGTCGACAAGCCGGCAAGCACGTCGGCCTTGCGTGCACCTACGCTGATCCGGGCGACGCGGTGACGGCGGCAATCTACATCGACCCGCTTACGATCCTCCCGGTGATTGCAGGAGAGTGGCACCGAACCCGCTTGACGGAGATCCCTGCACCTGGGCAGATCATCACGATGCTCTGTGGAGCCTCCGGCGCCGCGGTGTTCGAGCTGTCCGACGAGCGTCGGCGACACCAGATTCCCCGACAGTGCGAACGCTGCGACGCCACATATCGACGTGATCGGGGAATCCCACTTCAGCAAGATCGAATCGGCCGTCTTTGAGGCAGAAGTCGGCAAATACGCTCCTGGAGCGTCTGAGGTAAAGGCTGGCGTGTCTGAGACCTGATCGTGCACGAGTGAGGTCCGGTTGTGCCGGTTGTGACGGGTTCAGGTCGGCCGTCACAACCGTCACGAGCCACATCCTCGCAGGTCATGCGGTCATTTGTACTGTCACCGCGAGTGTGACGGCCGGGTGGGCTGTGACGGCAAGAAGATCGCTGATAGGTCCGGTGTGGCGAAGTTGGATCCTCCCGTGGCTGCGATGAGACTTCCACGAAAGCTGAAGGTTCAACACCCTCGTCGAGGTATCTGTACATGCCATGGCAAGAAATTGTGCGGCTGGTAGGCGCCTCGTCGGCGAGTGTTGTTGTCCGATGTGCCATCAGTATCGCCCGCGCTCGCTAATTCCTTCACGGCAGCGTGCAGCCACCTTCGCGCTATTCGGAGGTCGCAATTTCCAAATCTGCCGCGCTTCTCAAAATATTCCCCACTTCGGTATCTCCGGTAAGTGCCACACAGTGCAGCTCAAGTTCTGCCCGACTGCATGCCAGGTACAACTGGCTCACAATTGCCCTGCTGGCGCTGGTGTTTTTATAGGCTTCTTCCGGATTGGAAGAGGAAACGACTATAACGGTATGAAATTGAAGCCCAGCGGTATACTCGGCTGCGCTGATGACGATGGCTCGCTGTGTGTACTGCAACAGCGTCGCCTCGTCGCGACTGCCTAGTACGAAAAATTCTTCTTTACACCTTCGTTGGCGCATACCGAATCGCGCAGCTTTGCGAGGTCCGCGGAGGTCAATCCGATTAGTGCGACACGGCCTTGTCCTGCAAGCTGAGAGTTGGCCTTCAGTGCCAACTCCACGGATCTTGGAATTATCTCCTCCTCGCCGTAAAAGTAGAGTTTCGGCACCGCGCCGTCGTTGGCGTCGCTGGACCCTGAGGAAGTTGGCAGACTATATGTCCAATCTGAGCCGAGTTCAATCAGATTTGGCAGACTATCATAGATATGGGAAACAAAACGGTGAATTTTGGCAGTAAATCGATGAATAATTGCCAGTTCGATGGACTCGGCTTGGCCTGAGCCGAATCTCTCGGTACCCAATCTTGAAAGATCAGAGCTATTGATTCCGGTCAGTAGGGTGAAGGGGGACTGTGCAGGGTCTACGGCCAAGATGAGCTTTGGATAGATCTCTGGGTCTGTTGTGAGGAGGTGAAGGAGGTAGCGCTCCGTGTCGTTGAATAGGTGAAACTCGTCTACGATGATTAGGTCGTAACCTTCGGTGCTTCTTCTCAAGTTCCAGGCGTAGCCCTCTAGATACGCCCGAAAGTCGTCCACTGCTTGGTCGGTTGTGATTTGTCCTTCTTCGACCAGGCGTGCGACATAAAGCCTATATACGGCGAATGAAAATTGACGGTCTGCCTCTTTGGAAAGAGGTACCATCCACTCTTCTCGGGTTAATTGAAGGTATCTCTTAAGAGAATTAACCCCGGGCTTCAGTCGGTTTGCGTCGATAACTTCAACGAATTCGCGCATTAACTGCCAGGCGAGGGCGGTTCGGTACTTACCCCTATTGTCGTCGTCGATAGCGAGTTGGATGAGCTGGCTGACGTCATTTGTGTAGGTTTCACCAGTGCTGTTGGCCACTGATTCGACGGAGTCAATAATTATGTCTAGCTGCTTCTTCTTGCCTTCTAAGCTATCATCGCCAAGTAATAGTGCACCCTCTGGCAGTGACCCCTGTATTGATTCCTGAAGGAATGGTAACGGGACCACGTCGATGTACTGGCGCCATAAACCACGCTCGTCTAACTCGCTCAGGGAGGTTTCTACCTGCTCCTGCATTGCCCAACTGTGAGTTAAGAACAGGACTCTGTATGTCCTGCCATCGTCGAATGCGGCGTACACTTCCCTGAGTGCTCGAAGCTCAAGAGTGAGGGTTTTTCCGGATCCCGCCTGACCTCGTACTTTGAGGGCTCCGGAATCAGTGCCGATCAGTACCTGTCGTTGGCTGCTGGATAGCAGAGGGAGCCAGCTTGAATAGCTCCTTTTTTGAGTTACCTGTTGTGAAGTCTCTCGACTGAGGTCCACTGTGTGCTGAAGATAGTTGGCTGCAGGCTCATGTGGTGGTAGACGGTCGAGTGTGGATCGAACCGTATCTCGCCATATAAGCTGCAAAATTTCGAGAAGGCCATAGTCGGGAGAAAAATCTTCAAGCCGGATTTCGTCACCCTGGCCGGTGACTCGCCAGAAGCATGCGCCACCTGACGGTAGCTTCTCGGCTATCCATCTATAGGGAGCTGTCCAGCCTGGAAGTTTTGGCACAGCGAAAAATGCTACCAGGTTTCGGTAGCTGTACTTCACCCAATTTCTTGGTATAGAGATATCGTTCTGCGCGAAAGACTTAGACGCTCTGTGTACGCGCTCAAAGAACCTGAACATTAGCTCCGAGTAGCCGGGACGGTGTTCGGATTCAGAGAGTGCGAAGAACTCCCAAGCCTCCAAGCTGACGAATATTGTTGGGGTTTCTTCGGTGTCTTCCCTGTGCGTGAATACAATCGTGCCGTCGACGATGGTTGCAGCGAGATCATCGCTAATTAGCGAGTCCGCCTGAGGGGGCTTAAAGCCGTTGACTCTTCCCGCTTCGATGAACTCTCGAAGTGACTTATCTGTAAATATTGCAAACATTTTTTGCCCCGTCGATCTTAAGAGAGAAGTTCACTCAATCGCGTCTCGATAAGGCTATCTCGGAAAGCCTCGTAGTCGACCGGAAGGCCTATGTCCGTGAATACTTGACTCATTTGCTGTACAAGTCTGTGGGTGTACAATGTACTCAGTCGAGACATTCTCCGAGCAGTGTAGAAGTTCTGCTTGATGCGCTCAGATACCGCAGTCAAGGAAACTCTATCCTGTCGTAGCTCGCGAATCATTCGTAGAACCGCAGTGTACCCGCGGTCGTGCTCCGTGGATATCTTTCCGAGAAATAGTGCGTCGCCCGCTAGGCTCTTGGTCAGCCTTCTGTGCATCTCGGCCGAGTAGCGATCGGGAAAAGATTTCTTCGGTTTCAGAATCCGGTCAAGATCTTTGGCCAGGACCTTGATTTGGTTGAAGGAATGATCCGGTGCGTCTGCGAGTGTATAGTTTCTTCTTGTGTCAACGATTGCGGAGTGTGCGCGGATCCGAGTCTTGGCGGCTTGTCCCAAAGGAACCTTGTTGCATATTTCTTCAACAGGGTAAAGTTCGGCGTATAACATGTCGAAGACGCGGTCGAAGAAGACTTCGTCCCGTTCTGTTAAAATCTTTTTGCGAAGCTCATCGAGCGAAGATTTTTCTTCGGATTCAAGCATTCGGGGACATGTAAAGTGTTGAACATAACATTCAATCGGGATAATCGGAACATATGTAAGTAGTCCTCGATGCTTGTCGAACGCGAGATCGCAGTTCGCCGTTACGATGACTCCGAAGTGTCTTCCGAAAACGTCGGCGCCATCTTTGTTCTGCGTTAGCTCGACAATGTCGCCCTGTCGAATGGTGGCACAGTCTGCAGTTAAGTTGTCGTACTCGCCTCCGAATAGAGGTTGTGAAATTGATCTCGAAAGCTGAAGAGATGTGCTCACCGGCATTTCCCTTCAGTGGTGGCTGGTTTGAAGTCGAGGCAGTTCGTTGGCCGGTACCTTTTCTGCTTGTGCAAGTACCCCACGGGTGGCCCTCCTCGACGCGTGACTGTAGCTCACAATGCTAGGTCGCGCCGAGCTGATCAACGGTTACATCTGGTGACGAATCACTGATCAGAAGGTTAGTCTGTGGCTGAATTTCACCGATGGCGATGCGTGTACGGCCTGCCTGCCCGGCGTCTACACGTCGTTAGTGGATCACAAAGAGTGTAAACAGTTAGCATGATCATTTTTGCAGACGCGCATAATTCACCCGCGGAGAGACTGTCACGTCGACGGCCTCTTCTCGTGTCCGAACCGCAGGTCAAGCCCTGAACCTCGATAGAACTGCGCCAGTTGGCCGGCCTGGCTGGCCGCCGGTCAGTGCGGCGCTGATATTGCCGAGTGAGTGATCACCTTGGCCGTTGGCCGCCGCAATCCAACACTGGCACCCAAAGGCGAGCAATCGATCCGGACAGAACTACGAACTGGTGACGGTTGCGCGGGCGCGTAACGCTCCCCATGGATCTCGCGACTCGTGGTCAACATCGCTGAGGAGCCGTCACCATGAAGCCAAGAACCTTCGCCGCTATCGTCGCGGCCGTGTTCGTGCTGGCCAGCCTGGTCGGGATGGTCATCCAAATCCACGCGCCATACGACGAGCCGAATCCTTTCAACTCCGTGTACAGGGTGAACCTGCACACTGTCCAACAGGCTGACTGCGGCACAGCATTCGCCCCGAATAACAACCTTGGGGATATCGACAGACAGCGATCGTGCGACTCCGCCGTAGGTAGTCGGCGCGCGTGGACCATCCCTCTCGGCGTAGCCGGCTTAGTTGGCCTTGCGGGCGCCGTGTTGATCAATCCAGCGCGGCGGCGCGAAACGGCAGCGGACTGACAGCGCCATTGAATTTCGGCCACCGCACCGACGGGAGTCGATCGGGCTGTACTCGCCGGGCCTTGCCTCTAGCGAAACCGGGTGACTGTCGCCCGTACCGGTCGGCGCACGACCAGCGGCATGAGACCGCCCTACGTAAGCGCGAGACGTGTAGATAGTGAGCAAGATCGTCTCGGACACTCAATTACCCCATAGAGCCGCGCGTCGCGGCCAGGTCAGAGTAGCAGCAGCTGCCCTCCGGTTGGTTCGGCTGCAGCGGTTCGTATGGGTTCCGGACGGTGAGGTTTGACTTCTCGTGTGGACCGCCGCAGCTGATCGTCAGGCAGTTCGTTCTCAGATAGCTCGCAATCGCGGGACCATCTCCATCGGCCGTCTCAGGGAGTCGGGCGCGGAGATCGTCGAGTAGGTGGTCTTCGCGGACGTAGACGTTCTTGGCGAGTTCTGGTGGGCGGTCGCGGGCGCTGGTGTGGCCGTGGCGGCAGCGGTAGCCGGGGCGGCCGTTGACCCAGTGCGAGTCCAGTCGGCGGCCGCACAGCTGACATTGCACGAGTCCCGCCAGTACGTACGTCCTGGTATGGCCGTGCTGGGTGGGGCGGGCTGCGCGCATGCCTTGGATCGCCAGGAACGTGGCCTCGTTCACGAGCGCCGGATGTGTCACCTTGTCCGACTTGGCCCAGCCTCGTGCCGCCGGCGGTCGGGCGGGAACACCGTGGTGGGACGGCCCGGTTGTGCTGGTGCCGTGCCGGTTCCACACCTGCCGCCCGGTGTACCGCGGGTTCTCGAGGATCCCGACCACCGTCCGGACGATCCACTCGTGCCGCGTCCGGTGACGATTCCGGTCCCGGTCAGCGCTCGAGGGACACGGGATGCCGCGGTCGTTCAGCTCCCGCGCGATCCCGGCCACGCTGCGTCCCGTCGCTCGTTGCTGGAAGATCCACCGCACCCACGGTGCGGTGGCCGGATCGGGTTCCAGGCGGTGCAGGCGGCGGCCCCAGCTCGCGTGGGCCCGGTTCGGGTGCGGACCGGCATCGGCCAGGCGGTAGCCGTAAGGTGGCCGACCGCCGAGGAACCTGCCTTGAACACGGGCCTGGACGCCCATCGCGGCCAGCACTCGGTGCCGGGCCCGCAGCACCTCCCGGCGCGACTGGGACCCGAGCAGGAGCATCAGTGCCTGGTGCACCGGGTCGTCAAGGTTCACCGGACCGTTCGCTTCCGGAAGCCACAGCTGGACACCCTGCTCCCGGAGCGTGGTCAGCACGGTGTCGAACTGGTCTCCGTAGAACGCTCGCTCGTACTCTCCGATGACGACAGCGTCGAACGAACGGTTCGGTCCCGCCGCGGCTGCCATCAGCTGGGCCGCGGCCGGCCGTTCGCGCCAGAGCAGCCGACGTGAGCATCCTTCGTCGAAGTACTCCGCCACGATCACGCCGTGCCCTCGGATGGTCTCCTCGGCGACCTCGCGCTGCCACCCCAACGACGTCGTCCGGTCTTGGAACTCGACCGTGGACATCCGCCCGTAGAACGCGAACCTCAGGCCATGACCTCCGGTGGTCTGCCGGCGAAGCCGGGCGCCGGCCCGGCGCGGCGAGACGGAGTGTGGCGTGGTAGCTCGGCGGGCGGTACTGATCATCGTGTACCTCGGTGCTTGAGGCGGATTCGGGTCGAGGGGAAACGCAGTCGCGTGGCGCTGATGACGAGCTTGGCGTCGATGTGCACTCGAATGGCCGCATTGCAGCTCGTATCGTCCGTGTTGCCCAAGTAAATGGGCGATGCTCGTTGGCTGCGGCATGACACCGACGGTCACCGATGCGCGAGAGCGACGGCGAGTGGCGTCGACTGCGGTCGTCATCGGCACGAAGGCCACGCTCTCCGCGACTGTCGGCTGCGACACCTCGGAAAGTAGGTCGCGACTTGCATGCGGGAGAATTCGGTGCCGGGTGACATCGATCGTTCATTCGTAGCACAGGGTGGCAGTAGTTGCCCTCCGGCGGTTTCGTTTGCTGCCCGCCTCGCCTGACACCGACGCACGGTGAGGAGAAAACGTGACACCAATGATCATCGCCGTAGATCCGCACAAGCGTTCCGCCACCATCGAGATCGTCGACGAACGCGAGCGCGTCCTGCATGCTGGGCGGTTCTGCACCTGGATAGGTACGTGGCTCGGGGGTGGAGCTTGATGCCCATGAACGTGGTCCGCGGTCGCCTTGCGTCAGGGGTTGGTGTGCCGCTTGACGCGACCGCTCTGCACGACGAAGTCGACGTTTCCGGTGCAGTCGATGTCGTCGAAGGGGTTGCCGGGCATGGCGATGAGGTCGGCGAGCGCGCCGGGGCGGATGATGCCGCGGTCCGGCGTGGCGAGCAGCGCGGCGGCTTCGGACGTCGCGGCGCGGAGGGCGCGCAGCGGGCTGATGCCGGTGGAGACCATGGCAGGGAATTCGCGCCAGTTGTCGCGGTGGGCAGGACGCTGGCGTCGGAGCCGAATGCGATCCGGACCGCCGAGCCGGCAGGGTGGGAAGCGCACTGGTGGAGGCGGTCGGCGTGGGTGCGGAACGTTTCCCTGAGGTGGATTGGTTTGTCGGCCCAGAAGTGGTCGTCTTCGAGGTGTCGCAGGCATTCGACGGTGACGACCTGGGTAGGGACGAGCCAGATGCCGTTGTCCGCGAGCGTCGAGAGCGTGGCGGGGGTACGGCGGCGGGTTTGCCGAGGTCGCGTGCGGTGGCGACGAGGGCGTCGACTTCGGCTCGGGAGTGGGTGACCAGCTCGGGATCGTCGTGTTCGGAGCCGAATCCGCCGGTGCCGGCGAACTTGATCCAGTCGGCGCCCAGCCGCGCTTCGGTGCGGACGGTGCGGATGACCTCGTCGACGCCGTCCGCCAAGGCGCCCAGTTCGACGAGCGCGATGGCGCACGCCGCGCCGAGGCCGCGACCGGCGCCGGTCACCCCTGCGACCTTGTCGTCCAAGATCGGCGGCTGCGACGACTTTCTCGCCGACGACCACACCCATGCTTCCACCGGGGAACCCGAAATCCATCACCAGGAGCACGACCCGCCGGCCCCGGAGGTGCGCGGTGCCGATGACGGCCGCGGCCGCGGGCACGGACGCGTCCGTGCCCGCGTGTGCCTTGCGCGTCCGCGCGCAGCACGGCTGTGAATCGGTGAAGCACAAGGAATCGGTGGACCGCAAGCGCGCCAGGTGCTCGGTGAAGGTCCCGGGAACGGCGAGCTGCGCGATCCGGTCCCGGGTACCCAGCCGCCGGGTCGTCCCGCACGCCGGGCAGGCGCCGTGCAAGCGTGTCCAGGTGGCGCGGTGCAGGGCGCGCCGGCAGGCGGTACACGGCTGCCACTCGCTGGCAGGGACCGCCTCGAGGCGGTCCGAAACGGTGCCGGCGTCCTCAGTCGCCTGCCCGCCGGGAAACGCGCGTTGCCGTGCCGGTCGAGTCGATCATTCGGCGACGGTCGTGCGTCCGCACCACCGCATCACCGCCGCGCGCTCGCCGTCGACGACCCGGTAGTCACCGGTGAAGGAGAAGTGTTCGTGGCCGCCGTAGCAGGACAGTTTGACCTCGTCCGTCAGCTCTTCGACGATCCGGCTGCGATCACCGGAGGCCACGTAATCCGGACCGCCTGAAAGCAACACGCGGTGGGACATATCGCATTCCCCTTTCACGATCTCCGGCAGGGGCGCGGAAGCCGCGCTCCGGTCTGCTGCGGGCCCATCGATCCCCACGGTCGCGCCGTTATCGGACAGGGGCAATCCCCTTGCCCCTGCGTCTCAACCGTTTCATCGCCTCGAACCGGGGGATGGCCGCTTGACCGGCGGTCTCGGTCGGGCGTGATCGAACGGACCGCTCCGAAAGACATGTATCGGCCGGACCATTGCCCGGGTGGCCGCGCCGGAAAACGATGGGTGCAGTTCCGTTTCCACCACAGGCAGCGATCCTCTGGAGCCCAAGTGACCCATTCCACCACCCACCACCACTCCGGCACCGGTTTGTCGGGCAAGGTCGCCTTGGTAACCGGTGGCGTCCGGGGTATCGGTTCGGCGATCTGCCAGGCGCTCGCGGACGCGGGAGCCACCGTGGCGATCGGATACCACACCTCGGTAGAGCAGGCCGATGCGGTGGCCGATCGAATCGCCGGGCAGCGGGCCGGTCACTCCCTCCACCGTGCCGATGTCTCCTCGGTCGAAGACTGCGAGCGCCTGGTCGCCGAGGTCTCCGCCCGGCACGGCGGAATCGACATCCTCGTCAACAACGCCGGAGCCACCCGGCCCGCCATGGCCACCGACGTACCGGAGAAGGACTGGGACCAGGTGCTCGCGATCAACCTGTCCGGCCCGTTCTACCTCGCCAAGCGCGTGCTCCCGGGCATGATCGAGCGCGGATCCGGCCGGGTCGTCAACATGTCGTCCGTGGTCGGCCAGGCCGGCGCGGTGGGGCAGGCGCCGTACGCGGCGGCCAAAGCGGGCCTGATCGGCCTGACGATGTGCCTGGCCCAGGAAGCCGCCCTGCTGGCGGCCAAGGCGGGCACCGTCACGGAATCCGCTTCGGGCGTGACCGTCAACGCCTTGGCCCCCGGGCTGATCGACACGACCATGACCGCGAGCCTGACCGGTCGCAACCGCGAACGGGTGCTCGCAAGCATCCCCCTGGGGCGAGTGGGCGGCACGGACGAAGTGGCCCGCGTCGTGGCGTTCCTGTGCGAGGACGCTTCGCGCTACACCGGCCAGGTCTGGGCCGTCAACGGCGGCCTCCGCATGTGACCCCGGTTCCTTACCCCAGCAGAAGGAGTTCCGGTGTGAGGCCGATGTCCCGACTCTCCAGTTCTCTCGGCGAAGAACCCGGTCCGGGTGTCCCGGCGACCGTCCGGCAAGCGTTGATCGCGGTTCGGTGGCTCGGTGCTTCGCTGACGCCCGTGGCCCGCGGCGTCCTGGACAACTGGCCCGAGACCGCCGGCGCGGTGATCCGCGCCGCGCGCGACACCGCCGCCGCGGCGGCGGCCACGGGTGTCTTCGGTGCGGACCACCCCGCTGCCAACCCCGTCCTCCCCGCCACCGACGACCGGCGCTTCCGGGACCGTGCGTGGACCGAACACCGCTACTTCCACCTGCTCCAACAGGCCTACCTGCTCTCCGACCGGCTGGCGCACGAAGTCGTCGACAGCGCCGGTCTTTCCGCCGCTCCGCACCGCCGGGCGCACTTGGCCGTACAGCTGCTGAGCGAAGCCGTCGCGCCCACCAACACGGTGCTCGGCAACCCGGAAGTCCTTCGCCGCGCAGTGCGAAGCCGGGGCCGAAGCCTGCTGAGAGGGATGCGCAACGCCTCCGAGGACGTGCGGCACAACCACGGGCGGCCGCGTCAGGTACCCGCCTCCGCCTTCGCGCTGGGCCGTGACCTGGCCGCCAGCCCGGGCCGGGTGGTTCTTCGTACCCCGTTGCTGGAACTCATCCAGTACGAACCGCAGACCCCGGCCGTCCACCGCATCCCGCTGCTGATCAGCCCGCCGTGGGTCAACAAGTACTACGGGCTGGACCTTTCCCCCGGTCGCAGCCTGGTGGAGTGGGCGATCAAGCACGGCCACACCGTCTTCGCGATCAGCTACCGCAACCCCGGCCGCGACCTGCGGGACGTCACCCTGGCCGACTACATGCTCAGCGGGCTGCTGGGCGCTTGTGAAGCCGCCCTCGACATCACCGGGTCCCCGCAGCTGAACCTGCTGGGCGCCTGCAACGGCGGCACCCTCGTGGTGATGCTGCAGGCGTGGCTGGCGGCGGGCCGCGACCGGCGCGTCCGCAGCACCACCCTGCTCAACACCTACGTCGACTTCTCCGACATCGGGGTGTGGGGCGCCCTGGCCGACGACCACACCCTCGCCGCGGGCGAACGCATCATGACCGAACGCGGGTACGTCGAAGGGCACACCCTGGCGTTGCTGTTCGACCTCCTCCGCGGCAAGGACCTGTATTGGCACTACTTCGCCCGCAATTGGCTGATGGGGGAGAGCCCGCCGCCATTCGACCTGCTGGCCTGGAACAACGACACGACCAACGTCACCGCCGCGGCCCACCACGACTACGTGCACGACCTGGCGCTGCACAACAAGCTCGCCTCCGGTGACTGGGAAGTCGCGGGACGCACGTTGCGCTTGGACCGGGCACGCCAGGACGCGTTCGTCGTCGCCGCCCGCAACGACCACATCGTCCCCTGGCCTTCGGCCTACAGCGGTGCGCGACAGCTCGCGGGTGACGTGCGCTTCTGCCTCTCGTCCGGGGGGCACGTCGCCGGCGTGGTCAACCCGCCGCACCCCAAAGCGTCGCACTGGTCCGCCGACACGCTGCCAGACGACCCCGCGCGGTGGCTGGACCGGGCGCAGCTGCGGAAGGAGTCGTGGTGGCTGCCGTGGGTGGGCTGGTTGTCCGAACGCGCGGGCGAGCGCGCCGAACCACCCCCGATGGGCAGCGACCGCTACCCGGCCGGCGCACCGGCGCCCGGCTCCTACATCCACCTGTGAAAGGAAATCATGCCGACCGAAATCCCTCTGCCCGCCGGAATCCACGAGCGCCGAGCCGACGTGGACGGCGTGGCCACCCACTACCTCGAAGCCGGGGAAAACGGGCCGCCCGTGCTGTTGCTGCACGGCAACACCGGAGACGCCTTCGACTGGATCGCGGTACTCGGTCGGCTGGCGGCGAGCCACCGCGTGCTCGCCCTCGATCTGCCCGGCTACGGCCGTACGCCGCCGCTGGAGGACGTTTCGCCCCAGGGCTTCGCCCGGTTCGCCCTCGGCTTCGCCGCGGCCGTGGAGCTCGACCGGTTCGACGTCGTGGGCCACTCGCTCGGGGGCATGATGGCCATCCTGATGGCGCGGGAGGCGCCCGAACGGGTCGGCCGCATGGTTCTGGTCTGCTCCGGCGGGCTCGGGCGCGCCACCAACCCGATCCAGATCTTCCTGGGCAGGCCGGGTGTCAGACGGGTCGCCCTGGCGGCCGGGCTCCTGGCCGCCGGCGCCTTGGTGAGCACCGTGGCGGGGGCGCTCTACGCGACGCGGCAACCGTGGCGCATTCCCGCGCTGTGGTACCAGGAGCACATCCGGCGAAGCCGGATCCCGCAGTTCGCGGCCACGTCGCTCGCCGTCATCACCAACATCACGACGCTGCTGGGGCAGCGGTACGACCTCCGGCCCGATCTTTCCCGCCTGAGGTTGCCCGCCCTCGCCATCTGGGGGATCGGCGACCCGATCACCCCGGCCTGGCAGGCCAGGTCGGTGCGGCTCGTCCCCGGGGGCGGCTATCGGCTCCTGCCGGCGGGTCACTACCCCCACCTGGAAGACGCCGAGCGGTTCACCGGCATCGTCGAATCCTTCCTCCGCAACGGGGAACCCGCGGCGCCACCCGGTGACGGTCCCCAGCCCGACCAGTCCGCCGCGCCGCGCCGCGCCGCCCGCTCGAAATGACACGGAGACCAACGATGCCGACTCGCACCGCTTTCCTATTCCCGGGGCAGGGGAGCTACCTGCCGGGACTGTTCGGCAACCTCGTGGACCGGCACCCGGTGATCGGGGAAACACTGTCCATCGTGGACGAGGTGGCCGGGCGACTGGGCCGCGCGCCCGTCTCACCGATGCTTCTGGACCCCGGTTCGCCGAACCTCCAGGAGCTGGTGGAACACGACCCACCCGCGCTCCACCTGGCGATCTTCGCCTCCTCGGTGACCGCGTTCCGGCTGTTGACCGAGGATTACCGGGTCCGGCCGGATCTCCTGCTGGGCCACAGTTTCGGCGAGCTGACCGCGCTGACCGCGGCCGGGGCGCTGACGCTGGAAGACGGCGCGCACGTCGTGGCGCAGCGCGACGAGTCGCTGAGCCGGATCGAGGCGCCGCGAGGCGGCCTCGTCGCCCTGAACTGCGGCGCGCGGCGCGCGCAGGACATCATCGGCGCCCTGGACGAATGGCACCTGGCGGTCGCCGCGGACAACGGTCCCGGCCAGGTGGTGGTGTCCGGGCCGGACGAGGAGCTGGCGAGGGTGCACGAGGTGGCCACCGCGCTCGGGTTGACGGCGACGCGCCTGCGCATCCCCTACCCGTTCCACAACCCCCTCCTGGCCGATACGGCGGACGACTTCGGCGAGCGAGTCGCGGATGTGCCCAGACGCGTCCCGCGGCTGCCGGTGTACTCGGCGATACTCGGTCGCTACATCGAGGACGTCGGTCAGGTCGGCCGGGTGATCTCCGGCCACCTGGTGCTGCCGGTCCGATTCCTCGACGCGGCGCGGGAAATCCACGCCGACGGCGCCCGGCGGTTCGTCGAGTCGGGCCCGAAGGGGGTGCTGGTGGACCTGGTGGCCGCGATCGTGCCCGGCGCGGTGACCGTCGCCCCGCTGCGGAAGCGGACCGACCGGCGAGGCCTGGAGGCCGATCTGGACGCGGTGCCGTCGCTGGCTCGGGACGGACGTGCCACCGTCTCACGGCGCCCCGCGCCGCCGGGCCGACCGGAGGCCCCCGCGCCCGGCCCCGTCGACGTCGCGGAAGCGGCGCCGGTGCCAGTGCCGGTACCGACGCCGCGAGCGGAGACGTCCACCGCGGAGGAGAGCGCGCCGCCGGCCGCCGCCGGCCGGGACGCCGTGTTCGACACCGTGCGCACCGTGTACGCCGATCTGCTCGGCTACCCGCCCGACGCCTTGGAACCCGACGCCGACCTGGAAGCGGACTTGGGCATCGACTCGATCAAGCAGACCGAGGCGTTCACCCGGACCCTGGAGCACTTCGGCATCCCGCCGGCGGACTCCGGGGCAAGGCTGACGAACTACCCGACGATGGACGCGATCGTCGATCTCGTCATGCGGTTGCGCGACGACCGCCACCCGGTGGGGAGCGACGCGTGAGCGCTCCGGCCGGACACCAAGCCGCGGCGGCCGAGTTCGCGGGCCGGGTCGTCCTGGTCACCGGCGGCGGCAAGGGGGTGGGCCGGGCGATCGCGCTCGAGTTCGCCACCGCGGGAGCCCACGTCCTGGTCAACTACTTCCACTCGGCGGAAGCCGCGCGGCGCACCCTGGACGAAGTGGTCGCCGCGGGTGGCTCGGGGGACCTGATCCGGGCCAGCGTGACCAAGGCCGGCGACGTCGCGGCGATGATCGAGACCGTGCGCGAACGCGCCGGGCGGTTGGACGTGCTCGTCAACAACGCCGCCCGGGGCGTGCTGGCGCCGGCGAGCACGCTGACGGACCTGGAGTGGCAGAAGGTCTTCGACGTCAACGTGCACGGTGCCCGCCGCTGCGCGTGGGCCGCGCTGCCGCTGCTGGCGGAGACCGGCGGGGTGGTGGTGAACGTGTCCTCCATCGGAGCCGGGATGGTGGTCGACAACTACGCGACGGTCGGCGTCAGCAAAGCGGCACTGGAGGCACTGAGCCGGTACCTGGCGGTGGAGTTCGCCCCGCACGGGGTGCGGGTGAACGTGGCTTCCGCCGGTCTGCTGGACAATCCGACGGCGGATTTGTTCCCCGGCGGCGCCGCCTTGCGCGACATCTGCGGCGCGAACGCCCCCCTGGGCCGGCTGGGCACCGAGGAGGAGCTGGCCCGCCTGGTGACGGTGCTGGCGTCCCCGCGGACGTCCTGGGTCACCGGGCAGAGCGTGCTCGCCGACGGTGGCCTGTCGCTCGGGCACGCGATGCTTCGCCCCGGCCCTCACGCCCCCTCGCCTGCGCCGGCCGAGCCCGCGCCGGCGCGGCCGCTCACGCGCGTCACCCCTCGGGAGGCACGGGACGCCGGACCGGATGCGGAGGCGGTGGCGGTGGTGGGAATGGGACTGGTGCTGCCGGGCGCCGACGACCCCGAGGAGTTCTGGGACCTGCTGCGCCGCGGGAAGCCGGTGTTCGGCGAGCCCCGGGGACGGTTCCGCCAGGAGGCGTTCCTGGCGGCCGGAACGGACACGGAGGACCGGGGGTACACGTTTCGCGGCGGCTTCATCCACGAACCGCGGCTGCACGAGGAGGCCAAGGCGCAGTCGTGCACCCGCAACCTCGCGGCTCAGTGGCTGCGCCACAGCATCGCGCAGGCCTACGGCCCGGTCGGCCACCGGCCGGAGGACCGGGTCGAGTGCTTCGTGGCCAACACTGTCGAGGGCAACCAGCAGCTCGACGAGTCCCTCTTCGTCGAGGTCGCCGTCCGGCGGTTGGTCGCGCACTGGCCGGAGGCCGGGGCCGGCCGCTCCGGGCTTTCCGAACGCCTGCGTGCGCTGCTGCGCCGGCACTACCCCCTCGTCACCGGCGAAGGGCGGCAACACCTGCCCGACCACGTGGTACGGGCGGCCATCACGGAGCTGCTGCCCCCGGGCTCGCCCTACACCACGGTGGACACCGCCTGCTCGTCCAGCCTGTACGCCGTCGACCTCGGGGCCAAGGCACTGGCCGCGGGCACGTGTGACATCGCGGTGTGCGGTGGCGTGTTCACCAACACACCGCGGTTCTCCGTCATGTTCAGCGCGTTGCGCGGGCTGAGCCGCAGCGGCGGCCTGCACGCGTTCGACCGGGACGCCGACGGCACGCTGTTCTCCGACGGCGCGGCGGCGGTGGTGCTCAAGCCCCTGGGGCGGGCCCGGCGCGACGGCGACGAGGTGCTGGCCGTGCTGGGCGGCTCGGGGGTGGCGTCCGACGGCCGGGGCAAGGCGGTGTACGCGCCGAACCCCGCCGGCCAGGAACGCGCGGTGCGGCGGGCCAGGGCGGTCAACGGGATCGCGGCCGAGGAGGTGGACTGGGTCGTCGCCCACGGCACCGGAACCCCGGTCGGCGACCGGGTGGAGCTGGACACGCTGGCGGCGCTCGCTCCCGAGACCGGCTATGCGTGCACCTCCAATAAGTCCCTGGTCGGGCACACCGGCTGGCCCGCGGGCGCGGTTTCCCTGGTCCACGCCCTGCTCGGCCTGCGTCATGGGCTGGTTCCGGCGCAGCGCCCGCCGTCGGAGGCGGCACCGGACGCGCCGGGGGAGCACGTGCGCATCCCGGCGACCGATCTGCCGTTGCCCCCGCGGGAGGACCGGCCCCGGGTGGTCGGGGTCTCGGCGTTCGGCTTCGGCGGCACCGACGCCCACTTGCTGGTGCAGGACCCTCCGCGGCCCGGACAACCGGTTCCCCGCTCGGTGCCGCCGAGCGACCCCGACGAGATCGTGCTGGTCGCGTGGACCGCCCACCTCCCCGGGAACCCCGCACCGGACGAGATCCGGGCAAGACTGGCCGCGGGCACTGCGCCCGCCCCGGAGCCGTCGTTTCCCACGCCGTATCCGGTGCCCGGCTCCCGCGAGCTGCGGATGGCGCCTCGCACGGCGCAGACCCTGGACCGCACCCAGCTGATGGCCCTGGCCGTGACCGCACAGTTCGCCGAGGAACACGGACCGCTGTGGGAGGCCGTCCGGGACCGCACGGGTGTCGTGGCCGCCCACACCGGGCCGACCAGCGCGGCCGGGCTGACCGCGTTCCGCTGTTACGCGCACGACCTCGGGTCCCTGCGGCCGCGCCCCGGTGACGAGGTGTCGCCCACGGCGCTGAAGGAAGCGTTGCGCGGCTGTCTGGACGAGGTGCGCCGGGAACGGCCGGCCACCAACGAGGACACCTTGCCCGGGCTGGGGCCCAACATCATCCCGGCGCGGCTGGCCAACCGCCTGGACCTGCACGGTCCCACGCTGACCGTCGACACCGGCGCCTCCTCGGCCCTGACCGCGGTGCACACCGCGTCGCGGTACCTGGCCACGGGCGAAGTCGACCTGGCGTTCGTGCTGGCGCTCAACGGCAACAGCACCCCGGAGTGGGCCGCGCTGCTCGGCGAGCCGGCCGGGAGACTGGCCGAGGGGGCTTTCCTGCTCGCACTGGCGCGCAAGCGTTGTGCGCGGGCGAACGGCTGGCCGGTGCTGGGCACGCTGACCACCGAACCGCGGCCCGCTGGCGGGGACGAGACCGGACGACCGGTCCGCGACCGGACCTACCTCGGCGCGGACGGTGCGGTCGACCTGCTGACCGCTCTCGCCGGACGCCCGGCGAGCCCGGTCACCGTGACCGGGCCGTTCCCCGGCCCCACCGTCACCCTGCACCCCGCGCCCGGCCCCGCCGACGCCACCGACCTCGCCGACGTGACGGAGCCGGCGACCCCGGTCGTTCCCGAGCGAACCCTCGAACCTGTCACCACGCGGTGCATACCCCGGCTCGAACCGCTGCCGCCACTGGGGAACCTCCCCGCCGCCCTGCCGGCGGACTGTCTCGTGCTGACCGACGAGGCCGCCGGGGCGCCCGCGGCCGCGGCGGCCGCCACCACCGTGGTCGTGCGGCCGGACGACGATCCGGAGGCCGTGCTGGCGGCCGCGCTCGATCCGGCCCGTGAGTACCGGCATGTGCGCGTCTACACTTCCCGGCCGGGCGAGGCGACGAGCCTGCACGAGGCGCTGTTCCTGACCGTGCGCCGTTACCGGGACGCGCTGGCCGCCGAGGGCTCGGTGGGCGTGCTCGTGGCCGGCCAACGGGCGCAGGGGACTCCTGATCCTCACACCGGCCTGTTCACCGGCTTGGTCAACAGCGTCTCCTGGGAGCTGCCCGCCTGCGCCTGCCGGGTCGTGCTCTCCGACGGACCCGCCGCCGCCACTTGGCGCCTGCTGGAGGCGGAATTGGCCCGGCCCGGTGGCTTGCCGGTGGTGGTCCACCAAGCCGGCGGCCGGTACGGGCCGCGGCTGCGCCCCGCCCCGTCGCGAGCCGGCGATCTGCCACTCGCGCCGGGTGACGTGGTGGTGGCGACGGGCGGGGCGCGCGGCATCACCGCCGCGGCGGTGGAGGGCTTGCTCGACCGGCTGCCCCTGCGGGTGTGGCTGCTCGGTTCGTCGTCCCCGCAGGACGTTCCGGCCGACCTGCTCGCCGCGGCGGACGAGAACCTGCCCCGCCTGCGCGCGGAGTTCATCGCCGCGGGGCGGCGCTCCGGTGACACAGTCACCGTCGGCGAGCACAACCGCCGGTTCCAGCGGCTGCTGCGGGCCCGGGAAAGCCGGCTGACCCTCGAACGCATGCGACGGCGTGCGACCGCCGTGCACCACCTCACCTGCGACGTCACCGACCCCGTGGCGGTGCGGCGCGCCGTGCGCACCATCCTGGACACCGAGGGCCGGGTCGACCTGCTGGTCAACGGGGCCGGAGCCCACCATCCCGGCGACCTGACCCGCAAGCGGCTCACGCAGTTCCGCCACGTCCGGGACGTCAAGCTGCGCGGCTACCACCACCTCAAGGAGGCGTTCGCGGGCTCGCCGCCCCGGCTGTGGTGCAACTTCGGCTCGTTGGCCGGGCTCATGGGCTTGCCGGGCGAGGCCGACTACTCCGCCGCCAACGACTTCCTGGCGCGCGCCGCGGGCCACCAGGCCGGTCTCGAGGAGTTCACGGTGGCCTGGACGGTGTGGGACGGCGCCGGGATCAGCGGCGATCCGGCCACCGGCGCCGCGCTGAAACGCAGCCGGCAGCTCAGCTCGATGAGCCGGGCCGAAGGGGTTGCGCACTTCCTCGCCGAACTGGGGCAGCCCGGGCCACGCGATCCCGTGGTGTCGTTCATCGGCACCGCGGAACGGCAACTGCTGGCCCGGAAGTTCCCCGGCTACGCCGACGACGTCCCCGGCGTGCCGGGCTCCGCCCGCTTCCTGGGCGAACCCGACACGCTGGAGCGGGGGGCGGCTTCGTGGAAAGTGGTGTTCGACAGCCGGCGGGAGCGGTACCTGGACGAGCACCTCGTGGACGGCAAGGTGACGGTGGCGGGCACAGTGCTCGCCGGGATCGCGGTGGAGGCGGCCAAGTCGCTGCTGCCCGGCTCGGCCGTCCACGCGCTGCGCGACGTCGTCTTCTCGAACTGGGTCCGGGCGGGCGCCGGCCGGACCGTCGAGTACCGGGTCTCCGCCGCCGTGGAGCCCGCCGGGTCCGCGGCGGCGCAGCCGTCCGTCCTGGTGCGACTGACCTCCGACGTCATCGCGCCGGGCGGCCAGGTGCTTTCCCGCGGCCGAGAACACTTCCGCGCGACCGTGCTCACCGGACCGCCGAGGTCTCCGGGCCCCCCGCCGCCGGCCCCCGAAGGCGGACGGTCGGTCGGATCGCCCTACTACCACCCGGAATCCAGGGTGCTGTTGTCCGGGATGTTCCGCACGACGCACGACTGGCGCGCCGGGCCGCGGGGTGCCGCGGCGGTGTGGCGCCCCGGCCGCGTGCCGGAAGCGCTCGCCGGGCCGGCGATGCCGAGCCTGCTGCTGGACGGGCTGCTGCGCACCCGTGCGCTGCGTCCGGTGGACGACGGCGAGAACCGGCAAGAAGTCGAAGTGCCGCAGCACATCGGCCTCGTCGAGTGGTTCGTCGACGCCGGCGACGCCGAACTGGCCCGGCGCTACCCGGAAGGCATCGAACTGCGGTGGGATGCCGGGACCGGGGTGTTCTCCGCGACCGCTGCCGACGGGACGCCGCTCGCGCGCATCGAACACGCGCTATGCGTGGCCATGGGCCGGGTCGACATGCACGGCGCCGGGGTGCCGGAGTGATGCTTCGCGGTCCGGTCACGCACGACCGGACCGCGAAGCTCTTGGCTTTGTCACGTGCCGCGCAGCAGCTTGATCACAGCGTGGGTGCGGTCGCCCACCGCGAGCTTGTGGAAGATGGCGTGCAAGTGGTTCTTCACCGTGCGTTCCGAGATACCCAGCGTACGGGCGATCTGCCGGTTGGTCAGCCCTTTGGCCAGCAGTTCGGCCACGTGCCGCTCACGATCGGTGAAATTCCATTCGGTTCGGACCGGTTCGTCCGCGGACTCGGGATCCGAAGGGGAGTGGCAGAGTTTTTCCAGACGGCTCAGCAGGGTCTGCGTGATCTCTTGGTGGACGCGTATCAGCCGGAATAATTCCCCCGGGGAAACTTCATTTTCGTCAGAAACCTTGTAGTGCACAGACCCGCCCTCCTCGAACCCTGAACCTCCTCCGGAATCCACCGGTGACCCGGTAGACGGCGACTGGTCGCCCCTCATCGGTTCGGTGGTGGAAAAGAATCCGCACCTCGGCCCGGCGCAGTCGTCCGGCAGGCCCCATTCCTCCTCGTCGCGATCGGACTGGGCCGTTCGGCCCACCGGCTGAGGCTACTGGTCAGTCTGCTCACCTGCGGTCCGACACATAAGGTGCCTCTCGATTCTGCCCCGAAAGGGTGATGGGGCGACTGTTCCCGTAGTTTTCCGGCCGTCGACCGGGTGAACGTGCCGGCCGTGTGCCGAACGAACCGATCTCGCGTCGGCCCTTCGGTCTAGTGCGTACGGACTACCCATCGTCCTGCTGGCAATCATGCACGGGAACCAGCACGTGAATCGGCACGTGAGTTGATCTCGGTGGTGCGGCGCGAAGCAGGGTGACGCGAATTGACGGACTGCTTCCGGTGCTGTCCGGAGCGTGCGAGGGGGCCGAGAGTGAATTCAAGCCGGGGTGCGGCCACGAACGGCCTCGTCCAGATTTCCCATGGCGGCTCGGTCGAAATTTGAATTGAATGGTGGCGACATCGGAAAACCTCGACGTCAAGGGTGTGACCACTGTGACAATCGCACCGACGAGCTCCGGCCCGGAACCGACGGCACCGGTCGCCCAGAACTTGCCCGAACTGCTCGGGTGGGCTGTGGACTGCCTCACCCAAGTGCAGGACGTCCTGTCCGAGCTGACGAAAGCGCTCTCCGCCGGCGGTCACGAGGACGACTTCGAGGCCGTGGCTGCCCGGCGGCGGGCTGCCGGCCGATCGCTCACCGCGCGGGAGCAGCGAGTGCTGACGCTGATGGCCGGAGGTTTGTCGAACCGGGAGATCGCCAGGGTGATGGATATCTCCGACAAGACAGCCAAGAACTACGTCCACGCCCTGTTTCTGAAACTCGGGGTGACCAGCAGGACGCGGGCTGCGTTCACCGCGCTGTCCGAGGGGCTGGTCAACCCCGCCGAGTGCGGGCGGGTCAGGGCGGAAACCGGGGGGCGAGCCGGTCCGGCCACCCTCCGGGGGCACGATGGCGGTGGGACGGCGGTGCGGCCGTCGGCCCGGTCGGCCGCCGTGCTCGACGGGGCCGCGCGGCGACGGGGTGCCCACCGATGACCACCCACCTGGCTTTCCTTTTCCCCGGTCAGGGCAGCTATGTGCCCGGGCTGTTCGGCCGGCTCGCCGAGCGGTGCCCGGTGGTGGGGGACACCTTGTCGGCGGTCGACAGGTCAGCTGCCCGGTGGGGGCAGTCCCCGGTCTCGTCCACGCTCCTGGATCCGGACGCGCCGTCGTTGCAGCAGCTCGCGGATTCCGAACCGACGACCTTGCATCTGGCCCTCTTCGCGGCCTCCGTAGTGACCTTCCGGCTGCTGATCCGGTGCGGCGTTCGCCCGGACGTCCTGCTGGGGCACAGCTTCGGCGACCTGATCGCCCTGACCGTCGCCGGGGTGTGGTCTCTCGACGACGGGGTCCGCCTGGTGGTCACGGGTGACGAAGCCCTGCGCCGGCCGGCGACACCCGTGGGTGGCATGGTCGCCTTGGACTGCTGCGCCCGCCGTGCGCGCGCCCTGCTGGACGCCTTGGGCGAGCGCCACCTCGGCGTGGCCGCCGACAACGGTCCTGGGCAGGTGGTGGTCTCCGGTCCGGACGTCCAACTGGCCCACTTGCTCCGAGCGGCCGCGGCCTTCGGCGTGTCGGCCACCCGGCTGCGGGTGCCCCACCCCTTCCACAACACCATCCTCACTGGAGCGGCGAAGGAGTTCGCGAAGGGCATCACGGCGATCCCGCGTCGCGCACCGCGGCTGCGGGTCTACTCGTCGCTCATCGGCCGGTACGTGACCGACAGCGCCGACGTCGACCGGATCGTCACCGGTCACCTGACCATGCCGGTGAGCTTCCTCGCCGCGGTACGGCGGGTGAACGCTGACGGAGTCGGCAAGTTCGTGGAGTGCGGACCGAAGGCCACCTTGACGAACTTGGTCTCCGGCGCTCTGGCCGGCGTGACGGTCACCGCGCCACTTCCGCATCGGACGGACTGGGCAACCTGGTCGGCCAACCTGCGGCGCATCCGGGGATGACTCGTCTCCGTTCCGGCGGCGTCGCGTCGCCAAGCCGGCCTGTCGATGATCGAGCCGGTCGAGGGCGTGCCGGACCGCTTACGTCGGCGCCGGACGAGGGGCACGCGATGGCCGCGACCACGTCTGCGGCCCGTCTTTACCGCGACGGGTGACACGCCGGTACCGCGGGGCTCGGGTTCGGCGTGAGTTTCGGCGGGTTCTTTTCCCGGTCAGCGATGCGGCCACGGCGACGCAGTCGACCTCGCGCGACGAGCGCCAGGAAAGTGAGCGGGAAGCGGCCGTTGAGCAGATTCTCTAGGGAGATCCGGCAGTTGGGCGGGCAGGAGCTTGTCGCGGCAGGTCGAGAGCGCGACGACCGACCATCGGCGGTGTGGTCGCCGGCAAGTGGTATGACGCTGGGATCCCGGGTTCCGGGGTTACGCCGGAACCCACGGGCGCGCAAGCACTGGTGACGCCGTCGGGCCGCGGCGGCCGATGACCTGCTCGAGGACGTCGATGGTGACCTCGCGCCACTGGGCCGCGCCGCGGGCACCCTCGGGCGGCGCCGTCGCACGTTCTTGCCGCGTTGACGGTGTCCCGTGTCCGTCCCGGCTGCGGTTTCGTTCCAGGAGCTGAAGGTGGGCCGCCGCTACCGGACGGGCGACACCCCGCAGTCCGGCCCGACCGGCGAGGAGATCGCGGTCGACCTCGGCGGCGTGCTGCCGATGCGGCACAACCCGCGGACCGCCGACTACCCGGAAGGCAGCCCGATCCGGGTCGCGCAGGAGGAGTTCAACCAGACGTATTGTCTGCTGCTCTTCCAGCTGGAAGAGGCCTTCACCGGCAACCCGGGCGGGATGGCGGGCGCGGTCGGCACGATGTTCGGGCTGCGCAAACAGGCGCTGGCTCTGATGAAGATGCCCACCGGAGACGGGAAGACGACCGCGGGCCCGACGTTCGAGTACGTGCCACCCGAGCGGCGGAACTGAAGCACGGGCCGCCGACCGTTCCGAGGATCGCGCGTTCATGTGATGTGCCGGGCACCCGCCAGGTGAACGATGTCGCACGTGCCTGTGCCGGTGGACCGGACGACTGTTCCACACCGGTCCCGTCCCGTCGGCCGGCTCGCTTGATCGACGGTCACAGCAGCTGCAGGTCGGCGGCAACTTCAGGGTGGGGTTATAGATCAACGTATCCGTGGGCGAGGTCTTGGATGCCGTCGCTGCGCAGCGCGAGCAATCGGGCCATGGGAGCCGGCGGCGATTGCGGAGCAGACTCGCGAGCTGGGCGACGCGCCGTTCCAGCGGTGCACCGCTGTGCGGGGTGCCCAGGCACACCAGCCGCGTCACGCGGGGAAGCCCCGCCAGGTTTTGTTCTTGAGCGCGGTAAATCGCGCTCCTCGCGACGAGACCGCCCATCGAGTGTCCGATGAGGACGAAGCCGGTGACGGGGACGGCCAGGCGGCCACCAGCCGGGACAGCAGGGCGACGAGGTCATCGCCGTTGTCGGACACGTGGCGAACTGAGTTGTACCGCACGTACACGGGGCTGGCGCCCAGGTCGGTGGCCAGGCGCGCACCGAAGTCGCCGGCCGAGGTGCTCCCGCGGAACCAGCTGCGCTCGGTCTCGACGAGCCCGTGCAGGAAGACCACCACGCTGCCCGTCGCGCCCGGGAAAGGCCGCGGCGAGTGCTCGGTGGTCGAGCCCGACCGGCCGCCGTCCGGCCCGGACGGTCATCCCCTCACCGGTCCGCCGCCCGGCCGCCGGCAGCCGCGCGCCGAACATCCGGGCGGCGACACCGGCGACGTGGTGCCCGGCGGCCGACTCGAGGACCGAACCGGCCCAGAGATCTTGTACCCGTAGTGCCGGCAGCCGAAAGGTCGCCACGTCGGATTACCCGCCGGGGGTGTCCTTACGCGAGACGGCGACGTGACCTCCGGCGCACGGTGCCGGCGAGCTGACATCGCTCACCAGCTGCGCGCACCCGTGGACCGATCACCCGAACAGCTGGAAGTGGACGCGCGTGGTGGTGCTGCCGGTGCCGGTGTGCAGCCGCACCAGGTCGGACATGTGGTTGACGAGCAACAGGCCGCGCTGCCGGTGCTGGCCGGGGGAGACCGGGTGCCGGCCGGCCAGCGGGTCGGTCATGGTGCCCTGGTCGTGGACCTCGTAGACGAGGTGGCCGTCGGCGATCCAGATCCGGAGCCGGCCGGTGCCGCCGCCGTGGTCGATGCTGTTGGTCACCAATTCGGTGACGACCAGTTCGACGTCGGCGGTCCGGTCGTCGGTCAGGCCCGCCCGCACAGCGTGGGTGCTCGCGAGCAACCGGGCCTGGGCCAGATTGGTGGCGTCGACGACGAGCTCGACGGCGTCGGCCGGTTCGGGCAGCGGCCGGTTGTAGCCGGCGATGATCCGCTCGGGGTCGTAGGCGGTGCTGGTGCGCCGGCCGGTGCCGTCGATCAGCAGCGGGTGGGTCGCTTCGGCGTCGGCCAGCACGGCCGGTGCCAGGTTCTGGGTGTCGTAAGGGCAGAGGATGGTGACGTGCCGGCCGGTGAAGGCGTGGTTGATCAGGGCCTCGTGCTGGACGCAGGCGGGGTATTCGTCGTCGGTGCGGGTCGGCCAGATCGGTTCGCCGATGATGCGGACGGCCTGCTCGGCATGGGTGTCGGCGAAGGCACGCAGCACACCGGGGATGATCCGGCCGGGGTTGCGGCCGGCGGCTGTCATGTCCAGGAGCCGGACGTGTTCGGCGTCGGCGCCCAGTTCGGCACGCAGCAGTGCCAGGTTGGGGCCGGGCACGGCCACGGCGACCGGCTCTCCCGCGGCGAGTCCGGACCGGATGAACGGGACGGTGCCGGCGAGGTACTCGTCGGCACCCCGGTAGAACAGGGCGGGGTGGATGAACGGCTCGGCCGAAGTGTCGACGGGCGTGCTCATGACGCTTCCTGTTCTTCGATCACGATCTTCATCGGCTCGTCCGGGCACAGCACCGTCAGCACTCTGCGCAGGACCGTCGGCGGACGGGTGATCGTGAGAGGTGCCGTGCCGGGCCGGCTTTGGGCGGCGGTGACCAACATGGACGTGCCGCGGGTGTCGATGAATGACAATTCGGACAGATCCAGCCGGATGGGCGAGCCGTTCGCTGTCGCCGATTCCAGGACGTCGCCCCAGATCTCCCGCGTGCTGAGGTCGACCGCGCCGACCACCCGCAGGCCTCGCCCATCGGGTAACGGGACCACCCGCAATCGACTGATGTGCGAGTCGCTCACCCACACAGCGTACCCGCGGCGGTGACGGCCGTCCGGCGATGGCGCGACAGGCCGGCGGCGACCCGTCGGTCGTCCCGCGTGGCGAGGGACGAGGGAGCGGCCTGCGGTCGAGCGCCGAGGCGGCTGTGGATCCGGCCGGCCATCCCCCGGTCGATCAGCCGCGTGAGTGCGTCGGCTCCAAGGTCCATCCGAACGTTGACCTGCGAACTCCGCGAGGTGGAGTACCCCCATTGGGGTCGCGTAGTAAATCTATGGTGGCCGGGTTAGACATTCGGCCTTGGGTGTGTGTAGAGTTCTTCTCGTACCGAGAGAGACAACGTCAAGCAGGCGCGGGAGAGGACGTAACTACCCGCGAGGTGAGACAAGGGTCAGGCAGGACGGGGCCAATCAAGGAACAGGTCTCGGCTGGTGACCGACAGCAAGGCCCGGGACCGGGTTGTGAAGTCGAAGTCAGAGGTAACGGTCCCGATGAGCTAGTGCAGGACGTGGGCGAGTTCGAGTGTCCGCGCAGCAAGGTAGTAGGCAGTACCTGCAGTCGGATAGATCGCAGTATGCAGTGCCAGCCAGGTGGCCGGGACCGATCAAGGCAAGGGGTTCCGGGCAGTGGCCCGCGGTGTTACGCGTGCTGGGGCCGATCAGCGGAAGGGTTCCGGCCGGTGATGACCGCGACAGCAGTACGCAGCAAGAAGGAAACACAGAAGAGAAGGGAAAGGGCACATCATTGGATCGCCCGCAGCGGCTGGGCAGTAGCGCCGCGCGGGTACCGCAGTCCCATCGGATTGGCAGGTGGTTCTCGGTTACGAGTCAGCGATCCCCGCGTCATCGGCCTTCCAGCCGGACGCGAGTACAGGAAGCCGGCGGTCGCGCCGGTTGACAATGGTGAAACCCAACCCCCTGGGACCCCGGGTGCCGTGCGCGGCGCCCGGGGTCCCTTGTGATGTGGAGGTGGCATGATCCCTGACCAATACGACCCGGCCACACCGAGAACGGCCGACAAGTTCGACGACGAGCACTACCCCGGCTACACCATGGGCCGGGCCGTCGAAATGCTCGGCACCACCCAGAACTTCTTGCGCAGCCTCGATGAAGCCGGCCTGATCGAGCCGCAGCGCTCCGCCGGCGGGCACCGCCGCTACTCCCGCCACCAGCTGCGCATCGCCGCACGGGTGCGACATCTCGTCGACGACGGCACCGCCATCGACGCCGCCTGCCGCATCATCTCCCTCGAAGACCAGCTCCACGAAGCCCGACGACGCAACACCAGCCCCCAACCCGCCGACAGCTGAGCCGCGAGGTGTGCCGCCGAAGCCCAGTGGGTGGTGCACCTCGATCGCTCAATCCGGATCCGGCCGAGCGGTCAAGCTCCGCACGCCGGAACTGAAGACGGCGAGCAGGGGCACCGCGAGCAGGGCGCCGACAATGCCCGCGACGATGAGCCCGGTGGTGAGGGCGAGGACGACGGCCAGCGGATGCAGCCGCACCGCCCGCCCGAGCAGCAGCGGTTGCAGGACGTGGCTTTCGACCTGCATCACGCCGACCACGATGGCGAGCACGATGACAGCCGACAACGCGCCCTTGGTCACGAGCGCCACGAGGACGGCGACCCCGCCGGCGATCACCGAGCCGATGACCGGGACGAACGCGCCGAGGAAGACCAAGGTGCTCAACGGAGCCGCCAGCGGGACCCCGATGATCACCAGCCCGATGCCGATACCGGCGGCGTCGACGAACGCGACGGCCGCCGTGCCGCGGATGTAGTGCGCCAGGGTGGTGAACCCGTTGCGCCCGGCCACGTCGACACGATCGCGCAGGCGTGCCGGCACGGCCCGCAGCACGAACACCCAGATCACCCGCCCCTGGGCGAGGAAGAAGATCAGGCAGAACACCACCAGTACGAACTCGGCGAGCAGCTCGCCCACGGTCACCGCCGTGGTGAGCGCCCCGGAGGCGATCACCGACTTGTTCCGGCCGAGCATGGCGGTCAGGTTGCCGAGCATCTCGTCGAGCTGGCCCTGGCTCAGGTGCAACGGCCCGGTGCGCAGCCAGGTGTGCAGGTCCGTCACGCTCGCGGTGACCTGATCGATCAGTCCCGGCATGCCTACGGTGACAGTGATGACCACGAACGTCACCACGCCGCCGGCCAGTGCGATGCCCACGACCAGCACGATCGCGGTCGCCAGGCCGCGCGGGACTTTCCTGGCCGCCAGCCACGAAACGGCCGGCGAGAACAGCCCGGCCAGCAGCAGGGCGACGGCGACCGGGACCACCACGGAGGCCAGCTTGACGGCCAGGAAGCCCACGACGGTCAGGGCGCCGGCGACGACCAGCGCGCGCCAGCAAACGGCGGCCGCGACCCGGAGGCCGTAGGGAACCGCGGACAGGACCTCCTCGGAGGGTTCCCTCTCCCGGCTCACCGGCTGATCGGCTGTCATGCGCGTCGGCCTTTCCATGATGTCGCTACTCGTCCCGGCAAGGACGTGGCCTGCTCCAGGGTGCCCGGGACGGCACGCCGCCGCCGGGCGGGTATTCCCGGCCGGCGTCACGGCTAACCGGTTCTCGCGACGGACGCCTGGCAAGACCCGGCCCGCGAACCGGGCCACCGCAGCCCGGCCAACCAGCGTCGGTCTCCTCCGTATTCCGCCGGGGCGTGAGGGTCACGTAGTGTGCTACCGCCCACGCACGGCCTCCTCGAACAGGAGACGACATGCAGTTCGCAAACGAAGAACGACAGGCGCCGCGGCAAGTGAAGGTCCCCGACCGTGAAGATATCGGCTTGGTTGTCGACGAAGGCAAAAGCTTCGGCTCCGGCAACGCTCATGTTTACTGCGTCGGCATCCATTTCCCGGCCACCGGGGAAGTGAAGTTCTACGACAAGAGCAAGGTCACGACGGTCTGACGCCGCGACATCGAAGCAACACAGCTGCCCCGCGGAACAAATCGGTGTATGCACCAGCGAACCGGCTCGGCAGGCAGGCGAGTTCGTCGGTGTCGGCCACCGCGGCTTCGCCCGCGCGGATCGCACATCCGGCGCCGGCCGAGGAGCGTGTCAGGCTGCAGCAGCGTGTCGTCCGACGCTCCCGGCCCCGGGCAAGTAGGCTCACCGCAACAACGCCGGTTGAGTGACGTCGCCCGCGCATCCTCGCCGACCGAAACCCATCCCGTCGTCCTGGCCAGCGTAGTCACGCCACCGGACCGCTGAACTTCGGCGGCGAACCGGACCGGCCTTCGAAGGGAACAACGCGTGCAGATCCAGATCAGCACGGACAAGAACGTCCACGGCAGCGAAGAACTGATCCAGCGGCTCGAGGCCGAAATCCAGTCGACCCTGTCGCGGTTCAGTGACCACATCACCCGCCTGGAAGTCCACCTGAGTGACGAAGTCTCGACGGGTGCGGCGAGCGTGGACCGGCGGTGCGTCATCGAGGCGCGGCCGGAAGGCAAGCCGACGGTCGCGGTCACCCACCACGCGGGCTCGGTGGACGAGGCCTGCCACGGCGCGCTCCGCAAGCTCGAAAGCGTGCTCGAAACCCAGTCCGGACGGGCGGACCACCGCAAGGGCGGAGAGTCCATCCGGCACATGACGGAGGACGGCCCGAGCTGAGGCGTGCCGGTTCCCGGCCGGGATCTTCGTGGTGCTCTGAGTTCGACCATGGACACTCATCCGAATGATGTTGCGCCCAACGTCGCCGCGCCGGCAACGCTCCGGCCATCGTCCCCCGCCGCAGTGTCACACGGCACTGCCGGCGCTCTGCTGCGGTTGCTGCTCGGCGCGGACACGGCGGCCTGACCCCATGCAGTTCGCGTTCTACGGCCGGGCCTCCACCGAAGACCAACAAGACCCCGAAGCGTCTCGCAACTGGCAGCTCACCCGAGCCAAGGCGCTCGTCGAGAAGCATGTGGTTCGGCTCGCGTGGTCGTGCCGGCGAGCCCGGCCGTCACGGCCCGACGTCCGCGGCGCAGCCCAAGACGCCGAGACACTGCGGAAAAGGTCCGAAGCCTTGATGCGAGCCGAGTCGCTGCGCGACGCTTGGGGCGGCCCGTCCCACCCCGTGGCCTGTCAAGCAAGCCGGTACGCCGCTACGGCATGACTCGGGGAGTTTCGCCTGGTGCCCCGCCACGGCGACGTCCATCGACAACGTCGGCTGCTGGAAGGCACAGCAGAAAGCAGGCGATCTCGTTCCCCGGGGAACGAGATCGCCCGCTCACGAGTGGCACGGACTCAGAACCAGTGGGCGCGGCCGCCGATGCGGCGCCCCGTCCCACCCAGGATCGCGAGCACGACACCCGCGACGGCCAAGACCGCGCCGATCGTGGTCAGCACCGGGATGCCGACGATGACGCCGATCACGAGCAGGATGACACCGAGGATGATCACGGCAGCTCTTTCTGTCTGGTGCGGCCGGAGCGAGCCGGCCGTCACGGTGGGGACTGTCCGGCCTGGCTGATGCCCACTTCCGCGGCCGTCCAAACACGACCCATCGCGACCTGGCGCAACGGTTCCAGGCATTCGGCCAGTAGCGATCGCCTCGGCACGCGGCGGCGACGTCGGATGGAGGAACACCGGGATCCGGCGACGTTCCAGCTCTGTCCAGAGCGGAGCAGGGCTCGCGGAAGGAAGGAGCGGTGGATCGCGGTCTGCTACGTCACCGCATTCGGGTGGCCGACGATCGCGCAGCGCATGCCGGTCGGGATCGCTTGCGGCGATGTCCGGCGAGGTCTCCGAACTGATCTTGAAGGTTTGCGAGGCGCCGAAACTCGCTCCAGCACTGCGGAATCGCGCGATCAAGGTGTCGATGGCGACCAATCCGGCGATGGCGGCTCCGCGGCTATGGAGTCCGCCGGCCTCGTTCGCTTCTAGAACCGACGCCGACGATGACAGCGAAGTACTTGTCGGGACAGTCCTCCGAAATGTGGCCCGACCACCTTGACCTCGCTGACGTGCTGCCGCACCTTCGCCCCGTGCGCGCCGATTCGGTGATCGGCATGTATCGATGGCATCTGTGGCGCCTCCCCGGATACGTCGCCGAATCCGATCTTCCGGCCTTGCTGACCAACGGGCACCCACCTCGTTGACCAACTGGACCTGGGTCGGGTGAGCGGTGCGTTCATATCCTCAAAGGACGGAGCGCCGCTCTGTCGCGGAAGCCCCGCCGGCCGGTCAGGGCCGGTGGGGCTTCTGGTGGGCCGACCTGGTTGGCCGGCGTGGTGGTCACCCGGTGCAGTTGGGGACGGCGGGGACGCTGCCGACGCAGTTGTTGGGGGTGTTGGCGGTGATGGGGGAGTTGGTGGTGGTCATGGTGCCACCTTGGCGGTAGACGCCGCCGGCCGAGCCCAGGAGCAGCAGCGCGTGGTTGTTGGTGACGGCGGTCTGGGTGAGGGTGGTCGCGGTGGAGCCGACTGCGGAGATCCCGCCGCCCCGGCCGGCGCTGTTGCCGGTGATGAACAGCGGACTGCCGGATACGCCGGTGACGGTCAGGGTGGCGCGGAGTCCGTTGTAGATGGCGCCGCCGTCGCCGAGCAGGGTGGTGTTGCCCGAGAGCGGGCTGTTGGTGAAGGTCGCGGCAGGTGCGGTGCCGGTGGGGGTGTCGGCGTTGGCGAGGCCGCCGCCGTTGCCGGAGGCGGTGTTGCCGGTCAGGGTGCTTCCGGTGAGGGTGACCGCGCCGCGGTTGAGGATGCCGCCGCCGTCGCCGAGGACGTTGCCGTGGGTGAAGGCGACGCCGGTGGTGAGGGTGAGGTTGCCGGTCGGGCCGACTTCGGCGATCCGGAACATTCCGAGGCCCAGCAGGGAGGCGTTGGTGACCGTGGCGGGGCCGATCATCTCGATCGGGGTGGTGATCACCGGAAGTGCGTTCGCGGCGCCGCCGTGGCTGGTGGTCATGCCGTAGGTGCAGCCACCCGCCAGGACGAGGGTGTCGGCGGTGGGGGTGGAGTTGGCCAGGTTCACCGCCGCGACCAGGGCGTTCTCGCTGCAGGCCACCGGGATGGTGATGGCCTGCGCCACCGGAGCCAGCGCGATCATGCCTCCGGTCGCGATGGTGGCCCCGAACAGGACCCGGGCAGCGGTGCGGATGCGTCGCATGACAATCTCTTTTCCTGGTACCGACTAGGAATGAGCCGCCGGTGCGGTGCGTCGACGGTGATCATCGGAAAGAAGCGCAGCCGGCGCGCGATTATTCACGCAAAAAGACCTCGAATTCGCGGTCTGCGCACGTAATGGCGAACTTTCGCGGTGCCGAGGTCTGGGGCAACAGTCGTCAATCTACACCTTCGTGCAAGTGGGCGATAGCTCAGGCCCCCGTATGGGCGTATCCGTGCGAAAAGGATGAGGCCGACGCGAAAATATCGTTCTTGGATTTTCTGTCAAACGAGCGAGGTGAACGATCATGGGAGGGCAGTGTCGTCCCATTCGATCCGCTCTCGCGCTTTTGATCTGCCTTGTCGCAGTGTGACGGGAATTCCGGGTTAGTGCGCCGAACCGCGCGTGCCGTGGGAGCGCGTCGGCGGCTACGACACGGCTGGTGGCGCGAGCCGGCTTGTGCCGACCGGAAGGTGCTGCTTTCGGCGCTACGAGGCACGATGTCGTCCCTCGCCTGTTGGGGGTGCGGCGGACCTGGCGGGTCGCGCGACCGGCGGTGCGGTGACGGCGATGACGTCCTTTTCGTCGATCCAGCGCACCGCGGACGAGGGGCTGTCGTCGGTGATGATGGGAATGCGGACGCCTTCGGGGCCGAATGTGGGCGATCCGGCGAGGAGGGCGGTCCGTGGCGAGCGTGGATCCGTTCCGGTGTAGGTGATTTGCCAGCTGCCGGCGCTGAACGCGATTTGCCGTCGCGGTGCAGGGTGGGCGGAGGGGGTCGCCGGCGCGATGCGGTTCGGATTCCCGGCAATCATCGTCTTCCCTCGACGTGGGTGCTCTCCACGCGAGGCGTGGGAACGACGGAAGCGCCGAGGTCCGGGGCGGTCCGGACAGCCTAGGCGCTTTGCGCTACCTACCAGAAAGAATCCCCCGAATGAGGGGCTCGCCGGGCCGAGGCAAGGCGTCAGGCGACGTGATCGGCACCGATGGGTGCGGGCAACCCGGACAGCGGGCGCACGGATGACCAGTAGTGCTTTGTTAGGTGTGTCGTTGCGGCTGGTCAGGGCGTTGATGGATCTGCTGTCGGAGTGAAACCGGAGGAGTTGGAGAAGGTCCGTCCGCGGCTGGCGGCGTTCGCCGCTGAGATGCTGGGTGGGTTGGCGCGTGCGGATCAGCGGGCGGAGGGTGAGTTGTATCTGCGTGGGCTGAGCTGGATGGTAAGCGCAAGTCGATGCAGCTGATGGCGCAGCGGCTCGGGGTGGATCATCAGCAGCTTCAGCAGTTCGTTGCCTTCTCCAATCGGGATTATGTCGACGTGCGTCGGCAGATCGCCTACTTGGGCCGATGGGTATCGGGCCCGAGGCCTACGTCATCGACGGCACCGGATTCCCGAAGACGGTGCCGATTCACCCGGCGTCGCGCGGATGTATTGCGGCGCCCTGGGCAAGACGGGGAACTGTCAGGTCAGGGTCAGCGTGCACGCGGTGACCGGCTGGGCGTCCGCGGCGATCGACTGGCGGCTGTTCCTGCCGCAGTCCTGGGACGACACCACCGTCACCGACCCCGAGGCCGCCGCCGAGATCCGAGGCCGCCGCAGCAGGTCCAAGATCCCCGATGACGTGCGGCACCGAGAGAAGTGGCGGCTGGCGCTGGACATGCTCGACGAGATCACCGGCGACGGTGGATGGGGGTTGCCGGATCGGCGGGTGGTCGCCGACGCCGGCTACGGCGACGCCACCGAATTCCGGCTCGGGCTGACCGAACGAGGCCTGTCCTACGTTGTAGCGGTGACAGCGACCACCACCGCCTTTCTTGCCGACGCGGTCCCGCAGACCTTGTCTTACACCCCCGGCGTCGGCCCCCGCACTCACCGATTACTGGCTCTTCACCCTGCCCGCCGACACTCGTTTGCGAGACCTGGTGCGGATGGCGAAGATCCGCTGGCGCATCGAACACGACTACCGTGAGCTCAAAGACGGCCTCGGCCTCGACCACTTCGAAGGCCGCAGCTGGATCGGCTGGCACCGCCACGTCACCGTCGCTGCGCTGGCTCAGGCGTTCTGCACCCAGCTGCGCTACGACCCAAAAGCCCTTGCGCCGGCCTGACCCGTTATCCGGGCACAACAGCCCCATGACTTAACAAAGCACTACTAGGGCCCGGTCACCCACATTTGCAAGGCGTATCCCTGCATGATCGGACCGACCGGCTGGAAGAACGTGATGCCGCCGCCGGAGCAGTTACCAGAGCCGCCGGAGGTGAGCCCGAATCCCTCGGCTGCCCCCTGAGGAGTACTGAGTTTGTAGAAGGGACCACCGCTGTCGCCCTGCTCGGCGCACACCGTCGTTCTGGTCAGGCCTTTGACTGTCGCTTCAGGGTAGTTCACGGTCGCATCGAGTGCCGTGACCTTGCCGCTGTGCACACCGGATGTGCTGCCACTGCGCTGCACTGACTGGCCGACGACGGGGTCTCCCCAGCCGGTGACTCTCAGGTTGGTGCCGGCTATTCCGTCCAGAGCCCGGATACCCACGCCCTGGTAGTCCACGAGACCGAAGTCGCCGCCGGCGCCGAACACCCACGAGCTACCCGAGTTGTTGCTGCCGAGAAAGTTAATCAAGGCTTGATCGCCGAACCAGGTCAAGCCGGCGTGGGTGCAATGTCCGGCGGTGAGAAAGTGGTGTCCGCCATTGGCATCGAGCACATTGAAGCCAAGCGAGCAGCGGCCCTGGCCGGTATAGATGGCTGTGCCGTCCTTCATGTCGGGGCCGGCAAGGGGCCTGAGCTGTCCGCTGACGGGTTCGACCCTGACCGCCGCACCCAGCTTCGCGGCGACGGACTTGAGCTTGGCCAGGTCGGCCCCCTTAACGGAATCGTCCACTGAGATCACAACCTGGTTGCCGGCCGGGTCGACCCCCCATGCGGTGCCTGGGATCCGGGCAGAGCGGTCAAGTTCTTCGGTCGCTCTCCGGAGATCCGCGCGACTGCGAACCACCGTGCGTGCGGTCGCCCCGGCCGCACGCACGGTCTGGGCGGCGGAGCTGTTGGTGACGGTGACGGTGAGTTTGCCCGTCGCCGTGTCGACATAGGAGCCGGCGCTGCGGTCGCCCAAGTGCTCTTCCAGTGTCGCCGCCAGCTTCGCCAGATCCTGACGGCTGGCCGCCCCGGCCGGTTCGGCGCCAATCATGCTGGGCATCGCACCCCCTGGCGTGTCAGCCGCGTTCGCCGGTCCCGCCATCACGGCCGATACCCCCGCGGCCGCGGCGAATACCGCTGCCCATCTTCGAACGTTCATGGAATATCCCTTCAGTTTCGACGTCGAGTAAGCCAAGCGCCAACCTTGAGCCAGATCAGGCCGGTGGGCATCCGTGCCGGCCACGGACCGGGGGATTCCGTGGCGGCCACGGATACCATCGGAAACACCACTGACGTGCGGAGACGCGCGTTCGGCTGACAGAAGCCGGGCCGACGAGGGACACTCCGAACGTGGCCAATCAGGAGATAAGGGCCGAGGTGGGCATCTCCGCGCGGGAGGCCGAGGTACTCGCTGCGCTCGGTGAACATCTGACCAATGCCGAGATCGGCGCCCGGCTGTTCATCTCCACCCGCACCGTGGAGAGTCATGTCTCCTCTCTGCTGCGGAAGCTCCGGGTGGCCGATCGCCGCGCCCTGGCGGCTGTCGCAACGACCACGCAGCCCGCGCTGGGGACTCAGCCGGTCAGGTCCACGACAGTCGCCGCAGTGCTGCGCTCGCGGCTGACACCCTTCGTGGGGCGCGTGGCTGAACGGGCGGCACTGGCCGAGGCGCTCGGTGCGCACCGCATGGTCACGGCCGTCGGCCCGGGTGGGGTCGGCAAAACCCGGCTGGCCTTGAGCGTCGCCGGTCAGGTGACCGACCGGTTCGCCGACGGCGTCTGGTACGTCGACCTGGTCCCGGTGACCGATGCGTCGATGATCGCACCGGCGATTGCCGACGCGCTCGGCCTCGGGGAGAGCCAAGGCCGCTCGGCGACGTCCAATGTCCTTGGCTGGCTGGCTGAGCGGGAAACGCTGCTCGTGCTGGACAACTGCGAGCATTTGGCGGACGGTGTGGCGGTCCTGCTGGAACAGCTCCTCGCCGGCAGTCCCCGGCTGGTGGTGCTCGCCACCAGCCGGGCCAGGTTGCTGGTGCCCTTCGAACGGGTGTTCGCGGTGCCCGGACTGTCCGTCGAGGCCGACGACAGCGGACTAGGGGACGCGGTCGAGCTGTTCGCCGGGCGAGCTGCGGCCGGCGGGAGCCCGCCGATGTCCGAGGACACGAAACGTATCGCCACTGTCTGTCGCGCACTCGACGGCATGGCGTTGGCGATCGAGCTGGCCGCCGCCCGGTTCCCGTCGCTGGGGCTCGATGGGCTCGAAGCAGGGCTGGCCGACCGGCTGCGCCTGCTGACCGGTGGCTCGCGCCTCGATGACCGGCACCGTTCGTTGCGTTCGACACTGGACTGGAGTTACGGGCTGCTGGCCGAGCCCGCTCAGGCGGTGCTGCGTCGGGTCTCGGTTTTCGCCGGCCCGTTCACCGCGGCCGCGGCGGCCACCGTGGCCGGTTGGCCGTCAGTGCCGGCCGGCGCCGTTCCGACCATATTGGCCGGGCTGGCCGAGCAGAGTTTGCTGGTCGCGATCGTGGGGTTGGGCGAGACTCGCTACCGCGTACTGGAAACCGTCCGCCAATATGGTGTCGATCGGCTCGAGGAGGCGGGCGAGTCGGTCGAGGCGTTCTCCCATCATCTGAGTTGGTGCCTGGATGAGAGTGCTGCTCTGGCGTCCCGAGAACCGGTCGATGCTTGGCGGGCGGCATTCGATGAGATCGCCGACGAGCTGCGGGGTGCGCTGGCCTGGGCGTGGGGAACCGCGCGATACCGCCCGGAGGCTTACCGGTTGGCGATCGGTTTGGCCGGACTGAGTTTCACACGGGGCCTGCCCGGCGAGTCGCAGCGGCGCTACGAGCAGGCGGCCGGACTTGCCGCTGATGACCTGGCCGCCGCTGACTCTTTGCGCAGTGCGGCGGGTGCCGCGGAGGCGCGGCATGCCGGCAACGCTGCTTTGCTGTTGCGCCGGACCGCAGCCGACGCGGCGCTACGCGGCGGTGATCGTGCTGGTGCGGCCGGTGACCTCGCTCGGAATGCCGAGTTGATCAATCGCGGCTCCGGACTCATGGCTACCGCGCCTGCGGTCGGCGAAGTGGAGGCGCTGATCGCCGAGGGTTGGGCACTGGCAGGCGACGACCTGGTCGCGCAGGCGCGGCTGCTCACCGCCGAGGCGTTCAACGGCGCCACTGACGATCCGGCCACCGTCGGACTTGTCGAGCGCTCTCACGCTGGCCCGGCGTGTCGGCGACCCGCTGATCGAGAGCGCCGCACTGGACCAGCTCATCGCCGTGCAGCTGACTCGGGGACAGGTCCGCGCCGCCGCGGCCGGCGCGTTGCGGCGCAGCGAATTGCTGGTGCCGATCCCGGTGACGGCTGCATCTGCGATGGAGCTCTTCGATGGATTGGGCATGGCCGCCAACTGCGCCATCGCAGCCGGTGACCTGCCGGCCGCCAGAAGACAGGCCGAACGTCTGCGGGACCTGCCGTTCTATCGTGAGCAGGGGCACCTCGCGACCAGGCTGATGCTCGTCGTCACGACGCTCGCGGGCGACTGGGACGAGACGATCACGCTGGCCGAGCGATTCCGTGAGGGATGGGAGCGGGCCGGTCGGCCCCGGGCCGGCAACCTCCGCCGGGCCCCGCATGCGGTCGCGACGGTGCACGGACTGCGTGGAAACGACGACGGCCGCGCAGCCTGGCTGGACATCGTCGGCACCGTCGAGGTACCCGGTCGGGCACCGTCGGAACTGCACTTCGGCGAGTACCTCGACGCCTTGCTCCTGCTACACCGCGGCCTGGCCCGGCCTGCGGCGCAGGTGCTGGACACGCCGCCGGATCAGCTGAAGGAGTGGTACAGCGGCCTGTGGCGTCCGTGGTACGCCGCGCTGTGGGCCGAGGCGGCCGTGCTGTCCGGGCATGAGGACGTCGCTGGCCGGATTCAGCGCGCACGCTCGGCGACGGCCGGTAATCCGATCGCGGTCGCCATCGTCGACCGCGCGGCGGCTCTGCATGCCGGCGACCACGACGGGCTGAGCGCCGCGGCCGCCGCCCTGCAACACGCGGGCTGCCGCTACCAGTGGGCCCGGACGCTCGTCCTCATCGGTGGGGAACAGCGAGTACGCGGCGAAGCCGTGCTGGCAAGCATGGGTGCCACGCCGACCGTCTGGCCGCCACCTCTGCACCGTCCCGCTTGACGGCTTCATCCACATCCTCGCCGTAGCCAATAAGGTGACGAACTGCTTCGGGTGAGTCTGACACCCACCGCGACATCGACGTCACCATGGGGTATAAGGCCGTTGACCCTGACGAGGCCGTCCAAGCTCACCTTGTAGATCGTCGCTGTCAACTCTTGGGGTATAGGTGGTGGAGTTTGACGTATGCGTCGTCGGTGGTGAACTGCCAGCGGACTTGGCGCCGTTCGGTGTCGACGGCGTGTTGCCATGCGGATGGCGGCGCGGGCGCCGGTCGTGTGCACACGACCTCGCTGCGCCGGCAGCGTGAATGTCTTGGCGGACGGGGTTTGTTCGTGCGCTTGGACAGCCATCCGCCGCGAGACCCATTCGCTGCGAAACCACACGATCGGCTAGAACCTTCTCCCAGGACTCCGGCCTCGGAAGGTAAGTCGAGTACGTTGGCACCTGTTGATCGGCAACAACGGTGACGGGGAGTCTTTCACCGGGGTTCCCTGGGGCTGGCTATGGGCGAGGAGGCGTTCGTGCGGCTGCTGCCAGACGCTGGTCTCGTGCCATTCGCGAGCCGCCGCCCGCGGATGGCGTCGAACAACGCGGTGGGCAGGCGGTTCCAGTCGGCGCGGTCGTCGGCTCACTTGCGGTTAGCGGAATGCCGCGGGTGCTCCGGGAAGAGCGGCTCGAGCGACTCCCGCAGCTGGTCGGTCAGCACCTCGTCGTGCATACCGAGATTCTGGAAAGGCCCGCTGCTCGCGCAAGACGACACGCCGACTCATTCTGGACTGGCTTCTTGGACGCATTTTTTAATCAACTCCTGGCAGTTCACCCGTAAATGAAGGAACCCTGGTATCTTCTACTCTTGCAAGTATCATGACTCAATCCCCATCGCCCAGCTCTGATGCTGCGTCACGCGACCCAGACACCGATCTTGGACTGGAGTCCAAGAAGACGAACAAGATCAAGTCGTCTCTGCACACGTTACCTCCGGTCATTGCGATCTTGGCCGATACTGGGGCAGCTGTCTTCTATGTGCTCGGTGTAACGTCGCTGGGCGACAAGCCCAAGGCTCTGATCGGGTTGGGAGTGGTCGGCGTACTTGTCTCACTCGCGTATCTGATCGCAACGGAAAAGCGGATCTACTGGCTTGGCACGACGGCGCTCGGTCTCGGTCTGGGTTTGATCTGTTTGGGCATAGTTTCTGAGAGTTCCACCGGATCGGCGGGGTTTCAATCGTCGATCCAGTCGTCGCTGCCCTCTTCGATGTCGACGCCTGGCGAGCGCGGTGGTCATATCACCAGTCCGACCGAAAATGCGCTCGTCGGTAAATGTGTTCGGATTGAAGGTGTGGGCAAGCCTGCGGCAGGATACCGATTTCGAATCGGTGTTTTCGCGGATCCTGAGAGAATTTGGGTAATTCGGCAGACTGTGTCGGCTACTGACCCGGGTTACGACTGGTATGCGTGGCCGGTGTATGTCGGCGACGACGATGACTTTGGAGAACAGTTCACAATTCGTGTTTATGAAGTTCCTGACAGTCGCCTCGCTCAGTATGACGATAATAGTTTCAAGGGTGCGCCGCACAGTGAGCAGGCGCTCGATAATGACGGCGTGCGTATGGTGCACTCAGTGCAGGTCAAGCGCAAAAACGTCGGTGACAGCTCGTGCTCAAGTCGGACGCGAGGTGGCAATCTGCCGACCCCGATGAATAGTCCCGCAAAATAAAGTAATGGTGGTGAGCGAGACCTCTGGCATCCTCACCGAGACCGCAGCGGTAGTAGCGTCGAAGCGGCCTCGATGCAGTGCCGCTGCACGCGCGCCACTTCGCGGCCGACTTGCTTGCGATCGCCTCGCGCCATACGCGCCGCCTGTTCATCTGAGGGCGGGAGTGGACACCAACTCCCGCCCTCGCTCAAATTCCTATACTGGACCTGTCCCGACTGGTCGATGGGTAGACACGCGGGCGTTACTGTCGGGCGACTCGACCATGCACGGCGTTGCAGGAGGCCACGTTGACCTGGCACATCCGCATCAGGGCGAGCCGTTGGTTGTAGTTGGGCGCCGGGCAGGACCACGGCGTGTCCTCGGTCCCCTCGTGGCGCTCCAGCAGCAGCGCGATGTCGGCCGGTCGAACGCGCCGCGCTCGTCATCGCGGCTCCCTGGGTCCGCGCGCGGGACGCCGCCCACGCCGGGCATCGGGTCGCCGGCGTCGGCGCCGCCAGCGGACCAGAGTCACCTCCGCCCCGGCCAGGACACCGCCGCCCGCTACCGTCTCCGGCACCCCTGCGGCCGTCTGCCAGTCCCGTCCTGGGCGTCCGATCCGCCAAAAAGTAGACCGCGAATAGACCGCGATTGGTCGCACGCCACCCGGTTTCAGCCGTACACAACCGGACATGCCAGACTGGATCGACGTTCCAGTCAAGCCAGCCCAGAGAGCTGATTTCGCAGGTCAGAGGTGGTGCCCTGGAGAGATTCGAACTCTCACTACGCGGGTTTTGAATTCGTTGCCTCTGCCAGTTGGGCTACAGGGGCGCGAAGTTCGTGACTCTACGGGATCTTGGAGTTTGTTGCTCAAGCACTGCGAGCGGACCTCGCGGGAGTATGAAGGCGAAGGGCGGGCATCGCGGGCGACGAGCCGGAGGATAACTTGGGCGTGGTCGCAGCTTAGCGTTGGTCGTCATCCGCCAGTGATAGGTAGTCAGGCGGTTAAGGCATCAAATTCGGGCGCGGTCTAGGAACTTGTGGCCCTCGGCGGACGCCGACGTGAGCCGACTGGCGTACGGCCACAGTGCAGCGCTATGGTCTGTCACATGAACACGCATCCCGCGCAGGGAGTAACTGTTCAGGCCATTTCGGTGTTCGTTGGCAGCCAAGGGTTTCCGGTGATGGCGTCACGCAGCGCGGTAATGATATGCAGGCCGTTTTTGCG
>NZ_JBFAZA010000054.1:0-52060 GCF_040681595.1 Amycolatopsis sp. NPDC051716 | reverse complement strand
GTGGCGACGCGGCCGGCCAGTGCCGGTACTCGCCGCGCCACCAGCGATCGGGCGGGCTCGAGCAGGTCGGGGCGCACCGGACCGGACGCGTCCCGAATGAGTCATTCGCGACACCGGCGACGGCGGATCAAGCGGCGACTTCCGGAGCGTCGTCCTGGGGATGCACGGCGAACGGCGGGGTGGTCGCCGAGGCGGGCGCCGGAGCCGGAGCGGGGGCCCGGCGGAACACCGCGATGTGCCCGCTGACCATCTGGCCGAGCAGGACCGCCAGAACCAGCATCAGCGGGATCCGCCAGCCGCCCGTGCCCGTGTGCAGCCAGCCGCAGAGCAGCACGCCGAACCCGGCGATGACGTACCCCACGCCCTGGACCACGGCGGACAACGCCACCGAGCTGTTCTTGCTGCGCAACGAGATGGTCGTCAGGACGAACGCGAGCGCCCCCATGCCCGTACCGGTGGCCGCGGCCCACACCCACGGTGCGGCCGCGGGGGCGAGGAGCAGGCCGGTCACCCCGATCACGTTGGGCGTGGCCAGGATGACGACGAGCGCGGTCTGGTTGCGCCAGCGGCGCGTCCAGCCCGGCACCAGCCACATCATCGGCAACCCCATGGCCATCGACAACGCAAGGCACGCACCGGCCGTCGTCGAAGGGACGCCGGCGCTGCGCAGGATGCCGGGTAGCCAGCCCATGACCAGGAACGTCACCGTCGAAATGAGTCCGAAGTGGATGGTCAGGGCCGAGGCCCGCACCGTCCCCGGGGCCGTCCGCGGCGACACGAACTCGCCGGGCGTGCGCTGCCACACCTGCTGGGCCAGCAGCGCCGTGGTCGCCCACACGCCGAGGGCGACCCGCCACGACGACGTCATGATCGCCGTCGGCGTGACCAGCGCACCGGCCGTGCTGCCCACCCCGAGCCCGAAGGTGAAGGCGGCGGACCCCTGGGCCAGCAACGGCAGCATGGTCCCGAGCACGGCGATGGACAGGCACGCCAGCGCCGTCCCGACCAGGAGTTCCACCGAGCCCCCGAGGACCCGTCCGGCCAGCGACAGCACCAGCCCGATGAGCGCCACGGTGACGGTCCGGTGGGTCCCCACCCGGCTGCACAGCCACGGCGTCGCCCAGCCGCCGAGGCCGATCGCCCACAGGGGCAGGGCGACGAGCACCGCGGCGACGAGGCCACCGGCGACGGAGATGTCCGGTAGCGCGGCGCCCAGGCTGGTCACGGCCGGCCGCAGGTTCAGTGCGAGAACGAAGATGACCAGAGTGGAGACGGTGGTGGTAGCACGCGACATCGCTCCTCCTCGGCGTCGAGGCCGGAGCGTCATACTCCGTGCAACAATGTTTCGTGGTGGGCGCAATCCAGACATCCGTCACCTGACGGATGAACGAACTTCGTTATCTCTCAACGGATATGTCCGGTCCGATGGGCCTGCGGATGGGCGTGCATCGGCACGGCCGAGCGCCTCGTCTGCCGAAGACGCCCGTCGGTTCGGTCACCTTCCGTGGTGTGCGGAGTCCCGTTGCGGGGCGGGACCCGCTCGGCCGGCGCAGTGGGAGGCCGGGGATGCCCTGTTTCGCTACTGTCGAGAACCACCGCCCGGAGGCCGCGGACCTCGAACGAGGACCGCTTCGGCCTGGCGGCGGCCCGGGTCCTGCTCGGCGACGGACAGGACGTCGTCGTCCACGTATGTGACGCGCCACGCCTCGACGCCGTGCGGGAGCTCCAGGACCGGGGTGTCGAGGCCGTCGTCGCGGATCTGTCCGATGTGGAGCAGACCCGGGACCTCGCCGGCCGGGTGAACCGCCTCGGGCGGAGGGACGCGGCCAAGGTGGTGACGAACAGTGAGCAGCGACGCGGTCGATCCGGGCTGGTACCGACGTAGATGGGCGGCCCCTGCGCGCCCGACGACCTCTGGCTCGCCCCGGCCGGCGAAGGTCCACAGTCGAGCGTCCGGGACGCTGAGGGCCGTCGCGGTCAGCCGGCCAGGCGGGGGAACAGCTCGCGCACGCCGCGCCGCAGCTCGTCGAGGGCCGCTTCCTCGCCCGTGAGGTGCCGCAGCAGCGCCTGCTGGAACAGCCCGTCGAACAACGCGTAGGCGTCTGACGGCGAACAGGTCGGCCGGGTGCCCGCGAGGTCGGCGTAGGCGCTCACGTTGCGCCAGATCATGTCCCGCAGGCTGTCGTCGATCTCGGCGACGTCGTCGCGGAACGCGGTCTCGAACAGGGACTGGGTGCGCAGGTCGTACCACATGCGGTGCATCAGGGGCGCTTCGCCGAGCGCGGTGGCGAGGCCGTCGGCGCACGCGGCCGCCAGTTCCTCCGGGGTGGCCGCTTCGCCGACGCCGCCTTCGTAGCGTTGGACGCACGCCGCCTTGTAGCGGCGTACGCAGTAGGTGATCAGCTCGACCTTGTCGGCGAAGTAGTAGTGCAGCAGCCCGTGGGAGAACTTCGTGTGCTCCGCGATCGTGCGCAGGCTGGTGCGGGCGTAGCCGAGGTCGGCCAGCGCCAGGAGCGCCGCGTCGGCCAGTTCCCGGCGGCGGTCCTCGAACTTGTCGGCTGGGGTCCGGCGCCTCACGGCGGGTGCGCTGGTCACGGACCCGAAGATACCATCCGGCCGTCTTCTGACCAATCGTCCAAGAAAATCTTGACATTCGTCCAAACGGCGGTCATGGTCGTCACCAGCCGCCGGCGAAGTCGGGAGGGACGACGATGTCTCTGTTCTTCTACCTGGAGAAAGGCGCCTCCCTGGACCCCGGGGCGCCCTGCTTGACCCTCGACGGGGTCTCCCGGTCTTACGGGGAGGTCGTCGAGCTCGCCGAGGCCGTCGCCCGCGCGTTGCGGCGCTCGGGCGTCGCGCCGGGGGACAAGGTCGGCATCCTCTCGGCCAACGACCCCACCGCGTTCACCTGCGTCTTCGGCATCGCCCGTGCCGGCGCGGTCTGGTGCCCGGTCAACCCGCGCAACGCGGCCGCGGAAAACGCCGAGCTGCTCGACCTGTTCGACTGCGGCACGCTCATCTTCCAGCCGGCCTTCGACGACCTGGTGGCCCGGATCGCGCCGCGGCTGCCGAAGCTGACCACGCTCGTCCGCCTCGGCGACGGCGACGACCTCGCGCCCGGCTTCGGGGAGTGGCTCGACCGGGCGAAAGACGACCCCGCCGCGGTGGCCGCCCCACCGGACGACGTCGTCGCCCTGGTCGGGACGGGCGGCACGACCGGGCGACCCAAGGGCGTCATGCTCACCGACCGCAACCTCGAGGCGATGTCGGCGATCACGCTGATGAGCTACCCCTTCGAGGGCCGCCCGGTCTACCTGGCCCTGGCGCCGCTGACGCACGCGGCCGGCGTCCTGTGCTTCCCGGTGCTGGCCCGCGGCGGCGAGGTCGTGATCATGGCGAAGCCCGACGTCGGCCGGTTCCTGGAGCTGATCGAGCGCCACCGCGTCACCCACACGTTCCTGCCGCCGACGCTGATCTACCTGGTGCTCGGCCACGAAGCCCTGGACACCACGGACCTTTCGTCGCTGCGGTGCTTCTGGTACGGCGCGGCGCCGATGTCGGCGACCCGGCTGGCCGAAGCCCTCGGCCGCATCGGCCCGATGGCCCAGCTCTTCGGCCAGTCCGAGGCCCCGATGATGATCTCGACGATGTCACCCGCCGAGCACCGGCGTCCCGACGGCGGTGTCCACACCGGACGCCTGACGTCGGCGGGCCGCCCGTCGCCGCTGGTCACGGTGGCGATCCTCGACGGCGACGGAAAGGCCGTCCCGCAGGGCGAACGCGGCGAGATCTGCGTGCGCGGCTCGCTGGTGATGGCCGGCTACTACCGCGATCCGGAAGCCACCGCGGCGGCCTCGGCCCACGGCTGGCACCACACCGGCGACATCGGGTTCCTCGACGGCGAAGGCTTCCTCCACATCGTCGACCGCGCCAAGGACATGGTCATCACCGGCGGCTTCAACGTCTACTCCGCCGAGGTCGAACAGGCGGTGCTGGCCCACGACGCGGTCCGCGACTGCGCCGTGGTCGGCCTGCCCGACGACAAGTGGGGCGAGCGCGTCACCGCCGTCGTCCAGCTCCGGCCCGGGACCCGGCTGGAGCCCGCCGAGCTGATCGCGTTCGTCAAGGAGCGCATCGGCAGCGTGAAAGCCCCGAAACAGATCGAGATCTGGCCGGACCTGCCCCGCTCGACCGTCGGCAAGGTGCTGAAGGCCGAGATCCGCACCACCCTCACCGCCGGTTGAAAGGGAACACCATGAAACTCGCGCTCTACCTGCCGAACTTCCGGGACAAGGTGACCGTGCGGGAGCTCGAAGACCTCACCGCGCTCGCCGAGGACCTCGACTTCGACTCCGTCTGGACGCTCGACCGGATCATCGTCCCGGAGACGTCGGACACCCAGGAGATGCAGTACGCCTTCGGCATGATCGAGGGCTTCCCGAAGGGCCTGCCGGTGAGCTCGCGCGGCGAGTTCCTGCAGGGCATGCCGCTCATCCCGTGGCTCGCGGCGAAGACGTCGAAGGTGCGGATCGGGATGAGCATCATCGACACGCCCTACCGTTCGCCCGGTGTCCTCGCCGCCGAGCTGGCCACCATCGACCACCTTTCCGGCGGCCGGCTCAACGTGGCCGTCGGCTCCGGCTGGATGCCCGAGGAGTTCGCCGCCGCGAGCGCGTCGCACATCTTCCCGAAGCGGCACAAGCACGTCCGGGAAACCCTGGAGATCATGCAGGGCATCTGGACCAACGACCTGTTCGAGTACCACGGCGAGTTCGCCGACTTCCAGCGCAGCGGGTTCGGCGCGAAACCGGTGCAGAAGCCGCACCCGCCGATCTTCTTCAGCGGGCTCAAGGACGCGAAGCGCTCGGCGAGCCGGATCGCGAAGTACGGCCTGTCCGGCTGGATCGGCATCCAGGACTCGCCCGAGGACATCGCGCGGTGGCGCGCCGGGATCCAGCGCGAGCTCGAAGCCCTCGACACCCCGCGGTCGGTCGACGACCTCGAGATCGCCAGCATGATCTGGTTCGTCATCACCGACCAGGACATGGACCAGAGCCCGCTGGGCAAGGGCACCAACCTGCTCGTGGGTTCGCAGGCGCAGATCACCGACCAGCTCAAGCGCTACCGGGAAGCCGGGCTGACGATGCCGTTCCTGTGGCCGCCCTTCCAGGACGTCCCGGTGGCGAAGACGCTCGATGACATGAAGCGGCTCAAGGAAGAGATCCTCCCCAAGATCGACGCGATGTGAAAGGGACCAGCATGTCCGAACTCGAAGGAAAGCGCGTCTTCGTCACCGGCTCCGGGGCCGGCATCGGCAAGGCGACCGCGGCGCTGTGCACCGAACGCGGCGCCCGGGTGGTGATCAGCGACGTGAACGCCGACGCGGCCAAACAGGCGGCCGGGGAGATCGGCGCCGCGGGCGTCGCCAACTGCGACGTCACCGACGAAGCCCAGGTCCAGTCGGCGATCCAGGAGGCGGTGGGCCTCCTCGGCGGCCTCGACGTCCTGGTCAACAACGCGGGCATCGAGGTGTCGTCCCCGCTGCTGCAGCAGCCGACGGAGAGCTTCGACAAGATCTTCGCGGTCAACGTGCGCGGCACGTTCGTGACGATGAAGGCGGCGATCCCGCACCTGGTCGAGTCGAAGGGGAACATCGTCAACATCGCGTCGATCGCGGGCCTCGGCGGCAGCCCCCTCCTCGGATCGTATTGCGCGACGAAGGCCGCGGTCATCCAGCTGACCCGGGTCGCGGCGGTCGAGATGCGGCCGGCGGGGGTGCGGGTCAACGCGGTCTGCCCGGGCTTCGCGGACACGGCCATGGTCGAGCGGCTGGTCCCGGACTTCGAAGCGGCCACGCAGGTCCCGTTCGGTGATCTGGTGGCGGCCAAGCAGGGCCGGCTCGGCACCCCGCGGGACATCGCGGAGGTGACGGCGTTCCTGGCGTCGGACCGGGCGAGCTGGATCACCGGCAGCCACTACGTCCTCGACGGCGGGCTGACCGCGTCCCTGGTGTGAACTCCCGAGGCCCGGCCGGTCCGCGAGGAACCGGCCGGGCCTCGCGTATTTTCCCGATCTTCCGGTCCGGGCCGCCACGAACGAGTCAATGACGCGCGGTCAGCGGCCTGCGGAGGTCACTCGATGGTGTCAGGAGGTGGAAAGCCGGACCGGCCCGGCAGTAATTTCTGCTCCCGCGCGGCGTAGAACGCTGCCCTGGCCACGGGGCACCTCCACGGCGGCACGGGCCAGGGCCCTTGAGCCACCGCGAATCGGCGGTCGCGCGGAAACGGACATGGGAGTCGACAGCAGAGTGACCGTCACCGAAGAGATCACCACGCTTCTGCACCGCAACTTCGGCATCGAGCCGGAGGCCGTGCGGATCGAAGCGTCGTTGCACGACCTGGGGATGGATTCTCTCGCCCTGGAGGAATTGCGCGTCCTGCTCGAGGAACGCCTGGACATCGACCTCGAAGACGTCGAGCTGACCTCCCGGGAGACCGTGGGGCAGCTGGCGACGGTGGTCGACGAGAAGACGGCCCGGTGACGCCGCGTCCGGCTGCGGCGGTCACCGGGCTGGGCCTGGTCACCGCGGCGGGCGTCGGTGCCGGCGCCGCTTGGCAGGGGGTGACCCGGTCCGGCGCCCCCACCGGCGTCCGCCACCGGGCGGAACTGCAGGGCCTGTCCTGCGATTTCCTGTACACCATCGACGATCTCGACACCGAGAACGTGCTGGGCGTGCCGGCCCTGCGGATGATGGACCGGTTTTCCCAGCTCGCCGTGATCGCGGCCCGGGAGGCGGTGGCCGACGCCGGGCTCGACACCTCGGTGTGGGAAACGGACCGGGTCGCGGTCGTCATCGGCTCCGCCCACGGCGGCCTGCCGTTCTACGACCGGCAAAGCGCCGTCCTCGCGGAGAAGGGCGCCCGGCGGGTCTCGCCGAAACTCGCGCCGATGACCACGGTGAACAGCGCCGCCAGCAGCGTGTGCATGGACCTCGGCGCCCGGGGACCGAGCCTGAGCGTCTCCACCGCGTGTTCGTCGGGCACGGTCGCGATCGGGACCGCGCTGCAGCTGCTGCGCGGCGGCGCGTGCGACATCGTCATCGCCGGCGGCGCCGAATCCGTGTGCTCCCGGTTGCTGATCGCCAGTGCCTGCCAGATGCGGGCGGTGTCCACCCGCCGGGACGATCCGGCGACGGCGTGCCGCCCGTTCGACGCCGACCGCGACGGGTTCGTGGTGGGGGAGGGCGCCGGTCTCGTCGTGCTGGAGCGGCCCGAGCACGCCGCGGCGCGCGGCGCGCGGATCCGGGCGGGCATCGCGGGTTACGGCGCGTCCAGCGACGCGTACGCCGCCGTGGCGCCGGATCCCGAAGGCGCGGGGATCGAGCGGGCGCTGCGGACCGCACTGGCCGACGCGGGCGTGGCGGCGGCCGACGTGGGCCACGTCAACGCCCACGGCACGTCCACCGTGATGAACGACCTGATCGAGGCCACCGTGCTGCACCGGGTGCTCGGCGACCGGCCGCTGGTGACCTCGACCAAGGCGATGACCGGGCACGCGCTCGGCGCGGCCGGCGGCATCGAAACCGCGCTCACCGTGCTGGCCCTCGAGCGGCAGCTGGTGCCGCCCACGGGCAACTTCCGGACGCGGGACATCCGGATCCCGGTCGACGTCGTCGCGAAGGAAGCCCGGCCCGCCGCGTTCGAGTGCGCGGTCAAGACGTCGATGGGCTTCGGTGGTCACAACGCCGCCCTCGTCCTCACGAAGAGCTGCTGAGCCCGGTCGCGGAGCAGAAGGAGATCATGCGCGAGGAAGTGGTCCGCCCGCTGACGCTCGGCGGAACCCGGTTCAGCTACCGGCTCCTCCGGCATTCCGGCCCCCGGACGGAACCGGTGATCGTGCTCGGGGGCGGGTTCCAGGGCAGCCGGGGCTGGCCGCACGTGGAGGACCGGATCGCCCCGGTGGCGGATTTCGTGACGGCGGACCTGCCCGGTGTGGGTGAGTCCGATTCCCTGCCGCCCGGGGCCGGGACGGAGTTCGCGGGCGCCGCGGTCGACCGGATCCTCGACGACCTCGGCGCGCCGAAGGTCAACCTGTTCGGCTACTCCTACGGCGCGGAACTGGCCTTCGGCTGCGCCCAGCGCAACCCAGGCCGCATCGCACGGCTGATGCTCGGCGGCGTGGTTTCGCACACCAGCGACGCCCAGCGGGAGTCGTTGCGGCTGGCGGCCGGTCACCTGGAGCGGGGCGACACCGAGAACTTCGCCGCGGTGGCCGCGGGGATGCAGCTGTGCCTCGACGAGGATCGCCACATCCCCCGCCGGTCCCTGGTGTACCGCTACGTCAAGCGCTCGATGCAGCACGTCGCCGTCCAGGTGCCCGACGTGCTGGCGTACCTGCAGCGGTCACTGATCAGCAGCCCATCCTTCGATGGCGGCCTGTCCGGGGTGCCGGCCCTGGTGTTCACCGGGGAGCACGACTCCATCACCGTCCCGGACCGGCAACGCGATTTCGCGGCCACCATCCGGGGCAGCCGCTTCGCCGCCATCAAGGACTCCGACCACTGGGTCGTCCTGGAACGCGCGGCCGACGTCGCCGACCTGACCCTCCGCTTCTTCACCGACCAGTCTTGGGACGCTGCCCCGTACGTGGTGCCTCCGCCTGCGTGAGCGCGTCCGCGGTGAGGGTGAGGTGCCGGGTCAGCTCCTCGGCCGCGGCGTCCGCGTCGCGGGCCAGCGCCGCCTCCTCGAGCCGGCGGTGCTCGGCGAGGTGCTCCCGGCCGGGGCCGTGGTGCGCCGACCAGCGGCGCGCCAGTTCGCTCGCGGCCCACAGCCGGTCGAACGTCTCCAGCAGGACCGGGTTTCCGCAGCCCGCCAGCAGCGTGCGGTGGAAGACGCGGTGGGCTTCCGACCACGCCTCGCTGTAGTACTCGCCCTCCTCGGGGACGAACGCCGGGGTGCGGGCCAGCCGGTGGTGGGCGGCCCGCACGTCGGCCTCCCAGCCGACGTCGCCGCGTTCGACGGACAGGCGCAGCACCATCGGTTCGATGGTCCGGCGGGCTTCGGCGATCTCCTGCCCGCGGCGGTGGGAGAGGGCCGGGACGGCGAAGCCACGGTTGGGCAGCCGGTCGGCGAGCCCGTCGCCGACCACGCGCACGAGCGCCTCCCGCACCACCGCCAGGCTGACGCCCTGCTCCTGGGCGAGGTCCTGGGGTTTGAGCGGCGCACCGGGGGCGTGGTCGCCGCGCATGATCGCGGCCCGGATGTGGGCGTAGACGCGTTCGGAGAGCATCCGCGGCGACGCCGGGTCGGCTGGGGGAGTGGTCCGAGTCACCGCTTTAGCATAGACGATCGTGGCAATAATCGATTATTATCGCTATCGTCGATCTGGCGGCGGCCCTCCGCCCCGCGGCACGATCCGAGAGGAACGCTTTGAGCGTCAACGATCCCTTCGCCCGCCTGCCCGAGGCGGCGTCCTTCACCGTCACCAGCACCACCATCACCGACGGCGATGTCCTGCCGCCCGGGCAGCTGTCCGGGCAGGACACGTCCCCGCAGCTGTCGTGGAGCGGCGCCCCGCTCGGCACCAAGAGCTTCGCCGTCACCGTCTACGACCCCGACGCTCCCACCGGGTCCGGGTTCTGGCACTGGGCGGTCGCCGACATCCCCGCCACCGTCACCGAACTTCCCGAGGGCGCCGGCGACGACACCGGATCCGGCCTGCCGCCGGGGGCGTTCCAGCTGCCCAACGACGCCCGCACGGCCCGGTTCCTCGGCGCCGCGCCGCCGGCCGGCCACGGCCCGCACCGCTACTTCGTCGTGGTGCACGCCCTCGACGTCGAGACCATCGGCGTCCCCGCCGACGCCACTCCGGCCTACCTCGGCTTCACCATGGCGTCGCACACGCTCGGCCGCGCGGTCCTCGTCGCGACGGCGGAAACGCCGGCGGCCGAACGCCTCGAGGCTTCCCGGCTGATTCCCGCCCCGGCCGGCGCCGTTTTCGCGGTGCTGACCGATCCGAAGGGGCACGTCGACATCGACGCGTCGGGAATGCTCATGGACGCCGAAGGAGACCGCGTGGCGCGGTCCGGTGACCGGTTCCGGGTGCACATGGACCGCGAAGCCCTGGGAGACTTCCCCCTGGGCAAATACCAGGTCGAGGTGGTCATCACCACGCTCGTCCCGGACGAGGAAATCGCGTGGACCGTGGAAGCCGGGCGCGGGCCCCACGTCCGGCACATCTACGGCTACCGCCTCGAACCGGCCGAGGGCGGCACCCTGGTCACGTCCTACTACGACTGGTCACAGATCGACGAAGGGTGGAAGCGGCGCAACGTCTTCCCGATCGTGCCCGAGTCCGCCCTCAAGGCCACGCTGGGAATCCTCGAACGCACCGTCCGCCGTCGAGGCCGTTAAACGTCACTTTCGGCTGATTCTCCGCCGGATTTCGAATTGCTGGCCGTCGCGATCTTGCCGAAACTGAGGGAATGGAGAAGACGGTTTCCGAACCCGAGACGCTGCCCGAGTCCGACGTCCGCTTCCCGATCGTCCTGCGCGGCTACGACCGCCGGCAGGTGGACGAGTACGTGCGGGTCGCGGAGAAGCGCGTGGACCGCCACGAGAAAGCGCGGCGGCTCGCGGAGCGCCGGCTGGCCAAGGCTCAGGTGCCCGCGCCCCGCGCCCCGGAACCGGACGACCCGGCCGGCCTGGGCCGGCGGATCGAGAAGATCCTCCAGGTCGCGAAGGCCGAGGCCGCGGAGATCAAGGAACAGGCCCGCAAGGAGGGCGACGAACTGCGGGCGGCCGCGGAGAAGGCGGTCGCCGAGGCGGAGGCCGCCAGTGTGGAGACCGAGCGCGCCGCCCAGCGGGAAGCGCAACTGATCCTCTCCCGCGCGGAAGAGGAAGCCGCGGCCATCCGGGCGACCTACCGGGCGGTGCTGGCCCAGCTGGGCCAGATCGCCGTCGTGGTCGACGAGGTGCGCGACCGGTTCGGCACCGAGGCGGAAGAGGAGAGCCCGGCCCCGGTGCCGGAAGACTCGGAGGCGGTGTCGTCACCCGCGTGACCGGCGGCCGTCGAAGCGGGTGATGCTCGCCGAAGTGGGCAGGCCTACGCGGCGGCACTCCAGCGGCGGATCGCGAACCGGCTGCCGTCGCGGCGGACTTCGGCTGCGCCCGGGCCGCCGAAGTGGGCCGGGACGACAAGTTCGCCGGAGTCTGCGGCGCGTTCGAGGATTGCGTGCCGGGTGGTGGCGGCCTGGTGCGGGTCTTCGCAGAAGCAGCTGCTGTGTTCCGGCGCCAGGATCTGGACCGGGCTGTGCAGCAGGTCCCCGACGAACACCGCCCGATCGCCGCCCGACGACACGCGCAGGACCGATGAGCCCGGGGTGTGGCCGGGTGCGGCTTCCAGGGTCAGGTTCCGGTCGATGCGGTGGCTGCCTTCCCACAGCACGGCCCGGCCCAGCACGGGAGCGACGCTGTCGGCGTAGACCAGCAGGCTGCCTTCGCGGCGCAGCTGCTCGTGGCCGGTGCGGGGAGCGGGGCGGCGATGGGCGTTGTCCGGGTCGAAGTACACCTGGTCGGCGCGGGGGATCAGGTAGGTGGCGCGGGGGAACGCCGGCACCCATTCGCCGTTGCGGAGTTCGGTGTTCCAGCCGACGTGGTCGTAGTGGATGTGCGTGTTGACGACGATGTCGACGTCCTCCGGCCGGACGCCGGCCGCCGCCAGCCGGTCGAGGAAGGGCGTCGCCAGGTGGTCGAAGAGCGGGATCTGCGGCCGGTGCCGGTCGTTGCCGACGCCGGTGTCGACCAGGATCACCCGGCCTTCGCTGCGGAGCACCCAGGTCTGCACGGCGCCGCGGTAGCCGCCGGTCTCCGGGTTCCAGTGGTCGGGCGCGAGCCAGGCGGCGTTGTCCGTCCACAGCCGGGGCGGGCTGCCGGGGATGACGGACCGCACCGGGGCGATCTCGCCTTGCCATTCGATGACGCGCAGGACTTCGACTTCGCCGATGTGCATGATTCCACGCTAGGACACGCGGGTGAGCGTTTCGATGCTTCAATCGCTCATCATGATGCTTGACCGTCTCAGAGCTACGATGACCGGGTGGACGTGCTGAGTGCCGCGATCGCCGCGGTGCGGGTCGGGCAGCCCGTGTCGAACCGCCTCCGGGCCGGTTCGGAGTGGTGCTACCGCTTCGCGCCGTACGAGGGCGCGGGCTTCCACGTGCTGCTGCGCGGCAGCGGCTGGCTGCTCCCGGACGGCGGGAAGCCGGTGGCGCTCGGCCCCGGCGACGTCGTCCTGGTCCCGCACGGCGGTGCGCACACCCTGTCCTCGACGCCGGACGCGACCGGCGCGGTGCCGTTCGAAGCGGCCGTGGCCGAGCCGGCGGGCCGCACCGAGTTCCTGTGCGGCAAGTACCGGCTGTCCCACGCGCGGCGCCACCCCTTGCTCGCGAGCCTGCCGGAGGTCGTGCACCTGCCCGCCGAAGTCGGGCGGCACCTCGACCTGCGCGCGGCCATCGACCTGCTCGGCGGCGAGGTGAGCGACCGGCGGCCGGGCTCGGCCACCGTCCTCACCGGCCTGCTCGACCTGCTGCTGGTCTACCTGATCCGCGCTTGGCTGGACGACCACCCGGGCACGGGGTGGCCGCAGGCGCTGCGGGACCCCGAAATCGGCGCCGCGCTGGAAGCGCTGCACGAGCACCCCGAAGCGCCGTGGCGGATCGAGGACCTGGCCGCCCGGGTCGGCCTTTCCCGGGCGACCCTGGCCCGCCGGTTCACGGCGCTGACGGGACAGCCGCCCATGGCGTACCTGACGTGGTGGCGGCTCACGACGGCGGCGCGCCTGCTCCAGGACACGGATCTGCCGTTGCCGTCGATCGCCGCCAAGGTCGGTTACGCCTCACCGTTCGCGTTCTCGCACGCGTTCAAGCGCCGGTTCGGGGTGGCACCGGGCGGGTTCAGGACCGGTCGATGACGGCACCGGCCGCCCGTTTCCCGATCGAGCGCAGGACGCCGATCGGGTCTTCGCCCGCCGCGTGCAGGCCGACGTGGTCCGCTCCCGCCGCCAGCTCCGCGCGGATGCCGGCCACGATGGCCTCCTCGTCGCCGTGCAGGACGAGCGCGTCGATCAACCGGTCACTGAAGGGCTCGGTGAGGTCCTCGCCGGTGTAGCCGATCCGCCGGAGGTTGCCGGCGTAGTTGGCGATCCCCAGCATGGGGCGCACGGCGGCCCGGCCGGTCTCGCGAGCCCGTTCGACGTCGTTGTCCAGCAGCACGCCGTGGCCGGGGATCACCAGCCTGTCCGGGCCGAGGACCTCCCGCGCCCGCCGGGTGTGCTCGGGCGTCACCTGGAGCGTGAGCGTGCCCGCGGCGCGGTCGGCCGCCAGCCGGAGCATCCGGGGCCCGAGCGCGGCCAGCAGCACGCGGCCGGCGGGGACACCGGCCGCGTGCAGGGTGTCCAGGTAGCTCGCGACCTTCGCCACCGGCGAGGCGTACCCGGCGTTGATCTCCCGGTGGCCGGCGCCGATGCCGAGGAGGAGCCGATCGGCGTGTTTCCGCGCGATCCGGTGGTAGGAGGTCGCGACCTCGTCCGCGTCGGCCTGCCACACGTTCAGCACGCTGGTGCCCACCACGATCCGGCTGGTGGCGTCGAGCAGCCGCTCCGCCGCGAGGAGATCGGCGGCCGGCGACGCGGCCAGCCAGACCGCGCCGTAGCCGGCTTCTTCCAGCGCGACGGCCTGCGCCGCGGTCGCCTCGGCCGCGGTCAGGTAAGCGCCGAGCCGGCCCAGTTCGATTGTCATGAGCACGACTTCAGCACCGGCCGGCGACGCGAACCAGGGGCAACCCGCACGGGCTGCGATAAGCTCGCCTTATCGTCGGAGGTGGGCATCATGGAGTTGCGGGCGCTGCGGTACTTCGTCACCGTCGCCGACGAACTGCACTTCGGCCGGGCCGCCGAGCGGCTGCACATCGCCCAGCCCGCCGTCAGCCAGCAGATCGCCCGGCTGGAGCGGGAACTCGGCGTCCGGCTGCTCGACCGGTCACCCCGGCGGGTCCGGCTCACCGCGGCCGGGAGGCGGGTGCTCGACGCGGCGCGCAGCACGCTCGCCGCGGCCGGTCAGGTGCAGATCGCGGCGCAGCAGGTCATGACGACGGTGCGCATCGGCACCGCCGCGGGCATGACCGCCCGCCTCGAACGCGGTATCGACGCACTCCGCGCGCGGGCGCCGGAGTTCGACGTGGTGCTGGTCGACCTGCCGGTCGAAGCCCGGCTCAACGCGCTCCGGCAGGGTGAACTCGACCTGGCGCTGACTCGCGGCGTCCGAGCCGTGCCCGGCCTCACGGTGCTGCCGGCCTGGAACGAACGCTTGTACGCGGTGGTGTCCCGGCACCACCCGGCCGCCGACCGCGCGGACGTCGGCCTCGCCGACTTGGCCGGCGACACATTGCGCGTCCCCGCCCGCAAGCACGACCCGCCGCTGCACGACGCCGTCGTCTCGGCACTGAGCGACGCGGGTCTGTCCCCGAGAGCGGGCCGCCCGACGGGCACGCTCCAGGACACGATCGTCGAAGTCGGCTCGGAGCCGCGGAGCTGGACGGTGCTGCCCGCCGACCAGGTCGCCGAAATCCGCTCGACGCGGGTCCGGTCGATCCCGCTCGAGCCGGCGCTCACGATCGCCGGCAGCGTCGTCGTGGCTCCGGGGAACGCGGGCAGTGCGGCCGAGTGCGCGGTAGGGGCCTTCCGCGACGAGGTGGTCCAACACCGTCCATAACGGACAGTCGACGAGACGTTCAGCCCCCGGATGCCCCGATCGCGTTCCCGGCCGTGGTCAGAGGGCCGGCTTGCCCGGCTGGTAGAGCCAGGTCCGGAAGAACGACCCGAGGTCGCGGTGGGTCAGGCGCTCGACGAACTGGATGAACTGCCGCGTCGAGACGTTTTCGTACCGGTGCGCCGTCGGCCACTGGGTGAGCACGTCGAAGAACGCGCGGTCGCCGATCTTCGTGCGCAAGGCCTGCAGGGTCATCGCGCCGCGGTTGTAGACCAGGTCGTTGAAGATGTTGTCCCGTCCGGGGTCGGCGACTTCGCCGGTCCAGTCCTTCTCGTCGGCGTAGGCCTTCGCGAAGGTCTGCTGCACCGGGACGCCGTTGAACTTCTCCTGGTAGAGCCATTCCGAGTAGGTCGCGAAGCCTTCGTTGAGCCAGATGTCGGACCAGTGCACCGGAGTGAGGCTGTCGCCGAACCACTGGTGGCCGAGTTCGTGGGCGAGCAGGTCGCCGTCGACGTCGCTGGTGCTCTGGTCGTAGACCGGGCGGCTCTGGGTTTCGAGGGCGTAGTCGACGCCGACGTCGGCGATGATGCCGCCGGTCGAGTCGAACGGGTACGGCCCGTACACCGAGGATTCCCACTGGATGATCTGCGCCGTGGTCTGGTTGAACACCTTGCCCTGCCCGGGTTTGGTGTCGATCGACTTGCCGATCGCGGTGATGTCCGGCAGGCCGCCGGCCGCCACGCCGCGGGTGACGTCGTAGTCGCCGATCGCGAGCATGCTCAGCTCGCTGGCCATCGGCCGGTTCATGGACCAGCGGAAGGTGGTCCGGTGATCGCGGGTGGTGGTGGGCCCGGGTTCGCCGTTGGCCAGCACGGTGAGCCCGGTCGGCACGGTGATGGTCTGGGTGTAGGTCGCCTTGTCGTTCGTGGTGTCGTTCACCGGGTAGTAGGTCGCCGCGCCGATCGGCTGGTTGAGCGCGACCGCGCCGTCCTTGGTGGCGACCCAGCCGGAGAGGCCCAGCGCGGGGTCGTCGATCTTCTGCGGGACGCCGGCGTAGGTCACCGACACGACGAACGGGCTGCCCTTCCGCAGCCCGGACGGCGGGGTGATCACCAGTTCCTGGGCGCCGCTGCGGGTGAAGGCGGCGTTCCGGCCGTTCACCGAGAGCCTGCTGATCGTCAGCGGTCCCTGGAAGTCCAGGTCGAAGCGGGAGAGGTCCTGGGTGGCCGTGGCGAGGATCGTCGTGGTCGCGTCGATCGCTCCGGTGCCGGGGTCGAACGCCAGCCGGATGTCGTAGTGGCCGACGTCGTAGCCGCCGTTGCCCATGTCCGGGAAGTACGGATCGCCGGCGCCGGGCGCACCGGGGGAGTACCGCGGCGCCGGAGCCGGTGCCGCGGCGGCCGCGGGGCTCGTCGCGGCCAGCAGACCGGCGGACAGGGCGCAGGAGACGACCAGCAAGTGGCCACGGCTTCGGTTGGCGCCTCGCATGGGTCCTCCTCGGCAGGCATCGACGCTGAAGACTAGGTCCGGTCCGCCACGCGCATCAAGCCTGGTGCGGCGTCTCGCCCGAAACAGCCACGGTCGTCCGGATCTCCGGTGCGGCCGAGGACCGCCGGGCGGCTGCCGCCGCGGCCCGGCGGACCCTTGACGGCTGAACGGCGGGGTTGCATACTCCCGTAACCTCCCGTTAATCGATTAACGGTGTGGAGCCGCGAAGGAGGGTGCCGCGATGGCCCGGGTCCGGATGTCCGACGTGGCCGCCCGTGCGGGGGTGTCCACGGCGACCGTGTCGATGGTGCTCAGCGGGCGGGACGCGGCACGCGTGTCGCCGCAGACCCAGCGGCGGGTGCGCGAAGCGGCCGAGGAGGTCGGCTACGAGCTGAACTCGGTGGCGCGGAGCCTGCGGACGCAGCGGACCCGCATGGTCGGCCTGATCTCGGACACGATCGCCAGCACGCCGTTCGCCGGGCGGATGCTGGCCGGGGCCAACGACGTGGCCCGTGCGCAAGGGAACCTCGTCGTCCTGGTCGACACCGAGGGGGACGCCGACGCCGAGCGGCAGGCGTTCAACGCGCTGAGCGGCCAGCAGGTCGACGCCATGATCTACGCGAGCATGTGGCACCGCGTGGTCGAGGTGCCGGACGGCCTGCCCGGGGACGCCGTCCTGCTCGACTGTGCCCCGGCCGCGGGCGGCCGGGCCGCGGTCGTCCCGGACGAACGGGCGGGCGGGATGGCCGCGGTGCGGGAGCTGGTGGCCGCCGGGCACCGCCGGATCGCCTTCCTGGACGCGGAGGAGCGGTTCGAGCTCGTCGCGTCGCCGCTGCGGTACGAGGGGTATCGGCAGGTGCTGGCGGAGGCGGGGATCGAGCGGGACCCCGTGCTGCACGCCCGCGCCGAACCGGTGGCCGGTGGTGGCCGGAAAGCCGCCGGGCGGTTGCTGGATCTGCCGACGGAAAACCGCCCCACCGCGATGTTCTGCTTCAACGACCGCATGGCGATGGGCGCCTATGCGGCCGCGCACCACCGGGGTCTTTCGGTGCCCGGCGATCTGTCGATCGTCGGCTACGACGATCAGCAGCTGGTCGCCGCCGAGCTCGATCCGCCGCTGACGACGATCGCGCTGCCGCACTACGAAATGGGCCGGTGGGCGATGGAGGTGGCGCTCGGGCTGCGGCAGGCGGATCCGGCGCAACCGCACCTGATGCCGTGCCCGGTCATCCGCCGGGCTTCGGTGGGCCCGCCGCCGGCCGCGTTCGGCGGCTGACGGCGGACCGCCCTTCTCACTGCATTCCACATGGCAGTTGGCGCTGCCATCCGGCACGGAGGCGACGGCCGGTCGCGCTCCGCAACAGAGAAAGAGATTCCACGGTGAAACGCAAATCCCTCCCCATCATGGTAGCGGCAGGCCTGTCCGCGGTGCTCGCGCTGGGCGGCTGCGCCCGCGCGAGCCAGGAGCCTTCCGGCGCTCCCGGTGAAATCACCATGTGGACGCACTCGGCGGGCAACCCCGGCGAGCTGGCGGTCTACCAGCGGATCATTTCCGACTTCAATGCGTCCCAGAACCAGTACAAGATCGTCCAGCAGAACTTCCCGCAGGGGTCCTACAACGACGCGATCACCGCGGCCGCCGCGTCGCGGAAGCTGCCCTGCCTGCTGGACATGGACGGCCCGGTGATGCCGAACTGGGCGTGGGCCGGCTACCTGCAGCCGCTGGGGCTGCCGGACGACCTGATCAAGACGCTGCTGCCCACGACCGTCGGCCGGTACAAGGACACCGTCTATTCGGCGGGCTACTGGGACGCCGCGTTGTCGATCTTCGCGCGGAAGTCGGTGCTGGACAAGAACGCCATCCGGATCCCGAGCGCCGAGAAGCCGTGGACGCTCGACGAGTTCGACGCCGCCGTCGCCAAGCTGAAGGCCGGCGGCTACGCCACGCCACTGGACCTGGGCGCCGCCGACAAGGGCGAGTGGTGGTCGTACGCGTATTCGCCGATGCTGCAGAGCACCGGTGGCGACCTGATCGACCGCGCCACCATGAAATCCGCCGACGGCGTGCTGAACTCCCCTGAGGCGGTCAAGTTCTTCACCTGGTTCCAGCAGGCGTTCAAGAACGGCTGGGCGGACAACACCGGCCCGGTCGGCAACCAGCGTTTCGTCGACGACAAGGTCGCCCTCAGCTACACCGGCGTGTGGAACGCCAAAGACGCGCTCGACGCTGTCGGCAACGACCTGCTGATCCTGCCGCCGGTCGACTTCGGCAAGGGCCCGAAGATCGGCGGCGGTTCCTGGCAGTGGGGCATTTCCGCGGGCTGCAAGAACACCGACGGCGCCCGCGCGTACCTGAAGTTCAGCTTCCAGGACAAGTACCTCACCGCCTTCGCCGACAGCCAGGTGGTCATCCCGAGCACCACGGCGGCCGCGGCGGCGTCGAAGTACTTCGGCGACACCGCGCCATTGCACCCGTTCGCCGTGCTGTCGCAGAAGTTCGCCCTCGCCCGGCCGGCCACCCCCGGCTACCCGGTGATCTCCTCGACCTTCGAAAAGGCGGCCAAGGACATCATGAGCGGTGCCGAAGTCAAGCCGGCGCTCGACACGGCCGTGCAGGCGATCGACACCGACATCAAGTCCCAGAACGGCTACGGCTTCTAGCTCGTCGCCCCCGCCCGGCGCCGGCGCCGGGCGGGCCGAGAGGGAAGGCACCTCCATGACGGCGACCATCTCGCCGGACACCCGCGCCGCGAGCGCGACCCCGAAACCCGTGTCCCGAAGGAAAATCCACCACGAACGACGCTCCGCGCGCCGGGCCGGCTGGGCCATGGCCGCCCCGGCGGTGGTGTTGCTGCTGGCGTTCCTGATCGTCCCGGTGCTGCTCGGGTTCGTCCTGTCGTTCACCAACGCCCGGCTCGTCTCGCCCGAACCGACCACTTTCACCGGCCTCGACAACTTCGTCCGGGCCTTCACCGCCGATCCGACGTTCCTCCGCTCGCTGGTGAACACGTTCTGCTTCGCCGCGGTGGTCGTGCCGGTGCAGGCCGGGTTCGGGCTGTTGCTGGCCATCCTGGTGAACCGGAAGATCCGCGGCGCGGTGGCGTTCCGGGTCATCTTCTTCATCCCGGTGGTGACCTCGATCGTCGTGGTGTCGATCCTGTGGAAGTTCATGTACCAGCCCGACGGGCTGATCAACTCCTTCATCGACTCCATCACCTTCGGCGCCTGGCAGGGCACCGCGTGGCTGAACAATCCCAGCACCGCGCTGACCGCGATCATCGTGCTGTCCATCTGGCAGGCGGTCGGCTTCCACATGCTGATCTGGCTGTCCGGCCTGCAGACCATCCCGCAGGAGCTGTACGAGGCCGCGCGGATCGACGGCGCGGGCACCTGGCAGCAGTTCCGCAACGTGACCTGGCCGTGCCTGCGCCCGACCCGGGTGTTCGTGCTGATCACGATCACCATCGCCGCGCTCGGGCTGTTCGTGCAGATCGACGTGATGACCCAGGGCGGCCCGGTGGACGCCACCTCGACGCTGGTCTACCACGCGGTCCGGATGGGCTACCACCAGCAGCAGATCGGCTACGGCTCGGCCCTGTCGCTGGTGTTCTTCGTGCTGGTGCTCATCGTCGCGCTGGTCCAGCGCTTCCTGACCCGGGACAAGGACTGACCCATGACCATCCACAAGGGACGCGACAACGAGCGCGCGCTGCGCCGCCGCCGGCGCGTCTGGACCTACCTGGTCCTCGTCGGACTCGCCGTCTTCTTCCTGTTCCCGCTCGTGTTCATGGTCGTCTCCAGCCTGAAACCCGACGGCCAGATCCTGTCCGACGTCGGCGGGTGGCGGGCGTTCCTGCCGCTGGGTGACATCGGCTTCGACAACTATTCCGCGGTGTTCGACCGGGTGCCGGTCGGGCGGTTCCTGCTCAACTCGGTCCTGGTCACGGTGGTGATCGTGGGGGCGGGGCTGGTGGTGAACTCGATGGCCGGGTTCGCGATCTCCCGGCTGCGCTGGACCGGCCGCGGGGTGGTGCTCAGCGTCATCATCGCCACGCTGATCGTGCCGTTCGAGACGATCGCGGTGCCGATGGTCTACTGGGTTTCGCGGCTGCCGACCCTGCTGTTCCAAAATGGACAGATCGTGTACGACTTCGGGTGGCTGGACACCTACCAGGTGCAGATCATCCCGTTCATCGCCAACGGCTTCTCGATCTTCCTGTTCACCCAGTACTTCTCGACCATCCCCACCGCCCTCGACGAGGCGGCCCGGATCGACGGCGCGGGCTGGTTCACCATCTACCGCAAGATCGCCGTGCCGCTGTCGGGGCCGGCGTTCGCCACCGTCGCCATCCTGACGTTCCTGCCGGCCTGGAACCAGTACCTGTGGCCCAGCATGGTCGTCCAGGACGAAAAGCTGCGGCCGGTCATGGTCGGCATGCAGTACTTCTTCCAGGACAACACCGCCTGGGGCGAGGTCATGGCCTACACGTCGATGATCACGCTCCCGGTGCTCGTGGTCTTCCTCGCCTTCCAGCGTGCGTTCGTCAGCAGCGTCGCGGCCAGCGGCGTCAAGGAATGACCCTCGCCCCCTTCTCGAAAGGCTCGCATGTTTTCGCTGCCCGACTCCTGGGTCTGGGACTTCTGGTTCGCCGACGACGGCGACCGCCACCACCTGTTCTTCCTCTACGCCTCCCGCGCCCTGCACGATCCCGAAGCCCGCCACTACCGCGCCTCGATCGGCCACGCCGTCTCGGCCGACCTGGTGCACTGGACCCGGATCGAGGACGCGCTGGTCCGCGCGGACGCCCCGGCGTTCGACGACCTGGCGACGTGGACCGGTTCGGTGGTGCGGCACCCGGACGGCACGTGGTTCCTGTTCTACACCGGGGCGACCCGCGCTCCCGCCGGCAAGAACGTCCAGCGGATCGGCTACGCCACCTCGCCGGATCTCGTGACGTGGCGACGGTCTTCCGGGAACCCGGTCCTGGCCGCCGACCCCCGCTGGTACGAGACCCTGGACGCCGCCTGGCACGACGAGGCGTTCCGCGACCCGTGGGTGTTCGCCGACCCCGGCGGCGACGGCTGGCACATGCTCATCACCGCCCGCGCCGCCACCGGCGAGCCGTTCGAACGCGGCGTCGTCGGCCACGCCGTCTCCGCGGACCTGCGGCACTGGGACCTGCGGCCCCCGCTGACCGGCCCCGGGTCACGGGGGTTCGGGCAGCTGGAGGTCCTGCAGGCCGAGGTCGTGGACGGCCGGCCGGTCCTGCTCTTTTCGTGCTTGGCCGAGCACGCCTCGCCCGACCGCCGGGCGACCGGCACGACCGGCGGGATCTGGGCCGCGCCCGCCGGTGGACCGCTCGGGCCGTTCGACATCGCGGCCGCCGAACCCGTCACCGACGACCGCTTCTACAGCGGCCGTCTCGTCCGCCGCCGGTCCGACGGCCGCTGGGTGCTGCTCGCGTTCCACCACCGCGGCGAACACGGCTTCATCGGCGCCATCAGCGATCCCATGCCGGTGGCGTGGGACGGCAAACGTCTCAGCGTTCTCGATTCCTGACTTCCCGGAGGTCCCCATGCGCTCAACGACGAGCCGCATCCGCCTGCTGTCCGCCGCCGCCCTCGTGGCGGCGACGGCGGTGGTGGGCGTGGCCGGCGCAGCCGCTGCTCCGGCAGCGCCCACTTACCGCGCGCAGTACCACTTCACGGTGCCCGACCACTGGAAGAACGACCCCCAGCGGCCGGTGTACGTCAACGGCAAGTTCAACTACTACTACCTCTACAACGCCGACTACCCGGCCGAAGTCGGCACCGCCTGGCGGCTGGCGACCACCACCGACGGCGTGGCCTTCGCCGACCAAGGCATCGCCGCACCGAAGAAGACCAACGCGAACTACGACCTGTGGTCGGGTTCCACGGTCGTCGACACCGCGAACACGGCCGGCTTCGGCGCCGGCGCGGTGGTCCAGCTGGTGACGCAGATGGATCACCCGGTCAACGCGTCCGGGCCGCAGGCGCAGTTCCTGTGGTACTCGATCGACGGCGGCCGGACGTTCCGGCCGTACGGCGACACCCCGGTGATCCCGAACGGCGGCCGCCGCGACTTCCGGGACCCCAAGGTGAGCTGGGACGCCGCCCGCGGCCGGTGGGTCGCGGCGATCACCGAAGGCGACCGGATCGGGTTCTTCACCTCACCGGACCTGAAGACCTGGACGTGGCGGTCGGACTTCGTCAGCACCTACGGCACCCTCGAATGCCCGGACCTGTACCCGATCCGCGCCGACGACGGCACCACGCACTGGGTGCTGGGCGTCAGCGCCGGCGGGATCCCGGGCACCTACGCCTACTGGACCGGGGCCTTCGACGGCACCGGGTTCACCGCCGACGCCGCCACCCCGCAGTGGCTCGACCACGGCTTCGACTGGTACGCCGGCGTCACCTGGGAAGATCCCGCGGCGCCGGCGGACCGGCGGTTCGGCATGGCCTGGATGAACAACTGGGCCTACGCGGACACCACGCCGACCCGGGACGCCGACGGCTTCAACGGCACCGACTCGATCGTCCGGCAGATCACGCTGAAGCACTACGCGGACGGCTACGCCCTCGCCTCGCAGCCGGCACCGGCGCTGGCCTCCCACGCGAGCTCGGTGACGAACCTCGGCACCATCCAGGTCGACGACGGCCTGGTGCCGCTGGCCTACCACGGAACGGCCTACCAGCTCGACACCGACGTCAGCTGGACCGAGCTGGAGAACATCGGGCTGCAGCTGCGGGCGTCGGCCGACGGGACCCGGCACGCGGACGCCGGGATCTACCACGACTACAGCTACCTCAACCGGCGCCAGACCGGCCAACCCGACACCACCGGGACGCGCGGGGAGAGCCACGCACCCTGGAACCCGGCGAAGACCAGCGCGCACCTGCGGATCCTGGTCGACCGGACCACCATCGAGGTGTTCGTCGACGACGGCCGGTACGTGCACTCCAGCGAAGTGTTCGCCGACCCCGCCGACACCGGCGTAAACCTCTACGCCACCGGCGGCAGCGCCACCTTCGCGAACACGACCATCACCGAATTCCCCGACCTGTCCCAGCGCCCGGCACACGTGGTCTCCGGGTTCGAAGGCGGCTCCTACGACCCCGGCTGGACCACGGCCGGCAGCTTCACCGGCACCGGCCCGTCGTCCGAGTACCTGCCCGGCATGGTCGGCAACGCGGTCCTGGACACCTTCGTCGGCGGCGGCGACCCGGCCACCGGCACGATCACCTCACCGGCGTTCACCCTCGACCGCGCTCACCTGCACTTCCTCCTCGCCGGCGGCCACCACCCGGCCGGATCGCCCGGTCAGACGTCGATCGACCTGATCGTCAACGGCCAGGTCGTGCGCACGGCCACCGGAGACGACACCGGTGTGCTCAAACCGATCGACTGGGACGTCGGCGCCCTGCAGGGGCAGAGCGCCCGGGTGCAGGTCGTCGACCAGGCGACCGGCGCGTGGGGGCACCTCATGGCCGACCAGCTGCTGCTCAGCGACTGAGCATCCGGCCGAGGCTGCCGGATGGGGCCACTTCAGCCGGATGGTCACGGATTGTCCCGTCCGGTCGTGGAGCGGTCGCCGCCGGTGAGCGTGCCGGTGGGCACGGCGACCGGGGCGCCGGTGGCGTCCCGGACCGCGGACAGGCTGACGCCGGGAGCCGTTTCGACCAGCCGGAGTCCGTCGGGCGTGACGTCGAGGACGCCGAGGTCGGTGATGATGCGGCTGATGCAGCGGCGGCCGGTCAGCGGGAGCGTGCACTCGGTGACGATCTTGGGCCGGCCGTCGCGGGTGGTGTGCTCGGTGAGGGCGATGACGTGGCGGGCGCCGTGGACGAGGTCCATCGCGCCGCCCATGCCCTTGATCATCTTGCCGGGGACGGTCCAGTTGGCGAGGTCGCCGTGGGCGGAGACCTGCATGGCGCCGAGGACGGCGGTGTCGATGTGGCCGCCGCGGATCATGCCGAAGGAGGCGGCGGAGTCGAAGAAGGCGGCGCCGGCCAGGGTGGTGACGGTTTCCTTGCCGGCGTTGACGAGGTCGGGATCGAGCTGGTCGACGCGCGGGTAGGGGCCGGTGCCCAGGATCCCGTTCTCGGAGTGGAGCACGACCCGGACCCCGGGCGGGACGTGGTCGGGAACGAGGGTCGGCAGGCCGATGCCGAGGTTGACGTAGCTGCCGTCGGTGAGTTCGGCGGCGGCCCGTGCGGCCATCTGGTCACGAGTCCACGGCATCAGCCGATGGTCCTTTCGATGGTGAGGCGTTCGATGGGCTTGTCCGCGGCCTGCTCGGGGGTCAGCTCGACGACCCGCTGGACGTAGATGCCCGGCAGGTGCACCTGGCCGGGGTCGAGGACGCCGGGCTCGACGAGCTCTTCGACCTCGGCGATGGTGATCCGCCCGGCGGTGGCGGCCAGGGGGTTGAAGTTGGCGGCCGAACGGCGGAAGACGAGGTTGCCGTGCCGGTCGCCGCGGGCGGCGTGCACCAGGGCGAAGTCGCAGGTGATGGCGTGTTCGAGGACGTACTCGCGGCCGGCGAAGGTGCGGGTCTCCCGCGGCGGGGACGCGAGCGCGACCGTGCCGTCGGCGGCGTAGCGCCAGGGCAGGCCCCCTTCGGCGATCTGCGTGCCGACGCCGGCGGGGGTGTAGAACGCCGGGATGCCGGCCCCGCCGGCACGCAAGCGCCCGGCGAGGGTGCCCTGCGGGATCAGCTCCACCTCGAGCTCGCCCGCCAGGTACTGGCGGGCGAACTCCTTGTTCTCGCCCACGTAGGAGGCGGTGACGCGGGCGGCCCGGCGCGCCTCGAGCAGGATGCCGAGGCCGCGTCCGTCGGTGCCGCAGTTGTTGGACACCAGGCGCAGGCCGCTGGTGCCGGTGTCGTGCACGGCCCGGATGAGGGTTTGGGGGATGCCGCACAACCCGAAGCCGCCGACCGCCAGGGAGGCGCCGTCGGGGATGTCGGCCACGGCCAGCGTGGCGGTCGGGATCACTTTGTCCATGGAAGGGGCCGCTCCTGGTGGCGGCCCGGGACGCTCGCTCGCGTTCGAGCGCCCCGGGCCGCGGTCTCGGTGGTGGTTACGGGCAGGTGTTGTCGAGGACGTAGTAGTTGCCGCCGGTCCGGCGCAGCTTGGTGCTGCCGTAGTAGACGTCGAGGCCGAGGTTCTGGTTGGAGCCGTTGGCCAGGGCGTAGCCGTAGGTGTCGTGCGCTCGTCCGGCGAGGACGTGGGCGTAATTGGACGCGGTGAAGCAAGCCCCGGCCGGCGGGGTCGTGCTGGTGGGCGGGGTGGTCCCGGTCGTCGGCGTGCCGGTGGTCGGGTTCTCGTGCGCGATGATGAACGAGCGCATCTCGGCCAGGGCGGTGTTGTCGGAGATGATGGTGAAGTGCGTCGGCGCCGCCGCGCCGGAGAGCAGGAAGTTCTCGTCGGCGCCCGCGAGTTTCGCGGTGTCGTAGGGGGCGGCGTTGGTGTCGTTGACCGACCGGATCGTCAGGTAGGCGATCGGTGGGTGGCCGGGCACTTCGGTGCCGGAGTTGAGCGCCTTCAGGAAGGGCGAGCCGGCGTCGCCGAACTGCTGGCAGGAGACGTAGAACTGGCAGCCGTTGTTCGTGGTGCCGTGCTGGGGGCCGGCGTAGCCGATGTACTGCGAGACCTTGTCCGCGCCGCCGAGGTTCTTGATGTAGTAGCGGGCCGCCAGGGTGGACGCCGACCAGGTCGCGAGCACGACCTTCGACGCGCCGGTCTGGGCGCGCACCTGGTCGACCTCGGTGCCGAGTTCCTGGGCGGCCTTCGCCAGGTCCTGCGTCATGCTGCTGCTGTCGGTCCAGGTGAACAGCCGGTTCGCCGCCCACCCGTTCGACTGCAGGTTCGACTTCATCGCGTCCATGTTGGACGGCGTGCCGGTCATGCCCGGGACCATGATGACCGGGTCGTGGGTGGCGGTGGGAGCGGCACCGGCCGCGCCCGTGGTCACGGCGACGGCGGTGGCGACCACAGTGGCCAGTACGGCGGAACCGGCGGCCGGCAGGCGGGCCCGGCGGCCCGGGCCGGTCCGCGCCGCGGACGATGAGCGAGGACGAGCAGGCATCGTTGCCTCCTTGAAACGACAGCACGAGCGGGGAACGTGGAATTGCGCTTTTCGCGGACCCGGTACGTCAAAATCCGTGGTCCGAGGTGTCAACACTGTAGGTAGCGCACCCCCCTCGAGGGCTATGTGCGAGCAGCACACCATTCAGCGGAGACCCGTGTGCCGTTGAGGTCCCACCGGCTTTGTGACAGCCGGACACATCGTGCGCTTCGGCGGTGTGAGCGGTTCACATTGCCGGGAAAGGCCCCGTTTCGTAGCGTGCCTTTCACGCTCTCGTCCCGGAGGAATGCACCAGTGACCCGTTTCGGCATCATCGGCGGCGGATTGATGGGCCACGGCATCGCCGTCGCCCTCGCCCAGGCGGGCCACCGCGCCGGCGTCTTCGACAACGACCCGGCGACGCTGGCCGGCCTCGGCGAACGCGTCGGCAGCGCGGTGCGCCGCACCGCCACACCCGGGGCTCGGGTGGAGGCGATCGGTGACCGGGTCTCCGCGGTCGATTCACTGGCCGAGCTGGCGAAGCAGGCCGACGTCGTCATCGAGGCGGTCTCGGAGCGGCTGGCCGTCAAGCACGACGTGCTCGCGTCGCTGGAGCCGCACCTGGCGCCGGACACTCCGGTGTGGACGAACACCTCGGTGCTGTCGATCAGCGAGGTCGCCCGGGCGATGCTGCATCCCCGGCGGCTGGTCGGCGTGCACTGGTGGAACCCGCCGTACCTGATCCCGCTGGTGGAGATCGCCCCCGGCGCGGAAACCGGCCCGGACTTCGTCGACCACGCGCACGGCTTGCTCACGGAGCTGGGCAAGACGACGGTCCGGCTGCACCGCGACGTCCCCGGGTTCATCGGCAACCGCCTGCAGTTCGCGCTGGTCCGGGAGGCCCTGCACCTGCTCGCCGAAGGCGTCTGCGAACCCGGAACGATCGACACCGTCGTCCGCGCCAGCGTCGGGTTGCGGTGGACCGCGGTCGGGCCGATGGAGAACGCCGACTACATCGGCCTGGACCTGACCCGGGCGATCCTCGGCAGCCTCGCCCCCACCCTGTCCACCGAAACGCACGAGTTCCCCGTGCTCGACCGGCTGCTGGCCCAGGAGCGCACGGGCCGCCCCGGCGGGCGAGGACTGTTCGACTGGCGCGCCGGCCGCGCGGAGGAGGTGGCCGCCCGCCTGGAGGCCGGCATCCGCCACAACCTGTCCGGCCCGGCCTGAGTGGCCGGGCCGCGCGGCGCGGGTCACACTGATCACGGTGCGCCGGTCGACGGCGGATCTGCCCGGCCGTGCCGTAGCGGTGAGGAGAGACGATGCCGGCGCAACGGCGGTTGATGCTGCACCTGCTGATCGACGACGCGGACCTCGAGGCGTTCGACGCCGCCGTGGCCGAGGCACGCACCCGCGGCGTGTCCCCGGAAGCACTCGCCGAGGTCGAACGGGACCGGGCGATCGCGCTGCGGCTGCGGGAAACCCTCATCCGGCACCGGCGCAACGAAGCCGAGCTGCAGCTGCTCAACGACACCGCCACCGACCTGGCCTCGCTGCGCGACCTCGACTCGATCCTGCAGGCCATCGCCGACCGCGCCCGCCGGCTGGTCGAGTGCGACCTGGCCTACATCAGCCTGAGCGACCACGGCCGGGGCGATTGCTACATCCGCGCTGCGGCCGGGAACATCTCCGGCTTGCTGGTCGGCCTGCGCCTGCCGACCGGCGCCGGGCTCGGTGGCATGGTCGCCCGGACGGGGGAGCCCTACAGCCTCGAGTCCTACGCCCGGGACGCCACCATCACCCACACCGGGCCGATCGACCGGACCGTCACGGCCGAGGGGATCGAGTCCCTGCTGGGGGTCCCGGTCAAGCTCAAGCAGGAGGTCATCGGGGTCCTGCTGGCCGCCCACCGCGCCGTCCGCTCGTTCAGCAGCCGTGACATCACCGCGCTGAGCATGCTCGCCAACCACGCCGCCGTGGCGATCGAGAGCTCACGCCTGCTGACCGCCGCGCAAACCGCCGTCGAAGACCTGCGCGTCGCCAACGCCACCATCGGCTCCCACGTCGGCGACCTCGAACGCACCGCCGAGGTGCACGAACGGCTGAGCAAGCTGGTGATCCAGGGCAAGGGGGTCGAGGAGGTCGTGCACGCCACCGCGGCGGTCGTGCCGGGACACGTCCTGGTCGTCGACGAGCACGGCGCGACCGTGGCCACCGCGGGCGGGGCCGGGGACGAACCGCCGCCGGACTTGGCCGAGGCCGGGATCGAGGCGCGCCGGTCCGGCCACACCCTGGTCCGGGACCGCCTGTGCGTGGTGCCGATGATCACCGAATCCGAGCCGCTCGGCATGCTCGTCCACCTCGGTACGACGACCATCAGCGAGACCGACCGGCGCATCCTGGAACGCGCCGCCCTGGTCGCGGCCCTGGTGCTGGTCACGCGGCGGCGGATGGCCGAAGCCGAGGCGCGGGTGCGCGGCGAACTGCTCGGGGAGCTGCTCGGCGGGAAGCCCCAGGACTACGACCTGCTCCGGCATCGCGCCGCGATCCTCGGCGTCGACCTCGACGCCTGCCGGGTGCTGGTGGTGGCCCACCTGGACGGGGCGGCGCGGGAGCGGACGTACCCGGCCCTGGCCGCGCTGGCCCGCCGGTTCCGCGGCCTGGCCACCCACCACCACGACACCGTCGTCCTGCTCGCTCCCGGGGAGGACGCGCGCGCGGTGGCGGAGGCCGCCGCACGGGAGCTGTCGCGCGCCACCCGCAACCGCGTCACCGCCGGGTCCGCCTGCGTGTCGCACCCCACGGCCGTGGGCACGGCGCACGACGAAGCGGCGAAGTGCATGCGGGCGTTGCTCGCCCTCGGCCGCCACGGCGAGACCGCGACGGCGGGCGACCTCGGGTTCGTCGGCACGTTGTTCAACGGCCGCCCCGACGTCGCCGGCTTCGTCACGGCGACGCTCGGACCGGTCCTGGTCTACGACCGCGAGCACCACGCCGATCTGGTGCGCACCCTCGAAGTCTTCTGCCAGACCAACCAGAACGCCCGCAGCACCGCGCAGATCCTGCACCTGCACCACAACACCGTGTCCCAGCGCCTCGCGCGGGTCGGCCGCCTGCTCGGTGCCGGCTGGCGCGACGCCGACCGGCTGCTGGAGATCCAGGTCGCCTTGCGGCTGCACAGCGTCAGCGGCACATAGCGGCGGCCTTTCGGTGTGCCGGTGGCACATCGCGGTCACGACGTCGTGCTGCCTAACCTGAGGCCCCCCATCGATGGAGGGCCCATGAGAAAAGCTATCCGCACCGCCGTTCTGGCGATTCCGCTGCTGGCCGCGATCGCCGCCGCACCGCCGGCGCGGGCCCGGACCGAAGGCACGCGGTGCGCCGATCTCGACGGCGTCCGGATTCCCGCCGCCACGATCGGCCTGCGCACCTCCGGCGGCCAGGTCACCGCGACCCGGCTGGTCGAGGCCACGACGACCACCGGGAGGTACTGCCTCGCCGAGGCCGCCATCAAGCCCGTCGACCCGGCGGCGCCGTCGATCAGGATGCAGATCGCGTTGCCCGGCAAGTGGAACCACAACGCCCTGATGTTCGGCGGAGGCGGTTACGACGGCACCATCCCGAACGTCGCGGCGAACGTCCCCTTCGGACCCGACGACCGGCCCGGCCCGCTCGCCCGCGGCTACGCCACCTTCGCCGGCGATTCCGGCCACCAGGCCACGCCCGGCTTCCCGCCCAGCACGACCCTCGACGGATCGTTCGGCCGCAACGACGAAGCCGTCCGCAACTTCGCCGGCGACGCCCTGAAGAAGACCCGCGACGCGGCCCGCTACCTCATCGGGCGGTACTACGACGGCGCGAGCCCCCGCCACAGCTTCTTCGCCGGCGGCTCCAGCGGGGGAAGGGAAGCCCTCGCCGTCGCCCAGCGCTGGCCGGCCGACTTCGACGGCGTCATTTCCGCCTACCCCGCCTGGAACGCGGCCAGTCTCGACCTGTTCTTCGGCTACGAAACCCGGATCCTCGCCCAACCCGGCGCGTTTCCCGGCCCCGCGAAGCAAAGTCTGCTCCACCGCGGTGTCATCGCCGCCTGTGACGGCGGCGACGGACTCGCCGACGGCGTCGTGTCCGATCCGGACGGCTGCCACTTCGACCCGGAGACGCTGCGCTGTGCCGCGGGCGCGGACACGGGCGACACGTGTCTGTCCGACGCGCAGATCGACGCCGTCGAGAAGCTTTCCGCGCCGCTGACGTGGAACTACCGCCTGCGCAGCGGAGAACGCGGCTACCCGGGCTTCCCGTTCCTTTCCGGCGCCACCATGACGACCGCGCTGCTGGGCATGGGGACCCAGGCTCCCGCATCGCCCATGCCGGCCACGGCCGGCTACGGGCCGCAGTTCTGGGACCAGTGGGTCCGCTACCTGGTCACCCGCGATCCGGCGTACGACTCCCGCACCCTCGACCCCCGCCGTCCGGGGAAGTGGACGCCGCGGATCAGCGCACTCTCGGCCCTGCAGGACGTCAACGACCCCGACCTCCGGCCCTTCGCCCGCGCCGGCGGGAAGCTGCTGATCCTGCACGGAGCGGCCGACGAGCTGGTCAGCCCCCGCTCCACCGCCCAGTACTTCGAGCGCGTCCAGCAGACGGTCGGCCGTCAGATCGCCGATCGGTTCGCCCGCTTCTACGTCGTGCCGGGCGCCAACCACGTCAACGTCGGTGCGGCCTTCGCCGCCGGGTGGGATTCGTTGTCCGCTTTGGAGAACTGGACCGAGCGCGGCACGGCCCCGGCGAACCCGGTCGTCACCGACGTCGGCCCGGACCACGGCCACCGCACCCGGCCGCTGTGCCGGTACCCCACCTGGCCGCGGTACACCGGTGGAAATCCGGGTGTCGCGGGCAACTTCATCTGCGGGGCCTAGCGACGCACTGCCGCTGAACCGCTGCCTCTGGGCGCCGCCCGTCCGGCTACGCCGATGGACCGGGTTCCTGCTGGCGTGGGTGGCCGCGAGCGGCGCCGAACACTACAGCCGGGCCCTGCGCTCGGTCGGCCTCAAAGCCCAGCACCTCGGCGTGCTCGTCCTGCTGCAGGACGGGCTCATGGTGCAGTCGCGGCTCGGCGAGCACCTCGGTGTCTTCAAGCCGGTCAAGGTGTCGCTGATCAACGAGCTCGAGAAGATGGCCTTGGTGCGGCGGATGCCGCACCCCACCGATCGCCGCGCGGTCGAGGTGAACCTGCTTCCCGCCGGGCGGCAGCGGATCAAGACCGCCGACAAGGTCAGCCGGAGCGCCACCGACGAGTTCTTCGCCCCGCTCACGCCGGTCGAGCGGCGCCTGTTCCACGAGATGCTCGCGAAGCTGACCGACCGTCCGTCCACACGGGAGTGAGATGAAGACTTCGCGGCAGCGGCGCCTGACACTGGTGGCCCTGATCGGGATGGCCTACTGGCTGTTCGGCAACCTCTACTAGGCGGTGGTTTTCTCGCCGAACTGGGTCCACGACAGCCCGTCCCAGTTCGCCAGGCTGAACGAGTTCTTCTCCCGCACCGGACCCACGCTCTACTTCGTGCCGGTCACCCAGCTCGCGTGGTCCGCGTGCTCCTGACCGCGACGACCGCGTGCTTCCTGTTCGCTGCCTTCCGGAAGCTGGACCGGAGGATCACCCCCGGCTGAGCGGCAGCCCGGCCTTTACCCGCGAGGGAATTGGTTCCGCGCCGTCGCGGCGGCATGCTGCGCAGCATGACCAGGATGTTCACTCCGCCGAGGACGGTACGACCAGCCCGGATTCGTACGCGGCCACCACGGCCTGCGCGCGGCTGTTCAGCTCCAGCTTGCCCAAGATCCTCTTGACGTGCGTCTTCACGGTCTCCGCGCTGAGGGTGAGCCGTTGCGCGATCTCGGTGTTGCTCAGCCCGTGCCCGACGAGGTGCAGCACCTCCGTCTCCCGGCCGGTCAGCGCGTCCAGGCCGGCACCTCCGGAAGCCGGCGTCCGGTGGTGCCGCGCGAAACTTTCGATCAGCCGCCGGGTGATCCGCGGCGACAGCAGCACATCGCCGGCCGCGACCGCGTGGATCGCGGCGATGATCCGGTCGGCCGGAGTGTCCTTGAGCAGGAAGCCGGCCGCGCCCTCGCGGAGGGAGGTGTACACGTACTCCGAGATGTCGAAGGTGGTCAGGATGATGATGCGGGGGTGCCACCCCGGGTCCTGGCCCAAGATCCGCCGCGTCGCGGAGATCCCGTCGAGTTCCGGCATGCGCACGTCCATGAGCACCACGTCCGGCCGGGTGGCCGTGGCCGAGGCGACCGCCTCGACGCCGTTCGCCGCCTCGGCCACCACGTCGATTCCCGGGGCGGCCCGCAGGAGCCCGGCCAGTCCGGCGCGAACCAGCGGCTGGTCGTCGGCGATCATGACCCGGATCGTCATGCCACCTCCTCGATCGGCAGGCGGGCCACGACCGCGAAGCCGCCGTCGGGGAGCGGGCCGGCCTCGAACGTTCCGCCGTAGAGGTCCGTGCGCTCGCGCATGCCGTGGATGCCGTAGGACGAAGGCCCACCCGCGGTCCGGGCGCCGGCTCCGTCGTCGGTGATCCTGACTTCGAGGCATCGGCTGAGGTAGGTGATCTCCACCCGCGCCGCCGCGGCGCCGGCGTGCTTCAGGACGTTGGTCAGGGATTCCTGGGCGATCCGGTAGGCGGAGATCGCGACGCCGGGCGACACGGGCCTCGGCCGGCCCGTCATCACCAGTTCGACGGTCAGGCCGGTGGCCCGGACCCGCTCGACCAGGCCCGGCACCTCTTCGATCCCGGGTTGCGGCGACAGGTCGATTTCCCCGTCGTCGTCCAGCCGGAGGACGTCCAGGAGTCGCCGCATTTCCCGCAGCGCTTCCCGGCTGGTTCCGTCGATGGTGGCGACGGCGGTGCGTGCGGTCCGCGGGTCGCTGTCGAACACGTAGGACGCCAACCCGGCCTGGAGGGAGATGACGGACATGTGGTGCGCGACGACGTCGTGGAGCTCCCGGGCGATCCGGACGCGTTCGTCGGCCGCCGCGCGGCGGCCCCTCTCGGCCTCGAGCTGCACCCGCCGCGCCCAGCGCTTGGTGCTTTCGCCGAGTGCCCAGGCCCCGAACAGGATCAGCGCGGTTTCGAGCAGCTTGGCCAGCGTGAAGTCGCTGCGCGGGTTCAGGAACGTGGGGACGAAGCAGGCCACCGAAAGCACCCACATCAGCCCGGCGACCTCGGTGGAGCGCATCGTGCCCACGGTGAACATCGCGATCAACAGGCCCAAGCCCGCGTTGGGCAGTTCCGCCGACTCCAGCACGGAGTACCCGGTCACCGCACAAGCGATCACCGTCATGACGACGACGGGAGCGACCTGCCGCAGGGCGAGGGGAGCGACCGTCAGGATCCCGGCGACGTAGAGCATCCAGCTTGCGTCCGGGCGCGCCGCCACGTTGGCGACGGTCAGTGCCACGAGGGCCGCCGTGACGAGAACGTCCAGCCGGGGCGCGGAAGAAAGGGCACGCACGGTGTCACGGTAGTCGAACCGGCGGCTTCGCCTCGGGTGCGGCGGCCGGGTTACCACCAGCGGGGTAGGTCCGAATACCCATTCCGGCCGACGCCTGATCGCCGGATTTTTCTTAGTGTCGGAATGACGGGGATCTGATCAGCACCGACGTGTTCGGGGGAGAATCGATGAGCAAAACCTGTAAAGCTGCTGATTTCGCGGTCGCGGAGGTGGAGTGCGAGCATTATCGGCGCATCTTCGCGGATCTGTTCGCCAACAAGTGGTCCGCACGGGTGGTGGGGATCCTCGACGAGGGGCCCACCCGCTTCGGGAAGCTCCAGCGCGAACTGCGGGGCGTGAGTGCGAAGGTGCTGACCCGGACGTTGCGCCGGCTCGAGCACCTCGGGCTCGTGGACCGGGTGGTCTACCCCGATGTGCCGCTGCGGGTCGAGTACTCGCTGACCGAACTCGGCGGGGGAACGGCCGGATTGCTCCGGCACATGAGAAGCTGGGTTCACCGGACCATCGATGAGGCCGGCCCGCTGCCGTCGGCGAGGTGATGGATCCCGCGGCCGACGGCTTCGGGTCAGGTCTGCTTGCGGCTCGCGATTTCGTCGGACAGCTGCTGCACACGGGCGGGGTCCGCGTCCCGGGCCAGGGCGACGTAGTGGTCCATGACGGCCGGCCGGTAGCGCACGGGCAACGTCTGTCCCGGGGCGAGCCGGGTGAGCTCGGTGATCGTGAGGTCTTCGTCCGCGATACCGCGGAACGAGCTGCCGTCGGCGGTCTCCACGTCGAACATCAGGACCACGCGCGGATTGCCGTTGACCTCCCGCCAGTCGACGAGAACGCCGAGCGCCAGCGCCCCGGTACGCAGTTCCGCGGTGCGCTTCCGCGCGTCACCGCTCAGGAGCGGGTTCGGGGCGACGCCCGGGAAGCCGGGCCCGACGCCGAGCGATTCCCGGCTCAGGTCGGGCCTGAGCTGCGCCATCAGGTCGTTCAGATCGTTGCGCTTCTGCTTCCGACCGAACATCCGGCCCCCTCCCGCACGTCGGGGCTGGAGTCCCGCCCTCACCGCGATCATACGTCGCGGACCGGTTCACGCCCTAAGCCAGCGGACTCCGGTCGATGTTCCGCTCGACCCAGCTCCGCACCGCCGCGAGCGGGACGGCAGCGCTTTCTCCCAGTTCGGTCAGCGAGTACTCCACGTGCAGGGGGACCGACGGGTAGACGACCCGCCGCAAGATCCCGCACTCCTCCAGCCGTCGCAGCGTTCGCGTGAGGACTTTGGGGCTGACGCCGTCCAGCCGCCGGAGAAGCTCGCCGAAGCGCAGGGGACCGTCTTCGAGTGCGCCGATGGCCAACGCGGACCACTTGCTGGCCAGGAGATCGAGCATGGCCCGGCACGGACACTGGGCTTCGTAGACGTCGTGCCGGGTATGCCGTCCTGTCTCGCGAACACTCGTCATCGGTTCTCCTCACCCCTCGCGTTGCCCCTCAACCTAGGAGCCGGGGTGTGGTTACCCGCAAGGGCCGCAACTTTCCGGCGGAGAGTGGCCGATCTCAGCCGGGCGCCGGCCCTTCCGGGGCGAGCGCGGAGAGATAGCGCTCTCCCGTGTCCGGGAACACGGTCACCACGGTCTTGCCGGTGTGCGCGGGACGGGTGGCGAGAATCCGGCAGGCGTGTGCAGCCGCGCCGGAGGAGATACCGACCAGCAGGCCCGCGGTGCGGGCGAGGAGCCGGGCCGCGGACCGGGCGTCCTCGTCGGAGACGGTCAGCACCTCGTCGATGCAGCCGGCGTCGGTCGTCGAGGTCAGGAAGCCGCCGTTGAGACCCGGGATGCCGTGGAGGCCGCCGACGCCCTTGCTCAGCAAGGGGGACCGGTCGGGTTCGACCGCCACCACCCGGATGCCGGGGTTCTGTTCCTTGAGGTAGTGCGCGCAGCCGGTGAGCGTGCCGCCCGTGCCGTAGCCGCACACGAGGAGGTCGATCTTCCCGTCCAGGTCGGCCCAGATCTCCGGCCCGGTGGTCGTGTAGTGCGCCCGGACGTTGTCCGCGTTCTCGTGCTGGCAGACGTACCAGGAATCGGGCTGGTCGCGGTGGATCTTCTCGGCCAGTGCGACGGCGGCCGCGTACCCGTCCCGGTACGGGGAGAGCACGACCTCCGCCCCGAACGAGCGCAGCACGTGGACCCGTTCGGCGGTCACGTCGTCCGGCAGCACGATCACGCACGCGTAGCCCCGCACCGCGCAGAGGGCGGCCAGCGCGATCCCGGTGTTGCCGGAGGACGCTTCCACGACCGTGCTGGTGCCGCGGCGCAGCTCACCGCGCCGTTCGGCGCCTTCGATCATGGACAGGGCCGTGCGGTCCTTGACGCTGGCCAGCGGGTTGACCGACTCCAGCTTGGCGTAGCTGGTGGCCACCGCCTCCGGGCCGAAGTCGAGCCGCACGAGCGGGGTGCCGCCGATCAGGTCGGCGAACGAATCGGCCGGTGGCCGCGGGATCCTGGGTGTCACAACGCCTCCGTATCACCAGGTCGGGAAACTGTGGACGATCGCTTCGGGGCGCCGGGCCTCACGGTGCGCGAGGGCCGCGACGGGCCCCAGCACCCGGGAGCCGGCCGGCACGTCGCGGATGACCAGGGCTTGCGCGCCGATCACGCTGTCGTGGCCGACGGTGATCGGCCCCAGCACGGTCGCGTTCGCGCCGATCACGACGCGGTCGCCGATCTCCGGGTGCCGGCGGGCTTCCGCGGGTCGTCGCCGGTCGTGCCACCAGCCGGTCGAGCCGAGCGTGACCTGCTGGAAGATCGTGACGTCGGCGCCGATCACCGCGGTCTCCCCGATGACCACGCCGGCGCCGTGGTCGATGAAGAACCCGCGGCCGATCCGCGCACCGGGGTGGATCTCGACGCCGCCGCACCACGCCCGGGCGAGGTTGGCCAGCAGCCGGGCCGTGCGACGCAGCCCGCGCCGGTACAGCCGGTGGGCCACCCGGTGGGTCCAGATCGCGGGCAACGCGGGGTGGAGCAGTGCCTCGGTGCGCGAGCCGATCGACGGATCCCGCTCGCGGACCACGCGCAGGTCGTCGGCGGCCGTCCGCCACCAGCCGGCGGCGCTCATCGCACCTCCCCGGGGAAGCGGATCCGGTTTTCCGCGTACGCCACCCCGGCCAGCAGCACGAGACCACCGACGAGCATCGTCGCGGTGATCGGTTCGCCGAACAGGGCTGTGCTGATCACGGCGGCGAAGACCGGTTCGAGGTAGTTGACGGCCGACGCCGTGGTGGCCCCGACCTCGCCGATGAGCCGGAACAGCTGCACGTAACCCAGCCCCGTGCAGAGCAGGCCGAGGAGCACCACGCTGATCGCGACCCTCCCGGTGACATCCGGCGGCGCTCCGCCGAGGAACAGCGCCGCCGGCGCCTGGAGCAGCGTGGCCACGCACAACTGCCCGGCGATCAGGGCCACCGGAGCGAGCCCGAGGGGCCACAGGTACTTGCGGATGTAGGCGAAGTACGCCGCGTAGCACAAGGCCGCGCCGAGGCAGGCGAGCTGACCGCTGAGGGACCCGAAAGCCTTGTCCCAGGGGTTGATCACGACCACGAGCCCGAGGAAGCCGACCACGAGACCGATCGCCTTGCGCCGGGTGGCCGGCTCGGTCCGCACCACGACCGCGGTGAGGACGAGGGTGAGCAACGGGGTGCTGCCCACCAGGACGCCCGCGACCCCGGCGCCGGTGGTGCGCTCGCCGTAGGACAGCAGCGTGAACGGCAGCACGTTGCCCAGCGCCGCGGCCACGACCAGGTGACCCCAGACGCGGCCGAAGCGCGGCAGGCCGGTTCCGCGCAGCCCGGCGATCACCAGCAGGACCACCGCGCCGAGCAGCAGCCGGCCGAACACGAGCTGAGCGGGAGTCAGGCCCTCCAAGGACATCTTGACCATCGGGAAGCTTAGGCCACCCAACGCGGCCACCAGCAGGAACCGCAGCGCCGACAGGTGGTTCATGCCGACCGGTGGCGCCTTCACAGCTCGAAGCCCGCCGGGAACGGGTCCGCCGGGTCGCGGAAGTACTGCGCCGTCCCGGTCAGCCAGGCCCGGCCGGTGATCCGGGGGAGGACCGCGACGTGGCCGCCGATCCGGCACTCGGCGACCACGCTCCCGCGGAAGCCGGTGCCGATGATCGATTCGTTGTGGAACTCCGCGCCGATCTCGAGCTCGCCGCGGGCGTGCAGCTGAGCCATCCGAGCTCCGGTGCCGGTGCCGCACGGGGACCGGTCGAGCACGCCGGGGCTGATGACCATGGCGTGCCGGGAGCGGTGCGACGTCCCGCCGGGGGCGGCGAGGTAGACGTGGTCGCACCCGGTGATGGCCGGATCTCCGGGGTGCACCGGGCGGCCCGAGGCGTTGACCTCGGCCATGATCGCCAGCCCGGCTTCGATGATCCGCTGGCTCGCGGCGCGTTCGAAGGGGATACCGAGGTCGGCGAGCTCGGCGATGGCGAAGATGTTGCCGCCGTAGACGATGTCGCAGCGCACCGCGCCGACCCCGGCGACCTTGACCTGCCGGTCCGGTTCCAGCACGAACGACGGCACGCTGTCGATCGTCACCGACCGCGCGGCACCGCCGGTGACGGCGACTTCGGCCACCACGAGGCCGGCCGGGGTGTCGAGCCGCACCGTCGTCGTGGGCTCGGTCACCTCGACCATGCCCGTTTCGACGAGCACGGTGGCGACCCCGATCGAGCCGTGGCCGCACAGCGGCACGCAGCCGGCCCGTTCGAGGTAGAGCACGCCGACGTCGGCCTCCGCCACCGTCGGCGGCTGGAGGAGCGCCGCGACCATCGCGGCGTGCCCCCGAGGTTCGCGCACCAGGAAGTTCCGCAGGCCGTCGAGGTGTTCGCCGGCGTACCGGCGGCGCTCGGCCATGGTCGCCCCGGGGAGCGGTCCGACGCCGCCGACCACCACGCGCGTGGGCATGCCCTCGGTGTGCGACTCGACGGTGTGCACGATCTGGTCCGACCGCATGGCCGTCCTCCCGGTGTCGGTTCATACGCAGGTGGTGCCGCCGTCGAGGTGGAGCGCCGTGCCGGTGGCGTAGGTGGTCGGGGCGACGAGGTACAGCACCGCCGCCGCGACCTCGCCGGCGGTCGCCAGGCGGCCCAGCGGCACCCGGGCGAGCGTCTCGTCGTGCGCGGCGCCGGCGTCGCCACCGGCCTCGAACTCCGCGGCGAGCATCGGGGTGTCGACCGGTCCGGGGCAGACCGCGTTCACCCGCACGCCGGGGGCGAGCTCGGCCGCGAGGGCCCGGGTGAGGCCCAGCACCCCGGCTTTCGAGGCGCAGTAGGCGGTGTAGGCGGCCATCCCGATCACCGAGAGCTCGGAGCCGATCGTGACGATGTCCCCGGTGACCCCCGCCCGCCGCATGCGCAGCCCGGCCTCGCGGGCGACGTAGAACGTGCCGGACAGGTTGACGTCGAGGGTGCGCCGCCACTGTTCGGGCGTGAGCTCGGCCAAGGTCGCCGGCCAGGACACCCCCGCCGACGTGACGACCAGGTCCGGCACGCCCCAGCTCGCCTCCACCCGGTCGATGGCGGCCGCCACCTGGGCGTCGTCGGAGACATCGGCCGGCAGCTGCAGCGATGGGCCGGGCAAGGTCGCCGCGGTCTCGGCCAGGGCCGCCGGGGTGCGGGCCAGCAACGCGACCCGGGCACCGGCGGCCGACAGGGCCCGGGCGGTGGCCGCGCCGATGCCGGAGGACGCACCCGTCACCACGGCCACGCGGTTCGTGAGCGGATTCGCCATCACGCCCTCAGAAGGACGCGGCGTGCATGGCCGTCAGCGGCGTGAAGTCCCGGGCGGCCAGCCATTCGGGCCGGGTGCCGCGGCTGAGGTCGATCCGGTTCTCGACGCTGTTGTAGGTGATCAGCACCAGCCCGCGGTCGACGGGGGAGATGTTCGGCACCGACGCGTGCGGGATGTTGGCGTCGAACCAGAGCACGGATCCGCGCGGCCCCTTCGGGGCGGCCATGCCGTTGCGCGCGATCAGCTGCCGCATCGTGTCGATGTCGATCGAGTACTTCAGGCTCGCGGTCAGGGTGTTCGCCCAGCCGTCCCCTTCGACCTCGGCGTCGATCTCGCCACCGCCGTGCCCACCGGGGACGAAGGTCAGCGGCCCGTTGAACTCGGTCACGTCGTCGAGGAAGATCGCGGCGGTCAGCGCGCGCGGCTCGGGCATCCCGTCCTCGTGGTGCCAGAACGTGTAGTCCTGGTGCCACTCCCAGACCTCGCCCTTGAAGGCGCGCTTGGCGTTGATCTTGAACTGGTGGACGTACACCTGGTCCCGCAGCAGTTGTTCGGCGATCGGCAGCAGGCGGCGTGACCGGACGAGCCGGCCGAACGCCTCGGCGTGCAGGTGACACCCGTGCACGCCGCGCGGCACGTCGGTGTCCGCCTCGACCGTGACGCGTTCGCCGCCTTCGGCGAACTCCTGTTCCGCGCCGGCCTTGATCAGCCGGATCTCTTCTTCGTCGAAAACCCGTTCCTGGACGAGAAAGCCCTTCCGTCGGTATTCGTCGATCTGGTTCGGAGAAAGCATCGGTTCAGTCCTTTCCGGCGAGTGCGGTGTCGGTGAGCAGGCGGAGCAGGTTGCCGCCCATGGCTTTTTCGATCAGGGAGCGGGAGAGACCCCGGCGGAGCATCGCTTCGGTGATCAGGGGGAGTCCCGCGGGGCCGGCCAGCCCGGGAACGAGTCGTTCGCCGTCGGTTCCCTCGATCACCAGCGGACGTTGCCAGCCGGGGATCGTCTCCGCGAACAGCTCCGCGACGAAGTCCGAGCCGATGCCGACGTGGTCTTCGCCCGCGATGCCGGCGATGTGCACTAGGTGGTCGACGACCCGGTCGATCGTCGCGTCCTCTTCGGACAGATAGCCGGCGTAGAGGTTGAGGCAGATCAGGCCGCCCGTGGCGGCGATCGCCCCGAGCTGATCGTCGGTCAGGTTCCGGTGGTGCCCGCGCAACGCGAACGCCGCGGAATGGCTCGCGATGACCGGCCGCCCGGTGACTTCCAGGACGTGCGCGACCCCGGCCGGGTTGAGGTGGGACACGTCGACGAGCACGCCGAGCTCGTCGAGCAGCTTGATCGCGGCGACGCCGGCGCGGCTCAGCCTGCTGCCGGTGCCCTGCTCCGACGACCCGTCCGCCAAGGCAGTGCGGCCGAAGTGGGTCAAGGACACCATGCGCACGCCGAGCCTGCTCACGGTCCGGAGGAGTTCGACGTCCTCGTCGATCTGCGCGCAGCCTTCCAGCGCGAGGACGAGCGCGATGCGGCCGGCGTCGAGCGCCTCGTCGATTTCGGATTTCGAACGGCACAGGGCGACGACGTCGGTGTTGGTTTCGGCGATCCGGTGCGCGGCCTCGAGCATCCGGAGGGTGCGCCGCAGCGCGCCTTCGGGCCGGAACTCGTGGTCGACCATGACCGGCAGGACCTGGACGTTCACCCCGCCCGCGAGCAGCTGCGGGTACCAGTGCTCGCGGAAGTACGCACCCCAGTGGTCCGGGCCGCGCAGCGCGACCAGGGCCAGCAGATCGTTGTGCGCGTCGCCCACCACGATCTGCTCGTGCAGGTTGTCCACGGATCTTCTCCAAACGGTGCGGGGCGCCTCAGCGCGTGACGAGGGAGCTGACGAGGGTTCCGGTCACCGGGCCCAGCGTCATGCCCAAGGTGCCGTGTCCGGTGGCGGCGATGACGTTCTCGCCGATCCGGCCGACGCGGGGGATGCCGGACGGCGTCATGGGGCGCCCACCCCGCCACGGCGCACCGGCGGTGTCGCGGGAAGGCAGCGTGGGGACGAAGGACCGGGCGGCGGCATCGAGCCGCTGCCCGGCGTCGGCCGGCGGTTCGCCGCCCGCGGTGCCGCCGAACTCCATGCCGGTGGTCAGCCGGACGGATCGCGGCCCGGAGTTGATCACGATGTGGGCTTCCTCCAGCATCACCGAATGCCGCAGCAGGGGACGGTCGGCGGGGTAGGTCACGCTCACCCCGTAACCGGGCCGCACCGGGAGCCGGGCGCCGAAGAACCGCCCGACCCGCGAGCTGGCCGCGCCGGCGGCGATGACGAACCAGTCCGCGGTGACGGTGCCGCGGTCGGTGCGCACCGAGTGGACCCGCCCGTTCGCCCGCCGGGCACCGACGACGGTCTCGGCCCGGAACCTCGCGCCGTACGCGCGGGCGGCGTCGGCGATGGCCAGCGTCGCCCGCGCGGGATCGAGACTGCGGTCGTGGGGAAAGGCGATCGCGCCCGCGAGGTCCGGGTGCAGCTCCGGTTCGGCTTCTCGCAGAGCCCGCGGGCCCAGCAGTTCGCACTCGGCGCCGAGCTTGGCCAGCGTGCGCACCATCCGGTGCTGCCGGCGGAACGCGGCCGTGCTGCGGAAGACCCGGAGGGAGCCGGTGGAGCGCAGCCGCAGGTCGATTCCCTCGGCTTCGGTCAGTTCTTCGTAGAGCCGCAGGCTTTTCCGGGCGAGGTGGTACAGCAGCCGAGTGGTGCGCGAGGTCCGCCAGGGACGCGCCTCGAACAGCGAGCCCGCGATCCAGGGCACCAGGCCCGGCGACAGTGGCCGGCGCAGGGTGACGAAGCTGTCCCGCCGGGCCAGCGCGCCGAGCCACGCGCCCACGGTGGCCGGGTTGGCGAACGGCACGGATTGGCTGGGCACCAGCATTCCCGCGTTGCCCGCCGATGCGCCCGTTCCCGGAGCCGGGTCGAGCACGAGCACGTCCGCCCCGCTTCTGGCGAGGTAGAAAGCGGTGCAGCTCCCGATGATCCCGCCGCCCACGACGGCGACATCTGCGTGCGTCGAATCCACGAACCTTCGCCTCCCCCGTCGAGCCAGAGCGCCATTCCGCACGGTGCCCGGCCGGAAAACGGTGACGGCCGAAGGAAATTCGTGCGGACTCGCTGATGGCCCGACTGTAGGAGCCGAAGGGTGGTTACCGGCAAGATCCCCTGCTGTCCCAGCGGACACAAGGGCGGAGTCGGCGCAGAATGTCCGCGCCGGTCGTACGCGACCGGCGCGGACGGCGGTGGGATCAGCGGGTGGGAATTCCGGTGTTGCCCGAGGCGAGCAGGGCACCGGTGTGGCTGCTGTGCTGGTCGGCCGCCGCGACGAAGGTGTACCTGGCCGCGTCCCCGTTGAGGTTCGGCGTCCAGCACCGCCGCTGCCCCGGCAGCACCTTCCCGTTGCCGCCGGTGCTGTCGCAGGTCACGGTGCCGACCCGCACACCCCGGTCGTAGCGGGTGAGGTAGGCCTGCGCGTACTGGCTCGTCGTCATCGCCTGGTTGAAGAGCACGAACGCGAAATACAGGCTGCCCTGACGGCACAGGTCGACCTCGCCGACGATGACGTCGTTGGTGGCGATCACCGCGGCCCGCGCCACGACCGTCTGGTAGCCGGCGCTGTTCTGGCAGTCCGGGCTCGAGCGGACCTCCGCCGAAGCCGGCGGCGTGAGCCCCACTACGGCCGCGCCCGCGATCGCGAACGCCGCCACGGTCTTCTTGAGCATGTGTTCCTCCCCGTTCCGGTGTGGCCGGCGATCCGGCAGCGGTGCTGCCGACGCGACCCACATCGCCGACACGCGCGACCGGTGCGATGGGTTTAGGGGGAGCGAGCTGGTCCCGCGTGACGATCCGCTGTCTCCGCGCCCCGGCCCGGCCTACAGTGGACTCTCGGCACGACGCGAGCCGCGGAACCAGAAGGGATCCTGCCATGACCGACCACTGGCACCGCCCGCTCCGGCACGTCAAAGGCGGCGAACTCTCCGGTAACACGGCACAGACCAGCGGGATGCGCCGGCTGGAAGCCGTCTCGGGCCGGACGGTGGGCTCGGAGAAGGTGTGGATGGGGGAGACCCACATCGGCCCCGCCGCCAACTCCGGCGACCACCACCACGGCGAGGCGGAGACCGCGATCTACGTCAAGTCGGGCCATCCGGTGTTCGTCTTCGCCGAAGGTGACGAGGAGATCCGGCTGGAAGCGGGTCCGGGCGACTACATCTTCGTGCCACCGTACGTCCCCCACCGGGAGGAGAACCCGGGCGGCGAGGACGCGGTCGTCATCATCGCGCGCAGCAGCCAGGAGGGCATCGTGGTGAACCTGCCGAGTTTCTGGGCACCGGTGGACAAGCCCGCGGACTGAGCCACCCCGGCTGAAGGACCGCGAGAAGGCGCCGGGCGGTGCCGTCGGGTGCGGTATCCGTTGCGTGGAACGGAAAGGGTGGTCAGCCGCCGACGAAGGTGACGGTGTCGTCGAGCGGGGCCCGGGGCGTGCGGCCGGTGTCGGCCGCGGTGTCTTCGAACCCGATCGACAGGCCGCAGAAGAGGAGGAGTTCCCTGGGTGGTGACAAGATCTCCGCGACGGTCTCGTGGAACTTCGCCCACGCCATCTGCGGGCAGCTGTGCAGCCCTTCGGCGCGCAGCAGCAGCATGACGGTCTGCAGGTACATCCCGGCGTCGGACCACTGGGGCCGGCACAGGTCGCGGTCGAGGTAGCAGAACAAGGCCGCCGGGGCGCCGAAACAGTCCCAGTTCGCGGAAGCGGCACGCTGGCGTGCTTCCACGTCCTCCCGGGGGATGCCGAGCGAGCCGTAGCGCTGCTCGCCGAAGGCGGCCCGGCGCTCGCGGTACGGAGATTTCAGCGCGGCCGGGTACTGCTCGTACTCCGGCTCGTCCCAGGGGTCGCCGGCGGCCAGGCGCTCGCCGGCCCGTTTCTTGAGCTCGGCCAGCGGCGCGCCGGTCAGCACGTAGCTGTGCCAAGGCTGCAGGTTCGAGCCGGAAGGAGCGTGCGTGGCGGCTGAGAGGACGCGTCTCAGCGTTTGCTCCGGCACGGGCCGGTCGGTGAACCCGCGCACCGCCCGCCGGCTCTCGACCGCCGCGTAGACGTCCATCGTTCGCCTCCCACCCGGTTAGTTACAAGTGAGATGGTATCATTCGATACGTTCTTGGGCGAGATTAACGTCCTCGCGGTGATGGCCGCTGCCGGGATGGGCGAACCGGGTCAGCAGCTCCGCCAGCCGCTCGGGCTCGCCGGGCTCGAGTTCGCCGACCAGGCGTTCGGCCAGTGGTTCCGCGGCGAGGTGGGCAGCGTCGAACAGCTCCAATCCCGCGGACGTGATCTCCACGGCCCGCGCCCGCCGGTCCCCGGGCACGGCCTTGCGCACGGCCAGGCCCTTGCGCTCCAGGTCGTCGACGACGCGCATGATCCCCGCCTTGTCGGACCCGGTCTCCGCACCGAGGTCCCGCTGCAGGGTGGGCCCGCGATCGGCGAGCACGATCAGCACGGCGAAGTGCCGCAGTTCGATGCCGAGCGGCCGCAGCGCCTCCGTCATCACCGCGGCGGCGCGCCAGTGAGCCCGCCGCAGCAACAGCCCGAGCGCGAAGGGCGAACCATCCCCAGGGCGGTCGGTCGCCCGACGGGGAGCATCAGCGGTCATGAGGGCACGCTAGCAGCAACGAATCACTCGATACGGTATCGATCGATACGATGAACCGCGGCTGAACCCCGCCGCGCAGCTCCTGACAGCGGGACCACGGCGGCTACCCGGGTTCGGCTCGGGTCATGCGACCGTCTCGTCCTGGCGCGGCCAGGAGGTGGTCGCGACGAAGTCCTCGAACGACCGCGGCGGGCGGCCCAGGGCGCGCTGGACACCGTCGGCCGGCTCGGCACCGCGGCCGTCGCGGAGCTCGACCAGGAGCCCGGTGAGCAGGTTCGCCACGGGTTCCGGGACGCCGTACCGGACTTGCCGCTCGACGAAGGCCTCCGGAGCGACGTCGACGTAGTCGATCTTCCGGCCGGTGGCCCGCGCGATGAGGGCGGTCGCTTCCGCGAAGCCGACCGCTCGCGGACCGGTCAGCTCGTAGACCCGGCCGTGGTGCCGGTCGCCGGTCAGCGCTGCCGCGGCGACCTCGGCGATGTCCTCGGCGTCGACGAACGGGGCTCGTCCCTCGCCGGCCGGGAGGGTCAACGCGCCGTCGCGGATACCGGTGGCCCACGGGCCCTCGCTGAAGTTCTGCGCGAACCAGTTCGGGCGCAGGATGGTCCAGCTCGCGCCGCACCCGCGGACGGCTTCCTCGGCAGCGTGCAGGGGATGGCCGGCTTCGCCGGCGCGCGGGGCCGACAGCAGCACGAGCCGGCGGGCGCCCGCCGACACCGCGTCGGCCACGAACCGCGGGAGCCGGTCCCCGGCGCCCAGGTTCGGTTCCACGAGGTAGACGGCCGTGACACCGGCCAACGCGGCCGGCCAGGTCGCGGAGTCGGCGAGGTCGAAGCCGCGGGTACGGGAGGCGACCCGGGCGGCGGGGCCGAGCTGCCGGGCGACGCGGCGGCCGGTCTTGCCGGTGCCGCCGAGAATCAAGGTGGTCATGTCCGTAAGCCAACCCGCGGACTCCGAGACGATCCATGGGTGAAAACCCGGGATACCTTTGTCAGCGTCTACAGTGCCGGAATGGACGTCCTCAGCGACCTGCTGCACCGGGCCCACGCCGGCCACGCGCTCGTCCGGCAGCTGGTCCAGCGCCCGCCGTGGTCGCTGGCCTTCGCCGAAGCCCCGCCGCTCACGCTGGTGGCCACGCTCGGCGGCCATGCGTCGCTGCGCGTCGGCGACACCGTGCCGGTGCGCCTCACCGCCGGAGACCTGGCGCTGATCAGCGCCCCCGCGTACACGATCGCCGACGACCCGGGCACCCCGCCGCAGCTGGTGATCCGCGGGACGAAGAAGTATCCGGTCGCCGGCGCGGAGCCGGTGGGGAACCCGGCGCCGCGCACCTACGGCGACGGCACGCCCGGGGCCACGACCATGCTCCGCGGCGCCTACGAGCTCCGCGGCGCCGCCGCGGAACGGCTGCTCGCCCTGCTCCCGTCGCTGGCGGTGGTGCCCGCCGGGCCGCGGACCCGCGGCGCCCTGGACCTGCTCGCCGCCGAGGTCGCCTGCGACGAGCCCGGCCAGGACGCCGTGCTCCGCCGGCTGCTGGACCTGGTACTCGTGCTGGCGCTGCGCGGCTGGTGCGCCCGGATGGCGCCGCCGCCCGCCTGGTACCGGGGGCTGAGCGACCCCGGCGTCGGCGAAGCCCTGCGCTCGCTGCACACCGAGCCGGCGCACCGGTGGACGGTCGCCGAGCTGGCTGCCCGGGCCGGCCTGTCCCGCGCCGCGTTCGCCGCACGCTTCGCGCGTCTGGTCGGCGAGCCGCCGCTGACCTACCTGACCGGCTGGCGGATGACGCTGGCCGCGGACCTGTTGCGCGACACCGAAGACACCGTCGCCGCCGTGGCCCGGGCGGTCGGGTACGACGACCCGTTCGCCTTCAGCGTCGCCTTCAAACGCGTCCGGGGCGCCAGCCCCTCGGACTGGCGCCACGGACGGGTGACTCCCGGTTCGTGATCGCTCCTACCGGGTCACGCTCAGCGGCATGATCGGCTGCGGGCCGGGTGTACTTCAGGCGAGCTCCTGGGGGTGCAGCACGATGCGCCCGTGGGTCTTGCGGTCGGCCAGGGCCCGGTAGGCGTCGCGCACGGCGGTGAGCGGGTACGTCGCGGCGATGGGGATGTGCAGCTCGCCGGCGGCGGCGAGGGCGGCCAGTTCGGCCAGGGCCGGGAGTCCGCCGGCATCGGTCGTCCCGAGGGATTTGACGCCCTTCTCCTTCGCTCCGCGGTAGTCGACGACGGTGTCGATGCGGTCTTTCGGAACGCCGAGGGCGAGGGCGAGGTCGAGGTAGCCGCCACCGACGGTGTCGATGAAGGCGTCGGCCCGGCCGGTCGCGGCGAAGATCCGGTCCTGTTCGCTGTCGCCGTACCGCACGGGCTCGATGCCGTGGCGGCGGAGCAGGCCGAAACGCGCGTCACTGGTCAGGCCGATCACCCTCGCGCCGGCCCGGCGTGCGAGCTGGGCGGCGGTGAACCCGACGCCGCCCGAGGCGCCCGAGATCACGACGGTCTCGCCGGGCCGGGGTTCCACCGCCCGGATGGCACCGAGGGCCGCCATCGGGGTGGTGTAGAGCGAGCCCGCCACGTCCCAGGGGAGGGCGTCGGGCTTGCGCACCAGCTGGTCTGCGGGGATGGCGACGAACGGGGCGTGGGCGTCCCAGCTCTGGAGCCGGCCCAGCACCGGGTCACCGACGGCGAAGCCGGGAACGTCGGCACCGACAGCCACGATCTCACCGGCGAGATCGCGGCCCGGCGTGTACGAACTGCCGTGCAGCGCCGGGAGCGCGCCGGGGTTGAGCGCACCGGCTTCGACCCGCACGACGACTTCGCCCGGGCCGGCGACGGGCTCGGGGACGTCCGCGAGGTAGATCCCGTCGATGCCCGAAAAACGGTCGTACCGTACTGCTTTCATCGTGTCTCCCGGGTTCGCGCGTGAGTCGCTCAGGTGTGGCGCAGGAGTGGCAAGAGGATGTCGTCGACGAGATGCGCGACGAAGGCGGCGTCACACGGCTCGCCCACGACCACGAGGCGATGCACGATCACCGCGGGAGCGACCTCGGCAAACAACGCTCCCGCCCCGGGCGCCAGCCGCTCGGCCGCCAGTCCGTCGGTCATCGCGGTCTGGTCCCGCAGCAGGATTCGCCGCATCTCCTGGGCGAGCCGCGCATCGTTGCGCATGCCGGTGAACAGAGCTCCGAGCAGACCCACGTCCTGTTCGGAAATGCTCCGCGCGAGCCAGGTCGCCAGGGAATGCACGTTTTCCCGAAGGTTCTCTCCTCGCGGCGGCGGAGGTTCCGCGGGTCCACGGCGCTCGACCGCCGCGGTGACCAGCGCCGCCTTGTCGCGGTACCGGCGGTAGATCGTCGTCTTCGCGGCCCCGGAGCGGCCGGCCACCGCCTCGATCGAGAGCTGCTCGTACCCCACCTCGGTCAGCAGTGCCAGTGTCGCGTCGAGAATGGCCAGATCGCGGGTGTGATCCCGCGGCCGTCCCGTCGCCGAGGGCCGAGTCGTGTCGCTGGAGGCCAAGGTGTTCCCGCTTTCGATACGCTACCGTCGCGTATCGAAAGTACCTCAGTTCGGCCGGGTCCCGCAACCTGTCGCTTCCCGCACCGTTCTGCGGCAATTCACGATCTCGGGAATGGGCACAGTTCGTCAGCGGGAAGCGGCGGCTCATGAGTCCTGACCGCGAGATCGTGCCACCGCCCGGTTTGCTGTGGGAAGCTTCGTCCGTGACACGTCGGAAGAAGCCCGAGCTCGCCACCTGGTGGATCCGGTAGGTCGCCGCGTGAACCGGCACGGAGGACCAGGGAGCCGCCGCGATGGATTCCACGACGTCCGCATTGCTGGGGGCCGCCATCGGCTCCGCCGCGGCGCTCGTCAGTGCGTCCCTGGCGTCCTTTGTGGCCTTGCACAACGAGCGCAAGCGTCGTGAGGAGGCCGCGCGGGCGTCTGCGGTGCGATCCCTGCGCACGGCTGCGGCAGCCGCTTTCACGGAGTTCTACAACTTCTCCCACGCCATCAGCTGGATAACATGGTACGCAAAACACGCCCCGGCCTCGGTCGACGCGCAGATGGCCGGTTCGTACGAGCAGGACAATCACGCGGTCATCCCGAAGCTGCAGGGGGCGTTGGCGGTGGTGGCCAGCTTGAGCTTGACCGTGTACGAGGAACTTCAGCCGCTCGTCCACCGCCTCTTCGTGTTGGACAAGCACGTGTCGACGGCCGTGGTGAGGCTCCGAGACGACCGGGCCGGCGCGATCGGCTCATTGGCAACACTTCTCGACGACGTCAATGAACTACAGGACAGCCTGCCTGCGGAGCTGAACCGAGTCATGAAGGTCGCCCTGTCGGAAATCTGAGAACCGGCCGGCCTCAGCGGTCATCGAGTTCTCGCCAGTATGCGAGCCGGTCGAGGGCGGCGGTTGCCCCGGCCGGGTCGCCGGATGCGGTCAGCCAGTAGGCGAGGTTGTCGAGCGTGCGCAGGGTTTTGGGGTGGTCGGGGCCCAAGGAGCGGAGCCTCTCGTCGAGGAGTCGTTCGAACTCGGCCGCCGCGGCCGCGGGGTGGCCGGTTTCTCCCCGCCAGTAGGCCAGATTGTTCCGAGTGGTCGAGGTATCGGGGTGGTCGCGTCCCAGCACGCGGAGCTGGATGGCAAGGAGGCGTTCGTACTCGTCGGCCGCACCGGCGGGGTCGCCGGTGCGGGCCCGCCAGTAGGCCAGGCTGTCGCGGGTTTGCAGGGTGTCGGCGTGCTCAGGACCCAGTACCCGGATCCGGTCGTCGAGGACCCGCTGAAACTCCGTAGCCGCGCCGGCGGGATCACCTGCTTCACCTTGCCAACGGCCAAGGCTGTGGCGGACGGTCAAGGTGGTGGGGTGGCCGTGGCCGAGCTGCTGTTCGGCGACTGAGCGCAGTTCCGCGAAGTACGTGCGGGCCTCGGTCACCAATCCGGCGTCGCCGAGGCTCTGGCCGGCGCGGAACAGGATGGGGTGCGCGCCCGGAGTCCACAGGTCCGGTCCATTGTATTCGGCGAGTTTGGCGGTGTTGGTGCGCAACACCTGCCCGAGCTGTGGATCGGTCTCGATATCGGGCCAAATCTCCAGGAGCGCGTCGGCGGCGGCGTTGGTGACACGCTTGAGGCCGGCCTTTGGCATCGCCTCGCGAGTGGCGCGCTGCACGAGTGCGTGCACGCGGACGGCCCGAGCTGCCGAATCCGGGCTGCGGGTGATCAGGGTGAGCCGGTGCAGGCATCCGAGAGCATCGGAGGCTTCCTCCGCGTCGATTTCCCGCGCGGTGATCGCCGTGAGCAGACCGGTGACGGCGCTGGTGGCGAAAACGCCGGTGGGGATGCCGTTGGCGTCGAGCATGCTGGCCACGTCGAGTATCGGCCGGGCCAGCCCGGTGGGTTCGAGCTGGTTCGCGTGCTCGATGGACAGGGACCACGTCGTGGCGACGGTGGCCCGTTGCTGGTCGGGGAGTCCGCCGGTTTCGGGGAACAGCGTGGCCAGCCGACGGCGACAGTCGTTCCACCGTGCGAGGTAGGCGGTGCACGACAGGTCGCGGTCGATCATGTAGGCAACGGCTTGTGCCAGGGCCAGGGGCAAATACCCCAGGCCGGCCGCAAGCTCGGTGATGTTGTCGCGCAGGAGCGGTTGATCGGCGAGCGCGTCGCGGAGGTAGTCGTGCGCCTCTTCGCAGGTGAACACGCCGATGTCGATCTGGCGACGGCCGGGCCCTCGCAAGGCGGCATCGCGGCGGCGCGTGGTCACGATGACCCGCCCGGTTTCCCCGGCCGGTGGCCACAAGCCGTCGAGGTCGTGCGGTTGTCGAAGGTCGTCGAGCACGATCAGCCAGCGCGCCTTGGTGGTGGCCAGCCAGGAGAGCAGGCGGCGCGCACCGCGGTCGGGGTCGGGATCGGTGTGCCCGTCCAGCTCGGTCGCCAGTTCGGCGTATGCGGAAACAACCGCGTCTCGTGACCCGGCCGTCACCCAGACCAGCAGGTCGAGCATGCCTGCTGCCCAGGCCTGCTCCGCGTAGGCAAGGGCGATTTGAGTTTTGCCGACCCCGCCGAGCCCGGAGATCACTCCCGTGCGAACCGCGCTGTTCGAGGTGAGGACCGCGGTGTCGCCGTGCTCGAGGATGCGGGCGAATTCGCCGATGGCTCCACGGGGCTGGAGCGCCGTGGCGTGTTGGGGCATTGCCCCGGTCCGGTACGGCAGAGTCACGACCGGTCGGGGAGGGCTGCGCAGGTGGACGCCGCCGTAGACGGTGCCGATCTGCGTGAGGCGCCCGGCGACGTCACCGGAAGCCAGGTTCGTCGCGCGAACGGGTTCGTCGGGACCGTGGCCCATCCGCCGAGTATCCCGCATCCCTCGCTCGGTGCCGCCCGGCGCTCTGCGGCATGGGAGTGCGTTAGAGCACCAGAGCAGTTGTTCGGACGCGGCGACAGCGCCTCACCCCCGAGCCTTCCCGGTGCGGAACGCTCGGGGGTGACCGCAGGGGACTGGATCCCGTGACATGGAGGAAGAACCGGGCCGCCTCGTGCGCGGAGAGGACGCGGCGGCGTGACGGGAAGCCGAACAGACTGACTTCGCCGCCGTCGTGGGAACTGAGGGGATCGGCGGTGCCCGTCATCGGCAGCACGGGAACCGAACCGCGACCGGAGGTGGCGCCGGCGATGAAGATGGTGTTGCCGCTGGTGTTCATCTGTCGGTGCGGTTCAGTGTCCGGTGGAGTAGAGGTTGATGAGGTTGC
>NZ_JBFAZA010000053.1:0-53699 GCF_040681595.1 Amycolatopsis sp. NPDC051716 | reverse complement strand
TTTGTCAAGGCGGGAAAGCGTGCCTTGACAAACCCGATCGTCGGCTGAAGGGAAGGCTGGGATGAGGGGCGGGGGAGGTCTGGTGACGTCGTTGGTTCTTTTGCGCTGCCGGCCGCCGGTTCGTTTCCGCTTGGTAAAAGAACAAGAAGGGCCCCTCCGCTCGCCGAGCGAAGAGGCCCTTCTTCGAAAAAACTCAAACGCGCTTGAACAGCAGGGCGCGCTTCACTTCCTGGATCGCCTTGGTCACCTGGATCCCACGGGGACACGCGTCCGTGCAGTTGAACGTCGTGCGGCAGCGCCACACACCCTCGCCGTCGTTCAGGATGTCCAGGCGCTCCTCGGCCCCCTCGTCGCGGGAGTCGAAGATGAACCGGTGGGCGTTGACGATCGCCGCCGGGCCGAAGTACGAGCCGTCGTTCCAGTACACCGGGCAGGACGATGTGCAGCACGCGCACAGGATGCACTTCGTCGTGTCGTCGAAGCGGTCGCGGTCCGCCTGCGACTGGATGCGCTCGCGCGTCGGCTCGTTGCCGTACGTGATCAGGTATGGCTTGATCGCGCGGTACGCCTCGAAGAACGGGTCCATGTCGACGTAGAGGTCCTTCAACGTCGTCAGGCCCTTGATCGGGGCGATCGTGATCACCGTCGGCTTGCCGGACGCCGACAGCAGGTCCTTCATCAGGACCTTGCACGCGAGGCGGTTGATGCCGTTGATCTGCATCGCGTCGGACCCGCACACGCCGTGCGCGCAGGACCGGCGGAACGAGAACGTGCCGTCGATGTAGTCCTTGACGTAGAACAGCAGGTTCAGCAGCCGGTCGGTGCGCTGGGCCGGGACGTCGTAGGACTCCCAGTGCGGCTCGCTGTCCACCTCCGGGTTGAAGCGGAGGATCTTCAGCGTGACCGTGATGGGCGTGTGCTCGTCCGAAGCGGAAGAGGCAGGAGCTTCAGCAACGCTAGTCATCAGTACTTCCGCTCCATCGGCTCGTAGCGGGTGAAGGTGACCGGCTTGTAGTCCAGCCGGATGTCGGACGACAGACCCGAGCCCTGCTTGTAGGCCATGGTGTGCCGCATGAAGTTCGTGTCGTCGCGGGTGGGGTAGTCCTCGCGGGCGTGGCCGCCGCGGGACTCCTTGCGCGCCAGCGCACCCACGATCAGGACCTCGGCCAGCTCCAGGAGGAAGCCCAGCTCGACGGCCTCGAGCAGGTCGGTGTTGTACCGCTTGCCCTTGTCCGACACGGTGATCCGCTGGTAGCGCTCCTTGAGCGCCTGGATGTCGGTCAGCGCCTGCTTCAGCGTGTCCTCGGTCCGGTACACCGAAGCGTGCGAGTCCATCGTCTGCTGCATTTCCTTGCGGATGTCGGCGACGCGCTCGTCGCCGTGCTCCGACAGCAGGCCCGAAAGCTGCTCTTCCACCAGCTTCGTGGGGTCCGCAGGCAGCTCGACGTGCTCGTGCGCCAGCGCGTACTCCGCGGCCGCGATGCCGGCGCGGCGGCCGAACACGTTGATGTCGAGCAGCGAGTTCGTGCCCAGGCGGTTCGAACCGTGCACGGACACGCAGGCGACCTCGCCCGCGGCGTACAGGCCGGGGATGACGTTCTCGTTGTCCCGCAACGCTTCGCCGTGGACGTTGGTCGGGATGCCGCCCATCACGTAGTGACACGTCGGGAAGACCGGCACCGGCTCCTTCACCGGGTCGACGCCCAGGTAGGTCCGGGAAAACTCCATGATGTCCGGGAGCTTCGCGTTCAGCGTCTCCTCGGGGATGTGCGTGACGTCGAGGACGACGTAGTCCTTGTTCGGCCCGCAACCCCGGCCCTGCAGCACTTCCTGCACCATCGAGCGGGCGACGATGTCGCGCGGCGCGAGGTCCTTGATGGTGGGGGCGTACCGCTCCATGAACCGCTCGCCGGAGGCGTTGCGCAGGATCCCGCCCTCGCCGCGGACGGCTTCGGAGATCAGGATGCCCAGGCCCGCGAGGCCGGTCGGGTGGAACTGGAAGAACTCCATGTCCTCCAGCGGGAGGCCCTTGCGGAAGATGATGCCGAGGCCGTCACCGGTGAGGGTGTGCGCGTTCGACGTCGTTTTGAAGATCTTGCCCGCGCCGCCGGTGGCGAACACGATCGACTTCGCCTGGAAGACGTGCAGCTCGCCGGTGGCCAGCTCGTAGGCGACGACGCCGGAGGCGACCGGGTTGCCGTTCTCGTCCGGGGTGGTGACGAGGTCGAGCACGTAGAACTCGTTGAAGAACTCCGTGCCGTACTTGACGCAGTTTTGGTACAGCGTCTGGAGGATCATGTGCCCGGTGCGGTCCGCGGCGTAGCAGGCGCGGCGGACCGCGGCCTTGCCGTGGTCACGCGTGTGCCCGCCGAAGCGGCGCTGGTCGATCTTGCCTTCGGGCGTGCGGTTGAACGGCAGGCCCATCTTCTCGAGGTCGAGGACCGCGTCGATGGCCTCCTTCGCCATGATCTCGGCGGCGTCCTGGTCGACCAGGTAGTCGCCGCCCTTGATCGTGTCGAAGGTGTGCCACTCCCAGTTGTCCTCTTCGACGTTCGCCAGCGCGGCGCACATGCCGCCCTGGGCCGCGCCGGTGTGGGACCGGGTCGGGTAGAGCTTGGTGAGGACCGCGGTGCGGGCGCGCTGGCCGGACTCGATGGCCGCGCGCATCCCGGCGCCGCCGGCGCCGACGATCACCACGTCGTACTTGTGGACCTGCATGGTGGGAAGTCTCCGGGTCAGTTCGCGGGCATGTTCGGGTCGAACGTGAAGATCACCATCGTGCCGACGGCCAGGATCAGCACCATCGAGACGTACAGCAGGATCTTCAGCCAGAACCGCGTGCTGTCCTTGCGGGCGTAGTCGTCGATGATCGTGCGCAGCCCGTTGCCGCCGTGGATCTCGGCGAGCCACAGCATCAGCAGGTCCCAGAACTGCCAGAACGGCGAGGCCCAGCGGCCGGCGACGAAGCCCCAGTTGATCCGGTGCACGCCGCCGTCGAGGATGTTCATGATCAGCAGGTGGCCGAGCACCAGGACGACCAGGACCAGCCCGGAGATCCGCATGAACAGCCAGCTGTAGAGCTCGAAGTTGCTCCGGCGCGCGGCGGGGCGCTTCGGCGCGCGCGGGTTCGCGAGGGCGAGGTCGGCCATGTCAGTTACCCCCGAAGAGCATTTCGGCGGTGCGCTTCAGCATGAAGAACGCACCGGGGACCATCACGACGACCCAGACGACGCCGATGACCCACAGCATCGCCTTCTGCAGCTTCGGGCCCTTCGACCAGAAGTCGACCAGCATGACGCGGATGCCGTTCAGCGCGTGGAACAGCACCGCGCCGACCAGGCCGACCTCCAGGAGGTTCACGATCGGCGTCTTGTAGGTCTCGATGACCTGGTCGTAGGTGTTCGGCGACACGCGCACCAGCGCGGTGTCGAGCACGTGCACGAACAGGAAGAAGAATGTGAGCACGCCGGTGATGCGGTGCAGCACCCAGGACCACATGCCGGGGTCGCCCCGGTAGAAGGTCCCCTGCCGGCGTGAGGCACCCGCCCGATCGCTCGCCTCTGCCGCTGTGGCAGTGCTCGCCGTGGTGGACATCGGTGAACGGCCTCCAACGTCTGACTGTGCGCCCGGTGGCCGGTGAGGTCCGCTGTCGCCGCGGGAACGGCGGCTGTGCCGAGATCAACGTCATCGAGCCTGGATGAATCGGATGCTAGACCCGCACCCGAAAGGCGGCTCACCTCCGGGTTCCCCTCTGTGATGGACCAGACACCGGTACTCCCGCACCGCCACCCGGCGGTGTGGTGCAGCGCACTCGGTGGCGCGGCGGCCAGGAGTGTCCCGATGAACGGTCATCTGACCTCTGCAAGATCTGATATCTGATGCGCTACGCCGAACGGCTGGTGATCGTGGTGTGTCATTGACCATCTACGACGTCGTCCCTAGCGTCGCTCGGGCAAACATCGGATCTCTCACGATGGGGTGACGTTCTGGTGCGACGACTCGGCTTGGTGATCGCCGTCGCGGCCCTGGTGCCCGTGGTGTCGGTCACGCCCGCGCAGGCACTGCCCGACGGACTGGCGCTGACACCGCCGATGGGCTTCAACAACTGGAACACCACCGGCTGCGCCGTCGACGAGCGGCTCATCCGCGACACCGCCGACATCTTCGTCGACAAAGGACTCAAGGCCGCCGGCTACGAGTACGTCAACGTCGACGACTGCTGGGCCGAGCCGGAGCGCGACGCCGACGGGCGCATGCAGGCCAGCAAGGCCCGGTTCCCCGGCGGCATCAAGGCGCTGGCCGACTACGTCCACTCGAAGGGCCTCAAGTTCGGCATCTACACCAGTGCGGGCACGCTGACCTGCGCGAAGACCCAGCCGGGCGCGCTCGACCACGAAGACGTCGACGCGCAGACGTTCGCGGACTGGGGCGTCGACTACCTCAAGTACGACAACTGCAACAACCAAGGCCGCCCGGCGCTCGAGCGCTACGCGAAGATGCGCGACGCGCTGAAGAAGACGGGTCGCCCGATCGTGTACTCGCTCTGCGAGTGGGGCGAGAACAAGCCGTGGACGTGGGGTGGCGACGTCGGGCACCTGTGGCGCACCACCGGCGACATCAAGGACAACTGGGCCAAGATGCTCCAGATCCTCAAGGCGAACGCGCCGCTGGCGCCGTACGCCGGGCCGGGGCACTGGAACGATCCCGACATGCTCGAGGTCGGCAACGGCGGGATGACGACCGGGGAGTACCGCTCGCACTTCTCGCTGTGGGCGATGATGGCCGCCCCGCTGCTCATCGGGGCCGACCTGCGCAAGGTGTCGCCGGCGAACTTCGATGTCCTGCGCAACGCCGAGGTCATCGCGCTCGACCAGGACCGCCGCGGCGTCCAGGCGCGGGTGCTGTCCAACCAGGACGGACACTGGGTGTTCGCCAAGCCGCTGTCAAACGGGGACGTGGCCGTCGCGCTGTTCAACGAGACGACGTCGTCCGCCACCATCGGCACCACCGCGGCGGAGGCCGGGCTGCCGAAGGCCGCCGGGTACAGCGCACGGGACCTCTGGGCGCACAGCGACCTCCAGACGGCGGGCCGGCTCTCCGCGGTCGTCCCGCCGCACGCGACGGTCGTCTACCGGGTCCACGCGGGTGGGTCGTGGTGGCGGAACGCGCCGCTGGTGAGCACCGGCATCGAGCTGGCTTCGCCGGTCCCGGGCGTCCCGGGCGAGATCACGCCCGCCGGGCAGCCGTTCGAGGTCACCGTGTCGGCGACCGACGAGGCCCGCGTCCCGGTGTTCGACCCCCGCGTGACGCTCACCGCACCCGCCGGGTGGCACGTCGAGCAGGTGGCGCGGCCGCGGGCCGTCGTGCTCGGGACCGGCGAGACCGCGGCCGGCCGCTGGCGGGTCACCCCGCCCGCCGGGACCGAGGGCACGACGGAGGTGCTGCGCGGCGGCGTCACCTACCGCGCGCTCGGGTTCGGGCAGGTCACCTGGACCGGTGACCAGCAGCTGACCGTGCCGGCGGCACCGCCCACCACGTCCGCGTGGGCCAGCGACCTGCGCTGGGCGGCGGAGAAGAACGGCTACGGCCCGGTCGAGCGGGACATGTCCAACGGCAGCATCCCGGCCGGCGACGGCAAACCGCTGACGATCAACGGCGTCGTCTACCCGAAGGGCCTCGGCGCGCACGCACCCAGCGAAGTCGTCTTCTACCTGGGCGGGCACTGCACGGCGTTCACCGCGGACGTCGGCGTCGACGACGAGCGCGAGGCGACGAACAAGCAGGGCTCGGCGACGTTCGAGATCTACGCGGACGGCACAAAGGCGGCTTCGACCGGCGTGCGCACCTGGCAGGACCCGGCGACGCCGCTGGCGGCGGACCTGCATGGGGCGCGCTACCTGCGGCTCGTCGTCACCGACGGCGGGGACGGCAACTCCTACGACCGCAGCGACTGGGCCGGCGCCCGGCTCACCTGCGGCTGAAGGGACTTCGCATGAAGAAGCGGATGGGAACGGCGGCCGCCTTGGCCGCCGGGGTGGCGCTGGTCGGGCTGCCGGCCGCCGGGCAGCCCGCGCCGGTGACGTCCTGGACGCTCACCGCGCCGGGGACGTCGCTGGCCCCCACGCCGGCCGCGCACATCGTCCTGGACCGGGGCCGGCTCACGCTGTCGGTCACCCGCGGTGCGACGACGGTGCTCGAGCCGTCCGCGCTCGGCGTCGAGACCGCGAACGGCGACCTCACCCAGGGGCTGAAGGTCACCGGGTTCAGCCAGCGTCCGGTGCACGACGAGTACCCGACCACCACCGGCAAACGCTTGCAGCACGCCTATGACGCTGCCGAGACCACGCTCGACGTGAAGGGGCCCGGTGGCGCGTTCGCCGTCGTGGTCCGGGTCTCCCGCGACGGCGTCGCCTACAGGTACGTCTTCGACACCCCGAAGTGGGTCACGGTCGTGGGCGAGGCGTCGGAGTTCGCCGTCCCGCAGGCCGCCGACTCCTTCCTGCTGCCGTTCGACAACGGCCGCAGTGACTACGAGAGCATCCACGTCCACAAGCCGGTCGCGCAGCAGGACCTGATCGAATACGGCTACCCGGCGCTGTTCCACGTCGGTGACACCTGGCTGTCGGTCCTCGAATCCGACCTGAACGGCAGCTACGCGGGCTCGCGGCTGACGCTCACCCCGCAGCACCGCTTCCGGCTGACCCTCGGCGACCCGGCGGAAGTCGCGAAGGGACCCCTGGCCACGCCGTGGCGGGCGATGATCGTCGGCGATCTCGCCACCGTCACGCAGTCGGACCTCAGCACCGACCTCGCGAGCCCGGCGAAGATCGCCGACACGTCGTGGATCAAGCCCGGCGCGGGGGCGTGGTCGTGGTGGTCGGAAGGCACCGGCGACCTGGCGCTGCAGGAGAAGTACGTCGACCTCGCGGCGAAGGAGGGCTGGGCGTACAACCTCGTCGACTCGGGCTGGAACGCCGCCTGGGTGCCGGACCTGGTCGCCTACGCGAAGCAACGCGGCGTCGGCATCTGGCTCTGGGCCGACGCGAAGATCACCGACACCGACAGCGAGCGGGAGAAGAACTTCAAGCAGTACGCCGACTGGGGCGTCGCCGGGCTGAAGATCGACTTCGTCGAGTCCGAACGGCAGGACCGCACCCGCTGGTACGACGCGGTGCTCGCGGCGGCCGCGAAGGAGCACCTGATGGTGAACTTCCACGGCGCGCCGATCCCGCGGGGCATCCAGCGGACCTGGCCGAACGTGATGAGCGTCGAGGCGGTGAAGGGCGCCGAGGGCACGAAGCCGAAGCCGGGGCGCGTGCCGTTCCCGATCGAGCACTACCTGACGCTGCCGTTCACGCGGAACCTGTCCGGCTCGATGGACTTCACGCCGGTGACCTTCTCCGGCGTCCGGCCGACCAGCGACGGCGGCGAGCTCGCGCTGTCGGTGCTGTTCGAATCCGGCGTCCAGCACTTCGCGGACAGCGTCGCGAGTTACGACGCCCACCCCGTCGCCGAGCGGCTGCTCAAGGGCATCCCGACGGCGTGGGACGACACGCGGCTGCTGGCCGGCGACCCCGGGAAGCTCGCGGTGATCGCCCGCCGCAGTGGCGCGCAGTGGTACGTCGGGGCACTGGCGGCGGGGCCGGCGACCCGGCTCGACGCACCGCTCGATTTCCTCCCACCGGGTGATTGGCTGGCCGAGATTTACGGCGACGGCGCCGACGGCCGGCTCCAGGTCACGACACAGCGCGTGACATCCGGCGGGGTCCTCACCGTTCCGGTGGCCGCGAACGGCGGATTCGCGGCCCGCCTCTGCGTCGCCGCCGCGGGCGCGCCGACCTGCCCCTGAGTAGCCCGAATGGCCGCTGCGGGCGGCCATCGGGGCACGGAAAGCCCTGGTGGCGGCCCGCTGGGCCGGTTTTTGCCCCGCCGCTGGTCCGTTCGGATGATCACATTCGGTGTCCGGTTCGTCGCGCGCGCGACTCGTGAGTAAACGTTTGTGTTACGTAGCGTGCCTTTCCTATGGCGCATTCCTGTCCGCCGGGTACGGTCTGGCGGTCGACCCGGCAGTAGGGCCGGGTCGTGCCCTTGACCATCCGCTGGATCAGCGGGGAGGGAGACACACGTTGCGTCGCATGCGTGGAACCGCGCTGGCCGCCGCGGCCATGGCCGGGGTGCTCGCCCTGGCCGGGTGCGCCAAGGACTCGAGCGGTGGCAGCAGCAACAACAGCGCCGCACCTTCGTCGGGCGGTTCCGACTGCGTCACCGCGCAGAAGCCGCCCGCGGCGCCCGCCGCGTCGAGCAGCACGGCCGCCGCCGGGGAGAAGGTCGACGGCAGCAAGCTGAAGATCGGCCTGGCCTTCGACGTCGGCGGCCGGGGTGACGCGTCGTTCAACGACGCCGCCGCCGCGGGTACCGACAAGGCGAAGGCCGACCTCGGCGTGACGACGGTCAGCGAAAGCACCGCCTCCGCCAGCGAGGCCGAGTCGGCCAAGCAGCAGCGCCTCGACCAGATGGCTTCGCAGGGCCTGAACCCGATCGTCGCGGTCGGCTTCGCGTACGCCGATTCCGTCAAGGCCGTCGCCGCCAAGTACCCGAACACCAAGTTCGCGATCGTCGACGACGACTCGATCCAGCTGCCGAACGTGACGCCGCTGGTGTTCGCCGAGGAGCAGGGCTCGTTCCTGGCCGGCGTCGCCGCCGCGTACAAGAGCAAGAACTGCCACATCGGCTTCGTCGGCGGTGTCAACACCCCGCTGATCCAGAAGTTCGAGGCCGGCTTCCTGCAGGGCGCGAAGACCGCTTCGTCCAAGATCAAGATCGAGGACGAGTACCTCACCCCGGCCGGTGACTTCTCCGGGTTCCAGGACCCGCCGAAGGGCAACGCGAAGGCCGCCGCCGAGATCGCCAAGGGCGCGGACGTCGTCTACCACGCCGCCGGCGCCTCCGGTAAGGGCGTGTTCGACGCCGCCAAGGCGGGCAACGCGCTGGCCATCGGGGTCGACTCCGACCAGTACAACCAGAAGACCGTCGCGGCCGACAAGGACGTCATCATCACGTCCATGCTCAAGCGTGTCGACGTCGCGGTGTTCGACTACATCCAGGCCGTCGCCAAGGGTGACCTGACGGTCCTGCCGAAGCGGTTCGACCTCAAGGTCGACGGCGTCGGCTACGCCACCTCCGGCGGCAAGGTCGACGACATCAAGGACGTCCTCGACGGGTACAAGGCCCAGATCATCTCGGGCGCGATCACCGTTTCGGACAAGCCGCAGAAGTAGCTCAACGCGTGCCGGGGCTCGGAGGAATTCTCCTCCGGGCCCCTCACGCGTTCCAGAGATATGGAATTCTCCCGCCCATGAGCACAGCCGAGGCCCCGGCCGAGGCCGTCCCCGACCGGGGCGCCCCCGCCGTCCAGCTGACCGGGATCACCAAGCGCTTTCCCGGCGTGGTGGCCAACTCCGACGTCAACCTCACCGTCACCGCCGGCGAGGTGCACGCCATCTGTGGCGAGAACGGCGCCGGCAAGTCCACCCTGATGAAGATCCTGTACGGCATGCAGCCGCCGGACGAGGGCACCATCGCGATCAACGGCGAAGAGGTGAAACTGCGCAACCCGCAGGACGCCATCCGCGCCGGCATCGGCATGGTGCACCAGCACTTCATGCTCGCCGACAACCTGACCGTCGGCGAGAACGTCTTCCTCGGCGCCGAGGGCCTGCACGGCATCGGCCGCGCCGCCCGCGCGCGGCTGGCCGAGCTCGCCGAGCGGACCGGCCTGCACGCCAAGCCGGAGACGCTGCTGGAGGAGCTCGGCGTCGCCGACCGCCAGCGCGTCGAGATCGTCAAGGTGCTCTACCGCGGAGCGAAGATCATCATCCTGGACGAGCCGACCGCGGTCCTCGTGCCGCAGGAGGTCGACGCGCTCTTCGAGACCGTGCGGGAGATGAAGGCCGGCGGCTACACGTTCCTCTTCATCTCGCACAAGCTCGACGAGGTCCGGGCGATCGCCGACACCGTCACGGTGATCCGCCGCGGCACGACCGTCGGCACCGCCGACCCGAAGACCATCACCTCCCGCCAGCTCGCGGAGATGATGGTCGGGTCCGAGCTGCCCAGCCCGGAGACCCGCGAGTCCACGGTCACCGACCGGGACGTGCTGCGGCTGACCGGGCTGACGCTGGGCGCCGAGGGCTCCGGCCGCAACGCGCTCGACGACGTCTCCTTCACCGTGCACGCCGGCGAGGTGCTCGGCGTGGCCGGCGTCGAGGGCAACGGCCAGACCGAGCTCGTCGAGACGATCATGGGCATGCGCAAGCCGTCCGGCGGCACGATCGAACTGGTCGATGCCGAGGGCAAGGCGCGCGACCTCACCAAGACGGGCACGCTGGCGCGCCGCGAAGCCGGTATCGGCTACATCGCCGAAGACCGCACCCGGCACAGCCTGCTGCTCACGCAACCGTTGTGGGTCAACCGGATCCTCGGCTACCAGACCCGCGAACCGGTCTCCAAAGGACAGTTGCTCGACATCGCCGGCGCCCGCGCCGACACCGAGCGGATCGTCCGCGACTACGACGTCCGCACGCCGGGCATCGACGTCCCGGCCGCGGCGCTCTCGGGCGGCAACCAGCAGAAGCTGATCGTCGGGCGCGAGCTGTCCGGCAACCCGGTGCTGCTGGTGGCTTCGCACCCGACACGCGGGGTCGACGTCGGCGCGCAGGCGCTGATCTGGGAGCAGATCCGCCTGGCCCGCGCCGCCGGGCTCGCGGTGCTGCTGATCTCCGCCGACCTCGACGAGCTGATCGGCCTGTCCGACACGATCCGGGTCATGCTGCGCGGGCGCCTCGTGAGCGAGGCCGACCCGGCGACGGTGACCCCGCAGGAACTGGGCTCCGCGATGACCGGCGCGGGAGAGGGTGACGAAGAATGACCTCCTGGCGCACGAAACTGCTGCCGCCGCTGCTGGCGATCGTGTTCGCCGTGCTGCTGTCGGCGATCGCGCTCATCATCTCCGGGGCCGACCCGCTGCAGGCGTACGGCACGATGATCGGCCAGATGTTCAAGGGCTCGACCGCGGTCGACACGGTGAACCTGGCGACGGTGTACTACCTGTCCGGCCTCGCGGTGGCCATCGGCTTCCAGATGAACCTGTTCAACATCGGTGTCGAAGGCCAGTACCGCTTCGCCGCCGTCGTCGCGGCCATCGCGGGCGGCGCGATGAAACTGCCGCCGGTCATCCACGTCATCGCGATCCTCGTGGTCGCGGTCGTCGCGGGCATGGCCTACGCGGCCGTTCCGGCGATCCTCAAGGTGACCCGCGGGGTCAGCGAGGTCATCTCGACGATCATGCTCAACGCGATCGTCGCCGGCATCATCGCGTTCCTCATCAACGCCGACCAGTTCGGCGTGCAGCGCGGCAACAATATCGGCACCCGCGTGATCGAGCCGTCCGGCCGGATCCCGGGCATCCCGCTCGGCTCGGGCACGCTGTTCGGGTTCGTCGTCATCGCCGCGCTCATCGGCGGGGCCTACTGGTTCATGCTCAACCGCACCCGGTTCGGCTTCGAGCTGAAGGCCTCCGGCGAGTCCACCACCGCCGCGGCCGCGGGTGGCGTCAGCGCCAAGAAGATGACGCTGATCGCGATGCTGCTCTCCGGTGGCGTCGCCGGCCTGGTCGCCATGCCGGAACTGCTCGGCCGCGACTACAGCTACGGCATCACCGCGACGCAGATGTACGGCTTCACCGGCATCGCGGTCGCGCTGCTCGGCCGCAACCACCCCGGCGGCATCGCGCTCGGCGCGCTGCTGTGGGCGTTCCTCGACACCTCCGCGGTGTCGCTGGAGCAGATCAACGTGTCCAAGGAGATCGCGACGATCATGCAGGGCATCATCGTGCTGTCGGTCGTCGTGGCGTACGAGATCGTGCGGCGCGCCGACCTCGCGGCCGAACAACGCAGGGTCGGGCGCGCACTCGCCGGCCGCAAGGGTTCCACGGTCGCCGAAGGGGGTGCGGTGTGATCACCGACGTCGCTCCCGAATCCGGCTCGACCATGCCGGTGCAGCGCAAGCGGGGCCGGGTCCCCGGCTGGCTGCGCGGCGTGATCTGGGCCGTGATCGCCATCGCGGTCATCTCGACGGCGTCGTACTCCACCGGCGTCGCCGCGCTGACGTCGTCCAACACCGCGTCGACGGCGTTGCGCCTGGCGCTGCCGATCCTGCTCTGCGCGCTGGGCGGTCTCTGGGCCGAGCGCGCGGGTGTGGTCAACATCGGGCTCGAGGGCATGATGATCCTCGGCACCTGGGGCGCCGCCTGGGGTTCCTACTACGGCGGCGCGTGGTCCGGCCTGCTGGCCGCGCTGCTGTTCGGCGCGCTGGGCGGGCTGCTGCACGCGGTGGCGACGGTGACGTTCAACGTCAACCACATCGTCTCCGGCGTCGCGATCAACCTGCTCGGCCTGGGTGTCACGAAGTACCTGGCGAACCTGATCTTCGCGCCGATCTCGGGCAACCCGCGCCAGTCGCCGGTGGTGCCGAAGTTCGACACCTACTCGGCGACGTTCCTCTCGGACTGGCTGGGCGACCTGGAGAAGGAGCAGCGCGTCGGCATCTCCGACGTCGCCGGCATCCTGCGCGGCCTGGTCACCGAGGTGGCGCCGCTGACGATGCTCGCGATCATCCTGGTGCCGGTGAGCTTCTGGGTGCTCTGGAAGACCCGGTTCGGCCTTCGGCTGCGGTCCTGCGGCGAGAACCCGGTCGCGGCCGAGTCCCTCGGCGTGAACGTGTACCTGCACAAGTACGCGGCCGTGATCATCTCCGGCGCGTTCGCCGGCATGGGTGGCGCCTCGCTGGTGCTGCTGCGCGGCGGCGCGGACTACCTGGAGAACCAGACGAACGGCCGCGGGTACATCGGCCTCGCGGCGATGATCTTCGGCAACTGGCGCCCGGGCGGCCTGCTCGGCGGCGCGGCGCTGTTCGGCTACGCCGACGGCCTGCAGCTCGCCGGCGGCGGGGAAGCGGTGCTCGCGCTGCTGTACGGCGCGGTGATCCTGGTCGCCGTGATCGTCGTCGTGCAGCTGTTCCGGAAGCAGTGGATCGCGGCGGGGCTCGGCGTCGTCGGTGCCGGTGTGCTGTATGCGATCTACTGGGCCAACGACACGCTGCCGTCGGACCTGATCCCGTACACCGCGCACTTCGTGACGCTGATCGTGCTGGCCGTGGCTTCGCAGCGGCTGCGGCCGCCGAAGGCTGACGGGCAGCCGTACCGACGGGGTGAAGACTGATGTCCAGCTTTGAGTCCACTGTGGACTGGGATGCGCTGCGTTCTCAGGCGATCGAAGCGGCTTCCCATGCGTACGCGCCTTATTCGGGCTTGCACGTCGGGGTGGCCGGGATCGTCGACGACGGCCGCGTGGTCACCGGGTGCAACGTGGAGAACGCTTCCTACGGGCTCGGGCTGTGCGCGGAGTGCACGATGGCCGGGCAGCTGCGGCTGTCCGGCGGCGGGCGGCTGGTCGCCGTGGCGTGCCGGTCCGGCGCCGGTGACTTGCTGATGCCGTGCGGACGGTGTCGCCAGATCCTGTTCGAGCTGGGCGGTTCGGCGTGCCTGGTGGACACTCCGCGCGGGGTGCTTCCGATGTCCGACGTCCTGCCGGATGCCTTCGGCCCGGACGACCTGCCGTGAGCGAGCCTGCGAGTGAACCATTGATACAGCGCGCGTTCGCGGCGGTCGACGTCATCCGGACCAAGCGGGACGGTGGCAAGCTTTCCGACGAGCAGATCGACTGGGTCGTCGACGCCTACACCCGCGGGGACGTCGCCGAAGAGCAGATGTCGGCGCTGGCCATGGCGATCTTCTTGCGGGGCATGGATTCCGGCGAGATCTCCCGGTGGACGCACGCGATGATCGCGTCCGGCGAGCGGCTGTCGCTTTCGGTGTCCCGGCCGACGGTGGACAAGCACTCGACGGGCGGGGTCGGCGACAAGATCACGCTGCCGCTGGCGCCCCTGGTGGCCGCGTGCGGCGCGGCGGTGCCGCAGCTGTCCGGGCGCGGGCTCGGCCACACCGGCGGGACGCTCGACAAGCTGGAGTCCATCCCGGGCTGGCGCGCTTCACTGTCCACTTCGGAGATTCAGGCGCAGCTGGAGGACGTCGGCGCGGTGGTCTGCGCGGCGACGTCCGGGCTGGCGCCGGCGGACAAGAAGCTGTACGCGCTGCGGGACGTCACCTCCACGGTGGAGTCGATTCCGCTGATCGCCAGCTCGATCATGAGCAAGAAGATCGCCGAAGGCGCGTCCGGGCTGGTCCTGGACGTGAAGTTCGGGTCGGGCGCGTTCATGAAGTCCCTCGACCAGGCCCGTGCGCTGGCTTCTGCTTTGACGTCGATCGGCGCGGACCACGGTGTCCCGACGACGGCGTTGCTGACCGACATGAACGTCCCGCTGGGGCGGGCGGTCGGGAACGCGGTGGAGGTCGCGGAGTCGGTCGACGTGCTCAAGGGCGGCGGTCCGGCGGACGTGGTGGCGCTGACCGTGGCCTTGGCCCGGGAGATGCTGGCCCTCGCGGGTCTCGACGTGGACCCGGCGGCGGTGCTGGCTTCGGGCGAGGCGTACGAGGTCTGGTGCCGGATGATCGCGGCCCAGGGCGGCGACCCCGCGGCGCCGCTGCCGACGCCGTCTCACGTGCACACGGTCGTGGCTCCGGCTTCGGGCGTGCTGGCTTCGCTGGACGCCTACGCGGTGGGTGTCGCGGCATGGCGGCTCGGCGCGGGGCGCGCCCGCAAGGAGGACCCGGTCCAAGCGGCGGCGGGCATCTTGTGCCTGGCCAAGCCGGGGGACCGTGTCTCCGAGGGTGACCCGCTGCTGGAACTCCACACGGACACGCCCGACGCGGTTCCGGCGGCGCTGTCCGCTCTCGAGGGTGGCTTCACGATCGCTTCGTCGGCTCCGGAGCCGGGCCCGATCGTCGTGGAGACCATCCGCGGCTAGTTCGACTGTGATGATCGTCGCGAAGATGATCACCCGTCCGAGTGACATGAAGAAGGCCCCCGCCGGGATCCGGCGGGGGCCTTCTTCGTGCGTGAGTCCTACTCCGTGGCTTCTTCCGAGCCTTCGCCCGGCTTGCCCTTCACGTCGGCCGGCTTCGGGGCGCGGCCGTTGCGCGAGCTGCGACGCGGCTGGCGCGGCGCCGGCGGGGGCGGGGAGATCTGCTGGACCGCCGGGCCGCCGCCGAGCATCAGCTCCGCGAACGTCGCCATCGCCTCGTCGAGCTGGCCGCCGATGCGGCGGACGCTCTCGTCGTTGCTCTTGCGGACCAGCGAGTCCACCGAGTCGGTGTCCGGCTGCTTCGACAGCGTGCCCTCGACCTTCGACAGCCCCGCCTTGAGCGCGCCGTCGAGGTCGCCGATGCCGGACAGGAAACCGTCCTCCACCTTGTCGAGGCGGCCGGCCAGGTCGTCGAGGCGGGTGGTGACCGTTTCGAGCCGGTTGCCCAGGTTCTCCAGCCGGTCGGACGCGTCGATCATCTCGCCGGTCTCGGTCAGCGCGACCTTGAGCGCCTCGGTGTTGGCGTCGATCCGCTCGTGGGTCGTGCGGCCCAGCTCGCCGACGCGCTCCTGCGTGACGCGGCTCAGCTCGTCGACCTTGCCCCGCAGCTCGTGGTCGGCGTGGTCGACGCGCTCGCGCAGCGCCGCCTCGGTCTGCTCGATCCGCTCGCGGACCGGGCCGGTGACCGACTGCGGCAGCGACTCGATCTTCGCGTCCTGCTTGTCGAGGTGCCCGCCCAGCTCGTCGATCCGGCGGTGGATGTTCTGGAGCTTGTCCTCGAGCCCGTCCATCCGGCCCGCGACGCCCTCGAAGCGCGCGGCGACGCCGTCGAGGCGGCCGTCGAGCTGCGCGAACGGCTTGGCGAGCTTGTCGACGATGCTCTCGACCGCGCGGGTGAGGGCGGCGATGGCCGCGTCCTGCGCTTCGAGGCGGGACATCGTCTCGTCGAGGCGCTCGGCCAGGACGCTGACCTCGGTGCGGTCGGGCATCTCGGAGAGCCGCTTGCGGACCGCGCCCAGCGAGTCCACCGGCGCGAGGCGGGCGTAGATGTCGTCGAGCGCGTCGAAGATCTGCTGCTGCTCGCTCTCACGCACTTCGGCCGCGCGCACCAGCATGTTGCGCATCCGGTCGAAGGACGGGGCGGCAATGTGGTTGTCAGTGGTCACTGCTGTGTGTCCTTCGTCGGCGGGGAAATGGAGGGACGTGCCACGAAGCTTATCGATTGCAAAAATTGCTGTCTGTATGGCCCCCGTGAAGAGGCTATTACGGAGGCTGCCCCCGGATGGCCGATTCGGGACATGATCCTCAACGCTGAGGGTTAGCCCGAGCCTGAGAGTTACGGCCATGTAGGGGAATGACAACGAGGTTACCGTTGGGGGATGCCTGACGAAAGCCCTGTTCTGCCCATCGAGACACTCCGCCGCGCACCCAAGGTGCTGCTGCACGACCACCTCGACGGCGGCCTGCGCCCCGCGACCGTCGCCGAGCTCGCCGACGCCACCGGCTATGCCGGTCTGCCCACCACCGACCCGGCCGAACTGGGCACCTGGTTCCGCCGTGCGGCCGACTCCGGCTCACTCGTTTCCTACCTCGAGACGTTCGCGCACACCTGCGGAGTGATGCAAACGGAGGAATCGCTGGTCAGGGTCGCCGCGGAGGCGGTGGAGGACCTGGCCGCCGACGGCGTCGTCTACGCCGAGGTGCGCTACGCACCGGAGTTGTTCGTCGAACGCGGTCTGTCACTCGATGCGGTGGTCGAGGCTGTCCAGGCGGGGTTCACGGAGGGCACACGGCGAGTGGCCGCGAACGGCGGCACCATCCGCGTCGCGACGTTGCTCTGCGCGATGCGCCAGCACGCCCGGGCGCTCGAGATCGCGAACCTGGCCGTCCGCTACCGGGACACCGGCGTGGCCGGGTTCGACATCGCCGGTCCCGAGGACGGATTCCCGCCCACCCGCAATCTCGACGCGTTCGAATATCTGCGTCAGAACAATGCGCACTTCACCATTCACGCGGGCGAAGCCTTCGGTTTGCCGTCCATTTGGGAAGCGATTCAGCACTGCGGCGCCGAGCGGCTCGGGCACGGCGTGCGCATCGCCGAGGACATCAAGACGGACGCGGACGGCACGGTCCACCTTGGACGGTTGGCCGCGTACGTCCGCGACCGCCGCATCCCCCTGGAGATCTGCCCGACGTCGAACGTCCAAACAGGCACCGTCCGCTCGATCGCCGAGCACCCCATCGGCCTGCTCGCCAAGCTGCGCTTCCGGGTGACCGTGAACACGGACAACCGGCTGATGAGCGGATGCACGATGACCAGCGAATTCGCCGCGCTGCACGAGACGTTCGGCTATGGTATCGACGACTTCCGCTGGTTCACCATCAACGCGATGAAATCCGCGTTCATCGATTTCGACGCCCGGCTCGCGCTGATCGACGACGTCATCAAGCCCGGGTACGCCGCGCTGACCTGACCCACCCCGCTTCGGACCGCAACGTGCTTGCGGTCCTTAGCTGTGCCAACTATCGTTCACTATGTAGGAACAACTTCCCATAGTTTGAGACGGTGGCGAAGATGGCGCAGGTCGGAAGCGGTACAGGTGAGCAGCTACAGGCGAGTTCGCGACGGTGGCTCATCCTCGCGCTCGGCCTCGCCGCGCAGACCGCGAGCTGCTCGTTCCTCTACGGCCTCCCGTTCCTGGTCCCGGCCATGCGCGCCGCCGAGGGGCTGACGCTGGCCGAGGCCGGCACGGTCGTCGCGGCGCCGAGCATCGGGTTGTTGTTCACCCTGATCGTGTGGGGCGCGGCTGCGGACCGTTACGGAGAGCGCCTCATCATGGCCCTTGGCCTGGGCATCTCGGGGTTACTCTTGGTGTACGCCGGGGTAGGAAATCACCCGGTCGGGCTCCTCTTTGGAGTGTTTTTGGCGGCGGGCGCCTGTACGGCTTCGGTGAACGCGGCGAGCGGTCGCGTGGTGATGGGCTGGTTCGCGAAGTCCGAGCGGGGCGTGGCGATGGGGATCCGCCAGACGGCCCAGCCGCTCGGCGTGGGCGTGGCCGCGCTGGGGCTGCCCCCGCTGGCCGCGCACTTCGGCTTCCGCGCGGCGGTCCTGCTGCCGGCCGGGCTGGCGATCGCCGTGGCGCTGCTGGTGGCGTGGCTGGTGACGGATCCGCCCCGGCCGCCTCGCCCGGCTTCGGGGGAGAAGCCGCCTTCGCCGTACCGGCACGCGACGCTGTGGCGGGTGCACGGGGCGAGCGCGCTGCTGGTGGTGCCGCAGTTCGCGGTGTCGGCGTTCGCGCCGGTGTACCTGGTGTCGGTGCAGCACTGGAGCCCGCTGTCGGCGGGCTGGTACCTGGCGGTGGTCCAGGTGCTGGGCGCTGCCGGCCGGCTGGGGTCGGGCTGGTGGTCCGACCGGGTCGGCAGCCGCCTGCGCCCGATGCGTCAGCTCGCCGTCTTGAGCTGCTTCGTCATGCTCTTGGTCGCCTTGGGCGACGCCACTTGGCCGTGGCTGGTCCTGCTGGCGCTGGCGCTGGCGGCGGTGATCACGGTGGCCGACAACGGCCTGGGCTTCACGGCCTCGGCCGAACTGGCGGGCTTGGCGTGGTCGGGCCGCGCGATGGGCACGCAGAACACGGGCCAGAACATCGCGGCGTCGCTGACCCCGCCATTGCTGGGCCTGGTGATCGGCGACAGCCGGTACGCACTGGCGTTCTGCGTGGCGGCGGTCTTCCCGGCCCTGGCGGTGCTGGTGGTCCCGGTCCGCGCCGAACCCACCGACTGACGTGTCGTCCCTCCAATCACGCGAGACGACCCTCCAATCACGCGAGACGACCCTCCAATCACGCGTGATGCCCTCCCAGTCACGCGAGATGCCCGGCTGATCACGCGAGATGCCCGGCTGATCACGAGCCGACCGCCTGGGTACGCCAGCCGACCGTGTGGGTACGCGATCCGACCGTCTGGAGGCGCCAGCCGACCGTGCGGGGAAGCGAGCTGACCCTCTCGGTATGGGCGGAAAGGGGCATCACCCGTGCTGGGAAAGGCATCCCGCGTGATCAGAGGGGCATCACGCGGGCTGTGAGCCCGGGTGCGGAGGCTGAATCATCCCCGTGGCCCGCGGGGGCGCCCCCCGTCTCCAGCGTATCGGCCGCCCACGACGAAAACTGCGGGGCGAAGGGCGTGCTCGGCCGGGTTGTCCACATCTCGCCTTGGCTGTGGAGCGGTCGATTCGCGTGCCCGGCGGGTCGGCTGGCGTACGCAGACGGTCGGCTGGCGTACCTGGGCGGTCGGCTGCGTGAGCCGATCAAGGGTCGACACGCGTGATTGGGCAGTCGACTCGCGTGATTGGGGGGTCGACACGGCGAAGGCCGCCTCCCGGACCCGGGAGGCGGCCTTCGAAAGCCGGAACTCAAGCCACCGTCAGGCGGTTCTCGAAAGTTTCGACGAGCTTGCGCCAAGCGCCCTGCTCCGCGTCGAACGGTGCCGACGGCTCCAGGCGCGTCGGGTCCGGGCGCAGGACGAACGACACCAGCCAGCCCAGGCTTTCGTTGCTCGCCAGTTCCGTCTCGGCCGTGTCGTCGCCCGCCCAGTCCGCCGCGTCCGTGATCAGCTCGACCGCCAGCTCCAGCTGGGTCGGGTCGATCGCCTCCGGGCCCTCCGCGATGTCCGCGTCCAGGCCCGTGAGCACGTACGTGTTCTCCGGGTCGACCTCGATCTCGAGCTCGCCCGCCGTCGCCTTCGCCAGGACCTCGTCCCACGTGGACACGTCGGCGAGGTCGGTGTCGGCCAGGTCCTTGCCGTCGGCGAGGGCGCGGGCGAGTGCGCCCGGGGAGGTGAACACGTCGATCTCGCCCTCGGTGCCCAGGAACACCGGCGCGTCGTCGAGGTAGCAGCGCAGCGTGTAGTACTCCGCGCCGGACGTGATGATCTTGATCGGGTCGATGCCGACCTCGGCCCAGAAGCCGACCGGGCCCTCGTCCTCTTCCTCGTCTTCGTCGTCCGAAGAATCGAGGGTGTCGATGGCCTCGAGGTCCTCTTCGCCCTCGGCGCCGGCTTCGGCCTCGGCGGACTCCTCGTGGAACGCCGCCAGCTCCTCGGCCGTCTGCTCCAGCACCTTCTCGTCGACCTCCGGCTGGGTCACCAGGCCGTCGATCGCGTCGAGCACGGTGTCCCACTTCTGCGACACCGTCTCGGACAGGTCGTTCCACACCTGGGCGCCGACGCTGCCGGTGAACGGCAGGGTGCCCTGGTCGAGCAGCGAGAAGCCCTCGGTCGAGTCGAGGATCTCGTGGACCTCTTCGAGGTCGCAGACGTCGGCGAGCGACCGCACGATGCCGACGATCTCCGCCAGTTCGGCGATGTGCCAGACGTCCGGCTCCTCGGCGACGAGCTCCGGCACGCCCACGAGGTCGTACGTGTGGTCCTCGTCCGGGATCAGCTCCGGCACGTTCAGCGACGGCACCGCGTCCCAGGCCGGGTGGTCGAGCAGGTCGTGCCGCTCGGACGTGCGGACGAAGGCGGCCAGGTGAGCTGCGTCGGCGAAGGCGTACAGGTCGTCCTCGTCGCCGAGGAACGCTTCCCACTCCTCGCCGTCTTCCCGCCAGCGCGGCGCCCACAGGGTGACGACGTCGCCCTGCGGCAGGCCGAGTTCGATCGGGATGATGTCCTGTGCCATTCCTAAGCCCTCCGGAGTACCGCCCGTGTGCGCGCGGGACCGGAAGTATCACCCAGTCGCCGCGCGGTACCGCGAAGCCTACGGGTTTCGCACTCGCGATGCGATCGCCCCTGCCGACTTTGCGACGAGCGGATGGCACGATGGACCCCTGATGACTCTCACAGACCTCCTGCCTGCGGATCCCGACCCCGACGCCCTCTTCGAAGCCTTCACCACCTGGACGGCCGAGCGGGGCATCGAGCTGTACCCGGCGCAGGAGGAGGCGGTGATGGAGGTCGTCTCCGGATCGAACGTCATCCTTTCGACGCCGACCGGCTCCGGGAAGAGCCTCGTCGCCGTCGGCGCGCACTTCACCGCGCTCGCCCAGGGCCGCCGCAGCTACTACACCGCGCCGATCAAGGCCCTCGTTTCGGAGAAGTTCTTCCAGCTCATCGACATCTTCGGAGCCGAGAGCGTCGGGATGATGACCGGCGACTCCAGCGTCAACCCGGACGCCCCGATCATCTGCTGCACGGCCGAAATCCTGGCGAACATCGCGTTGCGGTTCGGTGCGGACGCCCCGGTCGGGCAGGTCGTGGCCGACGAGTTCCACTTCTACTCCGAGCCCGACCGCGGCTGGGCGTGGCAGGTGCCGATCCTCGAGCTGCGAGGAGCCCAGTTCGTCCTGATGTCGGCGACCCTGGGGGACGTGTCCTTCTTCGAAAAGGACCTCACCCGCCGCACCGGCAGGCCGACGGCCGTCGTCACGTCGGTGCAGCGCCCGGTGCCGCTGACCTTCCGGTACGCGCTGACGCCGCTGCACGAGACGATGTCCGAGCTGCTCAACGGCGGCCAGGCTCCGGTCTACGTCGTGCACTTCTCGCAAGCCGCGGCCATCGAGCGGGCGCAGACGCTGATGAGCATCAACGTGACGTCGAAGGCCGAAAAGGACGCCATCGCCGAGCTGATCGGCGACTTCCGGTTCGCCGCCGGCTTCGGCAAGACGCTCTCGCGGCTGGTCCGCCACGGCATCGGCGTCCACCACGCCGGCATGCTGCCGAAGTACCGCCGATTGGTCGAGACCCTGGCCCAGTCGGGGCTGCTCAAGGTGATCTGCGGGACCGACACCCTCGGCGTCGGCATCAACGTGCCGATCCGGACGGTCGTCTTCTCCGCGCTGACGAAGTACGACGGCGTCCGCCAGCGGCACCTCAAGGCCCGCGAGTTCCACCAGATCGCCGGCCGGGCCGGGCGCGCGGGCTACGACACCGACGGCTACGTCGTCGTGCAGGCCCCCGACCACGTCGTCGAGAACGCGAAGGCCCTCGAGAAGGCGGGCGACGACCCGAAGAAGAAAAAGAAGATCGTCCGGAAGAAGGCGCCCGAGGGGTTCGTCAACTGGACCGAGAGCACGTTCGACCGGCTCATCGCCGCCGACCCGGAGCCGCTGACGTCCAGCTTCAAGGTCACGCACTCGATGCTGCTGAACGTGATTTCGCGGCCGGGCAACGCCTTCGACTCGATGCGGCACCTGCTCGAGGACAACCACGAGGACCGCGCGTCGCAGCGCAAGCTGATCCTGCGCGCCATCGCGATCTACCGCGCGCTGCTCGCCGCCGGCGTCGTCGAACGGCTGTCCGAACCGGACGAACAGGGCCGGATCATCCGGCTCACCGTCGACCTGCAGTTCGACTTCGCGCTCAACCAGCCGCTTTCGCCGTTCGCGCTGGCCGCGATCGAGCTGTTCGACCTCGAGTCGCCGAGCTACGCGCTCGACGTCGTGTCCACTGTGGAATCCACGGTGGACAACCCGCGGCCGGTGCTCTCGCAGCAGCAGTTCAAGGCGCGCGGCGAGGCCGTGCAGGCGATGAAGGCCGAGGGCATCGAGTACGACGAGCGGATGGAGCTGCTCGAGAACGTCAGCTACCCGAAGCCGCTCGAAGAGCTGCTGCAGGGCGCGTACCACAGCTACCGGCAGGGCCACCCGTGGGTCGACGACTACGAGCTGTCGCCGAAGTCGGTCGTGCGGGACATGTACGAGCGCGCGATGAACTTCGTCGAGTACATCGGCTTCTACCAGCTGGCCCGGTCCGAGGGCCTGGTGCTGCGCTACCTCACGGACGTCTACGACTCCTTGCGGCACACGGTCCCGGACGAGGCGAAGACCGAGTCGCTGCAGGACCTCATCGAGTGGCTCGGCGAGCTCGTCCGCCAGGTCGACTCGAGCCTCCTCGACGAGTGGGAAGCCCTGCGTCACCCGGACGAGGAGGGCCCGGTCTCGACGCGGCCGCCGTCCGAGCCGCCGGCCGTCACCCGCAACGAGCGCGCGTTCCGCGTCCTGGTGCGCAACGAGCTGTTCCGCCGGGTCGAGCTGTTCGCGCGGCGGGCGTGGTTCCCGCTCGGCGAACTGGACGCGGACTCGGGCTGGGACGCCGACGCGTGGCAGGAAGCGATCGAGGGCTACTTCGAGGAGTACGAGACACTCGGCACCGGCCCGGACGCGCGCGGCCCGCAGCTGCTGATGATCGAGCAGCAGCCGGACGTCTGGAAGGTGCGCCAGATCTTCGACGACCCCGCGGGCGACCACGACTGGGGCATCAGCGCCGAGGTCGACCTGGCCGCGTCGGACGAGGCCGGGATGGCGGTCGTCCGGGTGACCGAGGTGGGCGCGCACTGACGCCGGGTTGCGCTCAACGGCCCAGTCCGGCGGCGGTGGTCGTGGCGCTCGCCCCGGCCGCGCCGGCCGCATCGATGGTGGAATACGCGCTGTCGGCGAGCCCCAACGCCACCGCCATCGAATACGGCCTCTGACGCTCAGCCCACCGGGGTCAGGATCGCCTGGGCGTCTTCGCCCGCGAACCACAGCCCGATGACGAACGCCGCCGTGGCCTCCAGCAGGGCCGCGCGGTCCAGGCCGCCCGCGGGCACCGGCTTGGCGCCGACGTCCCGGACCAGCGTGCTCACCGCGTCGAGCGCGCCCGGGTCGTCGCCGCACAACGGCACCGACAGGGGGCGGCCGTCGAACACCGGTGGCGTCATCCGCCAGACGTCGACGTGCGCCAGGTTGAACGCCTTCACGACGTGGGCGTCCGTGGTGATCCGCGACGCCACGGGGGTGCCCGTCAGATCCGGGTCGTTGGTGCAGTCCACCAGCACCTTCCCGGCCAGCGGACCCGCCTCGGCGAGCACCTCGCCGATCGCCGCGGCGGGCACGGCCAGGAGCACCACGTCAGCGAAGGCGGCCGTCTCGCGCCAGGTTCCGGCGGACGCGCCGAGCCGCGCGGCCAGCGCGGCGGGGTCGGACCGGCCGCTCACCATCAGCTCGTGTCCCGCCCGCGCCCACTGCGTGCCCAGCGCGTCCGCCATCCCGCCCGTGCCGAAGATCCCGATCCGCATGCGTCCTCCTTGTGCTTGGCTGGTACCGGAACGACGGTAGGAGCCCGGGAAGGAACCGAACGGTAACCATGGACTTCCTCGCGGATTGCCGGACGCGGCTCGCGTTCGACCTGGTCGCCAACACGTGGAACCCGGTGGTGGTGTGGGCACTGCGCGACGGGCCGCAGCGGCACGTCGACCTGCGGCGCACCATCGGTGGCATCAGCGCGAAGGTGCTGACGGAAACCCTGCGGCGCCTCGAATTCGACGGTCTCGTCGAGCGGTGCGAAGGCGCGTACGCGCTCACGCCGCTGGGGAAGACGCTGCTGGGGCCGATCGAGGGCTTCGGACGCTGGGCTGCCGAGCACGGCGACGACGTCGTCGCCGCTCAAACCCGAGCAGCACGACCAGCATGACCAGTTCCGCCGCGGGCAGCGGGTAGCCGAGGGCGATCCCGGCGGCGACGTCCGCGGCGGGTGCGGCGAGCCCCGCCACGAACACCCACGTCGGCGCGGCCGGCGGCTTCGCGGCCGGCGACCACGGCGTCTTCTTGCCCGGCTTCGCGATGGAGAGCCAGGCCTGGAAGGCCAGGGCGCTCACCATCAGCGACGCCCCGGCGATCTGCGGCCAGACGACGACCGCGGTGTGCGCGGACTCCCGCAGCGCCCGCGAGAGCAGGAAGATCCCGGCGTAGAGCTGGGCGAACGTCAGGACGAACTTGGTCAGCACCCACCAGTGCCGGAAATAGCCCCACGCCGTCGCGCCGGCGAGGAGCAGGCCGGTGAACGCGGAGACGTTGGCCATCGGCGCGAGCAGGACGGAGTCGAGCCGGTCGGCCATCGCCGTCGCGGCCGGCGCCTGGGCGGGGCTGGTCAAGGCCAGCGAGGTCAGCACGACGAGGGCGAGGGCCTGGCTCATCCAGGCCACCGAGGACACGACGTGCAGCCACACGACGGCCTGGCGCCAGCGGGGAGAAGTCTTGGTGGTCACGGGATCCAGGCTCGCCGAGCGCGGCCGCGGCCACATCGGGCGCGACCCCGGTTTCGTCCCGGAGCCGGAACAGGCGAGGGTGCGCCCGCTGCGGTAGGAACCCGGTGGCGAAGTACGCCCGGGGGAGTAGGGCCGAAACCCGGAACTCGCGTGATTGGAGGGTCGACTCGCGTGATTGGAGGGTCGACTCGCGTGATTGGAGGGTGCTGGCCGTGTCGACCCTTCAATCACGCGTGTCGGCTCCGTAATCACGCGTGTCGGCGGCTCCGTCACGCGCGGGGTGGGTTCTTCGCCGCCAGCGCCAGCAGCGGGACGGCGGCCGCGGCGTCGGTGATCAGGGTCGAGACCATGCCGGACCGGAGAACCGCGTCCACCGCCGCGGCTTTGGGCCTGCTGTAGCCCAGGGCGATCACCTCCGGGACCGCCATCAGCTCCTCGTGGCTGATCGCCAGGACGTGGTGGGCCAGGCCCGTCGACAACGCGTTGCCGGACGCGTCGAACAGCCGGGCCGCGACCTCCGCCGTCGCCCCGCGGGCCGCGATCGCCGCGCGCTCGGCCTCGTCCAGCGCGTCGTACACCGTCGACTCGCCCGGCTGCCAGGCGCCGATGCTGACCACCGCCTTCGTCAGGTTGCGGAACTGGCCGAACGTCTCCGCGATACCCGGCTGACGCCGCAACGTCTCGGTCGTCCGGCGGTCGGGCAGCACCAGCGGGCCGAAGATCGGGTACGCGTCGCCGCCGGACACCGAGGTCACGCGGCTGACCGTCTCCACCGAGCGGCCGCGCATGTCCATCCCGGCCTGCACCCCGCAGAGCTGGACGATCGGGCAGCGCGGCAGCGCCCGGATCGCCTCGGTCATCGCGTTCACCGAGCGCGCCCACGACAGGCCGATGACGTCGGACGGGAGCGCGATCTCCTCCAGCAACAGCGCTGCCAACGAGCCGATCTTGGCCCGGACGACCTCCTTCGGCTCGCGCTCGGTTGAGCGCTCGAGGACCAGGGCGCGCTTCAAGCCGTACGCGGAACACACCTCGTCCGACAACGCCAGGTCCACCGGGGCCGGCAGGGAGAACTCCACCCTGACCAGGCCGGACTCCATGGCGGTGTCGAGCATCCGCGCCACCTTGAACCGGCTGACGCCGAACTCGTCGGCGATCTCCAGCTTGGAGCGTCCCTGCACGTAGAAGCGCCGGGCGACGGTGGCGAGCAGCAGTGCCTCCGAAAGCAAAGGAGGCTTCTTGGTGGCGCTCATATGAGCATAATAGCGCGAAATCCAGTCGAAAGGTTGACGTAATACCGACGTCAGACCTGTAATGCCTTCACGTGTTCTCGACTCGATAGGTCAACGTTGCTCAATTGAGCGCGAGGAAGGGGCAGGCATGCGTGCCGCCATCGTCGACCGGCCCGGTGAGATCAGGGTCGGCGAGGTGCCCGATCCGAAACCCGGGGAACGTCAGGTCGTCGTCAAGGTCGGAGCGTGCGGCATCTGCGGCACCGACCTGCACATCGCGGACGGGCACTTCCCGCCCACGCCGTACCCCATCGTCCCCGGGCACGAGTTCGCCGGGGAGATCGTCGAGCTCGGCGCGGACGTGCCGGGCGAGTGGAAGGTCGGCGACCGCGTGGCCGTCGACCCGTCCCTGTTCTGCGGCTACTGCGGCCCGTGCCGCGCCGGCCACGGCAACCTCTGCGCGAACTGGGGCGCCACCGGCGACACCGTCAACGGCGCCTTCGCCGAGTACGTCGCCGTCCCGTCGTCCACCTGCTACCGCATGCCCGACACGATGACGTGGGAACAGGGCGCGCTGGTCGAGCCGGTTTCCTGTGCCGTGCACGGTGTTCGCCGCGTCGGTGTCGAAGCCGGCGAACGCTTCCTCGTCGTCGGCGCCGGCACCATGGGCTTGATCATGCAGCAGCTGCTGCAGCGTTCGGGTGCGCAGGTCACGGTGGTCGACCGCAACGAAGCCCGGTTGCCACGCGCGAAAAGCCTCGGTGCCGTCGCCACCGCGAAGGACGTCGGCGACCTGAACGGCGAGAAGTTCGACGTCGCCGTCGACTGCACCGGCGCCGCGCCCGCCATCGAAGCCGCCTTCGACTCGATCCGGCGCGGGGGACGGCTGCTCGTCTTCGGCGTCGCCCCGGCCGAAGCCCGCGTCGCGCTTTCGCCGTTCCGCATCTACAACGACGAAATCACCATCGTCGGCTCGATGGCCGTGCTGCACAGCTTCGGCGCCGCCCTCGACCTCGTCGCGAGCGGCGCGATCGACACCGGCGCGCTGCTCACCGACACCCTGCCGCTGGAGCAGTACCCCGAAGCGCTGGCCAAGATGCGCAGCGGCTCGGGCCTCAAGGTGCAGGTCCTCCCCGGAGGTGGCCGTGCGTAAGCTCCTCACCCTCCTCGCGGCGACGTCGCTGCTGGCCACCGGCTGCGCGGGCGCCGGCTCGCTCGGCACCGGTAACTCGACGCTCGTCATCGCCATCGTGTCGAACCCGCAGATGAAGGACGCGATCGCGCTCGCGCCGGAGTTCGAGAAGGCCACCGGTATCGGCCTCAAGTTCGTGTCCCTGCCGGAAAACCAGGCCCGCGCCAAGATCACCGCGTCGACCGCCACCGAGGGTGGCGAGTTCGACGTCGTCATGATCAGCAACTACGAAGCCCCGCAGTGGGCGGCCAACGGCTGGCTCGAGAACCTCGAACCGCACATGGCGGCCACCCTGGGCTACGACGAAGGCGACTTCATCCCCAGCATCAAGCAGTCGCTGTCGTACCAGAACCAGATGTACGCGGTGCCGTTCTACGGCGAGTCGTCGTTCCTGGCCTACCGCAAGGACCTCTTCGACAAGGCCGGGATCACCATGCCGGCCAAGCCGACGTGGCAGCAGATCGCCGACTACGCCGCGAAGCTCGACGACAAGGCGAACGGCGTCGCCGGCATCTGCCTGCGCGGCAAGCCGGGCTGGGGCGAGAGCCTCGCGCCGTTCACGACCGTGGCCAACACCTTCGGCGCGCAGTGGTTCGACAAGGACTGGAACGCCAAGCTGACGTCGCAGGAGTTCACGGAAGCCGCGAATTTCTACGTCAACCTGATCCGCGAGCACGGCGAGGTCGGGGCCTCCAGCGCCGGGTTCTCCGAGTGCGGCACGCGCTACACCCAAGGCAACGCGGCGATGTGGTACGACGCCACGGTCATGGCGGGCACCAACGAGGACCCGTCGAGCAGCAAGATCGTCGGCAAGTCCGGGTACGCGCCGGCGCCGGTCGTCAAGACGCAGGCCAGCGGCTGGCTCTACACCTGGGCCCTCGGCATTCCGAAGGTCGCCAAGGACAAGGACGCGGCCTGGAAGTTCATGGCCTGGATGACCGACAAGGCGTACGTGCAGAAGGTCGGCCACACGTACGGCTGGAACCGCGTCCCGCCGGGCGTCCGCCAGTCGACGTACGCCATCCCCGAGTACGCCGACGCGGCGAAGGCCTACGCGAAGCCCACGCTCGACGGCATCGCGGACGCGAACCAGCAGAAGGCGATGGCGAGCCCGGTGCCCTACCCCGGCATCCAGTTCGTCGGCATCCCCGAGTTCCAGGACCTGGGCACCCGGGTGAGCCAGCAGCTGTCGGCCGCGATCGCCGGCCGCGAGTCGGTCGAAGACGCCCTGAAGCAGTCCCAGGACTACGCCCAGACGGTGGGCGACTCCTACAAGGCGGTGCAGTGATGTCCACGCTCTCCGTATCCACCCCCACGTCCACCTCGCAGGCGAAGGTCGAAGAGAAACGCGGCCTGAGCACCGCGGCCAAGCGGCGGCTGCCCCTGCTGCCCGCGTTGATCTTCGTCATCGCGGTGACGCAGCTGCCGTTCCTGCTCACCGTGTTCTACTCGTTCCAGTCGTGGAACCTGGTCCGGCCCGGCTCGCGGCACTTCGTCGGCCTGGACAACTACATCGACGTCTTCAGCGACACGACGTTCCTGGTCGCCCTGCTCAACACCGTGCTGCTGACCGTCGTGTGCGTGTTCGTCGCGCTCCTGCTCGGCCTGGGCCTGGCGATCCTGCTGGACCGCAAGTTCCTCGGCCGCGGGGTCGTCCGGACGCTGCTCATCACGCCGTTCCTGATCCTGCCGGCGGCCGGCGCGCTGCTGTGGAAGACGACGGTGTTCGACCCGACCTACGGGCTGCTGCACTTCGTCTTCGGCACCGACACCGACTGGCTTTCGGAGTTCCCGCTGGCGTCGGTGATGGCCCAGATCGTGTGGCAGTGGACGCCGTTCATGATGCTGCTCATCCTGGCCGGCCTGCAGAGCCAGGCCAAGGACGTGCTCGAAGCGGCCAATGTGGACGGTGCCGGCCGCTGGCGGACGTTCGTCTCCATCACGCTGCCGCACCTGTCCCGGTTCCTGCAGCTGGCCACGTTGCTGGGCGCGATCTACATCGTGAACAGCTTCGACGCGATCTTCCTGATGACCCAGGGCGGCCCGGGCACGGCGAGCACCAACCTGCCGTACTACATCTACCAGCGCGCGTTCGAGGGCTTCGACGTCGGCCAGTCCTCGGCGATGGGCGTGATCGTGGTGATCCTGACGATGATCGTCGCGACCTTCGCGCTGCGCCTGATGTTCCGGACCTTCTCGGTGAGCGGAGGCATCAAATGACGACGGTCGCGCCCCGCAAGCGGGCTTACGGCAAGGGTTCGCTGACCGTCGCGACCTGGATCATCGCGATCCTGTTCGTGTTCCCGCTGCTGTGGATGATCCTCACCGCGTTCAAGCAGGAGGCGGACGCCTACACCGACCCGCCGAAGCTGTTCTTCACCCCGACGTTCGAGCAGCTCGGCAACGTCCTGAGCGGCGGGTTCCTGCCGTATGTGTCGAACTCGGCGTTCGTGACGATCCTGTCGACGGCCTTGGTGCTGCTCTTCGGCGTCCCGGCGGCGTACGCGCTTTCGCTGGCGCCGGTCAAGGGCACGTCGAACGCGCTCGGCTTCTTCCTCTCGACGAAGATGCTGCCGATCGTGGCGGCGATCATCCCGCTGTACGTCATTTCGCAGAACACCGAGCTGCTCGACACGGTGTGGGCGCTGGTCATCCTGTACACGTCGATGAACCTGCCGCTGGCCATCTGGATGATGCGGTCGTTCTTCCTCGAAGTACCGCACGAGATGATCGAGGCGGGCCGGATCGACGGCGCCAACCTGCCGACGCTGCTGCGCAAGATCATCATGCCGGTGGTCGCGCCCGGGATCGCGGCCACCGCGCTGATCTGCGTGATCTTCTCCTGGACGGAGTTCTTCTACGCGGTCAACCTGACCGCGGCCCGGGCCGGCACGGTCCCGGTGTTCCTGGTCGGGTTCATCACCAGCGAAGGCCTGTACTGGGCGCAGCTGTCCGCGGCCGCGCTGCTGGCTTCGCTGCCGGTGATGATCGTCGGCTGGATCGCGCAGAACCACCTGGTCCGCGGCCTGTCGATGGGCGCGGTCAAGTAGCTCGAAAGTGCGCGAAGGCCACCTCGAGGAGTCTCGAGGTGGCCTTCGCGCTGGGTCACTCCTGGAGGGAGAGGGCCTGGCTCGGGCAGACGTGCACCGCTTCTCGGGCCTTCTCGACCAGCTCGCCCTGCGGCTGGTCGTCGAGCACGATGACCGTGCCGTCCTCCTCGCTCTGGTCGAACAGCGCGGGCTCGGTGAGCACGCACTGCCCGGCGCCGACGCACTTGCCGGTGTCCGCGATGATCTTCATGGTCCTCTTCTTCCCCTGTGGTGGTTCGGCAGTTCGCTTCTACCAGGTCACCGGCAACCGGTACAGGCCGTAGATGTTCGCGTCGTCCTTGAACGGCAGGTCGTCGACCGGCGCGGCCAGCTTGAGCTCCGGGATCCGGCGGAAGAGGGTGTCGAAGACGATCTGCAGTTCCATCCGGGCCAGGTTCTGGCCGAGGCACTGGTGCGGCCCGAAGCCGAACGCCACGTGGTGCCGCGCGCCGCGCTCGATGTTCAGTTCGTCGGGGTTCTCGAACGCCGTTTCGTCGCGGTTGGCCGCGTAGCCCAGCGCCAGCACGCCTTCACCGGCCCGGATCAGCTGGCCGCCGATCTCGGCGTCCTCGACGCACAGCCGTGCCGTGGCGGCGTCGACGATGGTGAAGTAGCGCAGCAGTTCCTCGACGGCGTCGAGGGTCTTGCCCGGGTCGTCCTTGATCAGCGCCAGCTGCTCCGGGTTCTCCAGCAGCCCGACCGTGCCGAGGGAGATCATGTTCGCCGTCGTCTCGTGGCCGGCGACGAGCAGCAGGAAGCCGGTCGCGGCCAGCGATGCCCGCCGGTAGGTGCCCTCTTCGCGCAGCTTGACGATCTGCCGCCCGAGCAGGTCGTCCGGCGGGTCGTCCTCCTTCCCGGCGATGAGGTCGCCCATGTACCCGCGCACGGCCTCGACCGCGGCCCGCCGCTCCTCCGGGGGCGTGCCCCGCTTGATCAGCTTCGTCGTGTGGGTCTGGAAGAAGTCGTGGTCGGCGTACGGCACGCCGAGCATCTCGCAGATGACCAGCGACGGCACCGGCAGCGACAGCATCTCGACCAGGTCGCCCGGCTTCGGCCCGGCCAGCAGCGCGTCGATCCGCTCGTCGACGATCTCCTGGATCCGCGGCCGCAGCGCCTCCATCCGGCGCACGGTGAACTCGCCGAGCACGGCCTTGCGGGCCGGCCCGTGCTCGGGCGCGTCCATGGTGATCATGGTGCGCTCGTCGTCCGGCCGCCGGAACCCGGGCACCAGCTGCGGGAAGTCCGGGTGCTGCCGGTCGGCGCTGAACCGCCGGTCGTTCAGCACGGCCCGGACGTCCTCGTGCCTGCTGACCACCCAGGCCTTCCGGCCGTCGGGCAGCCCCACCCGGGTGACCGGGTCCTCCTCGCGGATCTCGGCGTACGCCGGCGGCGGGGCGAACGGGCACGTGCGCGTCATCGGGAATTCGTGGACCGCGGTCATGACGTCTCCCTCACCAGGTCACGGGCAGGCAGTAGAGGCCGAAGATCGACGAGTCGTGCTTGAACGGCAGCTGGTCCACCGGGGCGGCCAGCTTGAGCTCCGGGATGCGGCGGAACAGCGTGTCGAAGACGATCTGCAGTTCCATCCGGGCCAGGTTCTGGCCGAGGCACTGGTGCGGGCCGAAGCCGAAGGCGACGTGGTGCCGCGCGCCGCGCTCGAGGTCGAGGTCGTCGGGGTTCTCGAACGCGGCTTCGTCGCGGTTGCCGGAGTAGCTCAGCCCGAGCACGCCCTCGCCTTCGCGGATCAGCTGCCCGCCGATCTCGACGTCCTCCGTGGCGACCCGCGAGGTCGCGAACTCGGCGATGGTGAAGTAGCGCAGCAGTTCCTCGACGGCGTCGAGCGTCTTGCCGGGGTCGTTCTTGATGATCTCGAGCTGGTCCGGGTTCTCCAGGAGCGCCACGGTGCCGAGCGAGATCATGTTCGCCGTCGTCTCGTGCCCGGCGAGGAGCAGCAGGAAGGCCAGCGAGACGAGCTCGTCGTGGGCGACGTCGCCGTGCTCTTCGCGCTGCTTGAGGATCTGGCGGCCGAGCAGGTCGTCGGTCGGGTCGGCCTCCTTCGCCGTGACCAGTTCGTCGAGGTAGTCCTGCAGCTCGTCGACGGCCTTGACCCGGGTCTCCTGGTCGACCTCCCGGTTGAGCAGCGTCGAGCTGCGCACCTGGAAGAAGTCGTGGTCGACGTACGGGACGCCGAGCTGTTCGCAGATCACCAGCGAGGGCACCGGCAGCGCCAGCGCCGAGACCAGGTCGGCGGGCTTCGGGCCGGCCAGGATCGCGTCGATGTGCTCGTCGACGATCTGCTGGATCCGCGGCTGCAGGGCCTTCATGCGCTTGACGGTGAACTCGCCGACGACCTCGCGCCGGGCGGCGCCGTGCTTCGGCGGGTCCATGTTGATCAGCGACGCGGTGAAGCGGCGGCGCTGCTGCGGACGGCCGTCCTTCGCGAGGATCGGGAAGCCCGGGTTGAAGCGGTCGGAGCTGAAGCGCGGGTCCGTCAGCATCTGCCGGACTTCCTCCAGACGGGTGACGGCCCAGGCCTCCGAACCGTTGGGCAGCCCGACGCGCTGGACAGGACCCGCTTCGCGGAGCTTTTCGTACGCCGGCGGCGGCGCGAACGGGCAGGTGCGGGCCAGCGGAAAAGTCTCGTGCCGCGTCGAGGATTCTGCCAATTCAGTCATTTCGGACCCCCTAAATCGGACGGAAAGTATGCGGAGGATTACATTCCGGTTCCCTGTCCAAGGTACTCAAGCGGAGGGAATTCGTCCACTAGGTGCCGACTACCCGCTCGCGCGGGGAGTGTGTGGCCCGCTGACCATGCGAGAATCACCCCGCGCGATTCAGCGGAAGGCGAACGGCATGACGGCAGACCCCGAGATGACCCTGCGGGCGGACGCGCGGCGCAACCGCGACCAGATCCTGGCCGCCGCGAAGGACATCTTCGCCGCTTCCGGTCCCGAGGCGCCGATGGAGGAGATCGCCCGCGCGGCCGGCGTCGGCGTCGGCACGCTCTACCGCCGGTTCCCGGACCGGGACGCGCTGATCCGGGCGGTCGCGATGGACAACTTCGAGCGGGTGCTGATCGATGCCCGCACGATCGCCGCCGAGGAGACGTCGTCGTGGCGCGCGCTGGAACGGCTGCTGCGTCATTCGGTGGCGCTGCAGCTGAGCGTGCAGCTGGCCATGGTCTCGCACCGGGCGCTGGTGATCTTGAAGAACGACCCGGAGGTCCGCCGGCTGCGGGACGAGATCCTGGTGGTCCTCGACGGCTTCGTCGACGGCGCGAAGGCCGAGGGCAAGCTCCGCGACGACGTCGGGGCCGGCGACATCGCGATCCTGCTGGCAACGCTGCTGCGGCAGATGCGCGCGAAGGCGCCGGAGGTTGCCGAGATGGCGGCGCGCCGGTGCGTCGGCATCATGATCGACGGCCTCAGTGCGCGGCCGGGTTCGGCGCTCCCCGGCCGTCCGATCACGTCGCGGGACCTCGACCCCGACTGATTCCGTCGATTTCCGTGTTAGGGTCCGCCTCGTTCTGCCGGCAATTGCAGCTATGGGCGGGAAAATGCGACGAAGAACGCTGGCCGTGTTGTTGGCGATTTCCTTCCCGGTGCTCGCCGGGTGCGGCGGCGCGCCCGTCGACGGCGCGGCGGCCGCGCCGGCTTCGCTGCCGGCGCCGACGCCCACGTCTTCTTCGGTGACGGCCCCTGGTACGCCTGCTTCTTCGTCGTCGCCGGCGCCTTCGGCGTCTCTACCTGCGCCTCCGTCGACTCCGGCGCCGCCGTCGACCACGCCGGTCCGGAGCTGCCGCAGCCCGGAGTTCACCACGAGCGGCCCCGACGGCGGCTGGTCCGACGGCGGCTACTACGTCCACAACAACATGTGGAACGCCGGGGAAGCGGGCCCGGAAACGCTGCGGGCGTGCGCGTACGACAACTGGTACGTCGAATCCACCCAACCCGATTCGACGTCGGTGAAAACCTATCCGAACGTGCACAAGGACATCAACGATCAGAACGGGAAACCGTTCAACGACTATTCGGTGATCAAATCGACTTTCGCCGGCCGCGGCCCGGGCACCGGCGTCTACGACGTGGCTTACGACCTCTGGCTGAACGGTGTGGGCGACGGCAAGGGTGTCACCGAGGTGATGGTCTGGACGGAGAACCGCAAGCAGCAACCCTCGGGCGACAAGCTGACGACGTACGTGGCGGGCGGCTTCACGTACGACGTCTGGGCGGACGAGGACGGGTACGTGGCGTTCGTGTCCCGCTCGACGCAGTACGCGGGCAGTGTGGACCTGAAGGCGATGATCGCCTGGGCGATCGGCAAGGGCCTGATCCCCTCGAACCCGACGGTCAACCAGATCGGCTACGGCATCGAGTTCTGCTCGACCGGCGGCGGCAAGGCCCGGTTCACGCTGTCGGACTTCTCGGTGACGATGAGCTAGCGTCAAGCCGCGGCGCGGGTGGCCAGGTAGGCCAGGTGGTGGGAGGTCGCGAACGCGATCGGCTTGCTGGTGTCGCCCAGAGCCCGCCCGCCGCCCGTCGCCACCTCGTGGATTTCGTGATCTCCCCAGGAGAAGGCCGGGCCGGCGTAGCCCGCCGATTCGACCACGCGGCGGCACACGACCCGGAATGCGCGGCCGCGGGCCGGCTCCTCGCCCGGCTCGTCCGGCATCCGCTCTCGCGAGTAGAGCCAGCGGTGCGGGCACGTGTACTTCAGCGCGACGTGCTTGCTGCGGAAGCCCGGCCCGGGCATCGGGTGCACGGCGCCGTAGTCGCCGAACCGCAGGTTCGCGGCCCCGCCCCGCACCAGCTGTTCCCACAGCACTTCTTCGGCTCGCGCCTGTTCCCAGGTCGCCGTCTGGCCGAGCATCTTCGGGATCGAGCCGGTCAGCAAGCTCGTCGAGCCGAAGGGGCCCAAGCCGGTGAGCACGGCCAGGATGGCCGCGGCCCGCTCGGCCCGGGTGGTCGTCGCCTCGGCGACGTACTGGAGGTCCAGGACCACGTGGATATCGCCTGGTTCGAGCGCCAGCCGCTCGACGAGCCGGCCGAGGGTGTCCCGGCCGGCCGTGTCCGGCCGCACCCGGAGGGCGACTCCGGCGCCCAGTTCGGCGCCGAGGCGTCCCAGTGTCGCGGCCTCCTGTTCGGTGGCGTCGCTGCGGACCACCGGGACGAACGGGACCGGCCCAGCCGTGTCGAGGAGGTCGGCCGGGCCGGCCAGGTGGTCGGCCAGCCGGCCGAGCGCGCCACCGGCGCCGAACCCGGGCCGGTCCGCCACGTCGGAGGCGTCGATCCAGCAGCACCGGCCCAGGAGGTACAGGTGGCGTGCGACCTCTTCGACGTCGTCGAGCTGGTCGGCGGGGCGCTTCCGGCCCGGGTCGAACTGCAGCAGTGGCTGCACCCGCCGGACCTGGGCGGGCCGGGTCAGGGCGCGGAGCGCGGCCAGTTCGCCGGCCTTCGCGCGCAGAGCCACCAGCGTCGTGAAGCCGGCGTGCGCATCCACGGAGCTTCCGATCACGTCAAGTGAGTACCCGGTTACATCGAGCGTAGATCGGCGGGGCTCGGCGGAGAATCCACCACAAGAATGAAGGCCACCACCCGGTCCGCCGGGTGGTGGCCTTCGACAACGAGATCAGACGCCCAGCGGGTGCCAGACCGTCTTGGCCTCCAGGTACCGCCGCAGCCGGGTGAGGTCCGGCGCCGTCGTCCAGTCCGGTTCCGTCTGCGGGACCGTCAGCACCCGCTTCACCGTGTTCGCCGCTTCGCGGGCCAGGGCCGGGCGGTCCGCCGGGGCGGCTCCCGTCGGGTCCAGCGCGTTGACGTCGCCGTGCGAGGCCAGCCAGGGGCCCAGCTCGGCCGCGTGGCCCGTGAGGATGTTCGCCACGCCGCCCGGGACGTCGGACGTCGCCAGGACTTCCGACAGCGTGATCGCCGGCAGCGGCCGCTCCGCGCTCGAGACCACCACCGCCGTCGAGCCCGTCGCCAGGACCGGGGCCAGGACCTCGACCAGGCCCAGCAGCGACGACTGCTGCGGCGCCAGGACACCCACGACACCCGTCGGCTCCGGGAGCGTGAACGAGAAGTACGGGCCCGCCACCGGGTTGGCCGAACCCAGCACGGAGGCGATCTTGTCCGTCCAGCCCGCGTACCAGACCCAGCGGTCGATCGCCGCGTCCACAATGGACTCGGCCTTCTTCGCGGCCAGGCCTTCCGACGCCGACACCTCGGCGATGAACTGGTCGCGGCGGCCCTCCAGGACCTCCGCCACCCGGTAGAGCACCTGGCCGCGGTTGTACGCCGTGGCCGCCGACCAGCCGGGGAACGCCTTGCGCGCGGCCACCACCGCGTCGCGGACGTCCTTGCGCGAAGCGTGCGCCGCGTTCGCCAGGAACTTGCCCTTGCCGTCCGTCACCGGGTAAATCCGGCCCGACTCGGAACGCGGGAACTTGCCGCCGATGTACAGCTTGTACGTCTTCGCGACGGAAATTCGGTCAGACATTCAGGTACGCCTCCAGCCCGGTGCGGCCGCCTTCGCGCCCGAAGCCGGATTCCTGGTAGCCGCCGAAGGGGGCGGTGGGGTCGAAGCGGTTGAAGGTGTTGGCCCAGACCACGCCGGCGCGCAGCTGGTTCGCCATCCACAGGATCCGGGAGCCCTTTTCGGTCCAGATGCCGGCCGAAAGCCCGTACGGCGTGTTGTTCGCCTTCGCCACGGCCTCGTCCGGCGTGCGGAACGTCAGCACCGACAGCACCGGCCCGAAGATCTCTTCGCGGGCGATCCGCATCGACTGGTGGACGTTCGCGAACACCGTCGGGGCGAAGAAGAACCCGCGGTCCGGGACCGGGCACGGGCTGGTCCAGCGCTGCGCCCCCTCGGCGTCCCCGGCTTCGACGAGCCCCTGGATCTTCGCCAGCTGCTCGGCCGAGTTGATCGCGCCGACGTCGGTGTTCTTGTCCAGCGGATCGCCGACGCGCAGCGTCGAGACGCGGTAGCGCAGCTTTTCCAGCACCTCTTCGGCGATGGACTCCTGCACCAGCAGGCGCGAACCCGCGCAGCACACGTGGCCCTGGTTGAAGAAGATGCCGTTGACGATGCCCTCGATCGCCTGGTCGAGCGGGGCGTCCTCGAAGACGATGTTCGCCGCCTTGCCGCCCAGTTCCAGCGTCAGCTTCTTCGCCGTGCCCGCCACCTGGCGCTGGATCGCCTTGCCGATCTCGGTCGAGCCGGTGAAGGCGATCTTGTCGATGTCACCGTGCTCCACGATGGACGCACCGATGTCGCCCGCGCCCGGCAGGATGTTCACCACGCCCGGCGGCAGCTCGGCCTGCTGGCAGATCTCCGCGAAGACCAGCGCGGTCAGCGGCGTCGTCTCGGCCGGCTTGAGGACCACCGTGTTGCCGGTGGCCAGCGCCGGGGCGATCTTCCAGGCCAGCATCAGGAGCGGGAAGTTCCACGGGATGATCTGGCCCGCCACGCCCAGCGGACGCGGGTTCGGGCCGTAACCCGCGTAGTCCAGCTTGTCGGCCCAGCCGGCGTGGTAGAAGAAGTGCGCGGCCGCCGTCGGGACGTCGGAGTCGCGCGACTCCTTGATCGGCTTGCCGTTGTCGAGGCTCTCCAGCACGGCCAGCTCGCGCGAACGCTCCTGGATGAGCCGCGCGATGCGGAAGAGGTACTTGGCGCGCTCGGTGCCCGGCATCTTCGACCAGACACCGGTGTACGCCTTGCGCGCGGCCTTGACCGCGGTGTCCACATCGGACTTCGACGCGGTGCCGACCTCGGCCAGGACCTCTTCGGTGGCCGGGTTGATCGTCTTCAGCGGCTCACCCGAGCCGTCGACGAACTCCCCGTTGATGAAGGGCTTGTAGGAGTCCTTCAGGTTCGCGATGGCGCGCGATTCCGGCGCCGGTGCGTACTCGAAAACAGGCATCAGTCCACCGTCACGTAGTCGGGGCCGCTGTAGTGGCCGTCCACCTGGGTGCGGCGCTGCAGCAGCAGGTCGTTGAGCAGGCTGGACGCGCCGAAGCGGAACAGGTCCGGGGTCAGCCACGGCTCGCCGGCGACCTCGTGCACCGCGACCAGGTACTTGATCGCGTCCTTCGTCGTCCGGATGCCGCCCGCGGGCTTGACGCCGCGCAGCTCGCCGGTCTGCGCGTGCCAGTCGTGGACGGCCTGCAGCATGATGTGGGTGACCGGCAGCGTCGCGGCGGGGGACACCTTGCCGGTGGAGGTCTTGATGAAGTCGCCGCCGGCCAGCAGCGCCAGCCACGACGCGCGCCGCACGTTGTCGTAGGTCGCCAGCTCGCCGGTCTCGAGGATGACCTTCAGGTGGGCGTCGCCGCAGGCGGCCTTGATGGCCCGGATCTCCTCGAAGACGTCCATGTACCGGCCCTCGAGGAAGGCGCCGCGGTCGATCACCATGTCGACTTCGTGCGCGCCGGCCTCGACGGCGATCTTCGTGTCGGCCAGCTTGATCTCGCGGCTGGTGCGCCCGGCGGGGAAGCCGGTGGCGACGCTCGCGACGTGCACGCCGCTGCCCTTCAGCGCTTCGACGGCCGTGGCGACCATGTCCGGGTACACGCAGACGGCGGCGACGCGCGGGGTGTCCTGGCGTTCGGGATCGGGCCGGACCGCCTTCGCGGCCAGCGCCCGGACCTTGCCCCGGGTGTCGGCGCCCTCCAGCGTGGTCAGGTCGACCATGGAGATGGCGGTGTCGATGGCCCACCGCTTGGCGTCCTTCTTGATGCTGCGCGTGCCGAGGCCCGCCGCGCGCTGCTCGACGCCGACCTGATCGACACCGGGCAGCCCGAGCAGGAAGCGGCGCAGGCTCGCGTCGTCGCGAGTCGCGTCCACCAGCGGTGCCGGGGTGGCCGGCGCCGCTGACGTGCTGGTCGTGGCTGTCATGCGCCCGAGTCTAGGCGGCGGGTCCGACAGTATTGTCCCGACAGTGCGAGCCCGACAGCGTGGTCCCGACAGTGCAGCGTCTGGAGGTGGGTCACCCGGTGTGACGCTTCAGGTGGTGAGTGTCAATATCGACGGCAGATGTCCGAGCCGGGAAGCACACACCAGCCGTCGGGCGTGGCGGCAAGCGGGGCCGGCGCGGTGCAGGGCGCCGGGCCCTTGCACCAGCCGGCCGGGGTCGCCGCGGAGGCGGGGACGGCGGTCAGGACGGCGGTCAGGACGGCGGCCGCGGCGATCAGGCCGCCCAGGACGATCCGGGTGAAAGTGCGCATGACGGCCACGCTAGCGGGCCTGCAGCCCGTCAGGACTCGATTTGCGGCGGTTCGGTCCGCTTCGCCGGCTTCCGGTACACCACGACGCCGCCCCAGAACGCCAGGCCGTTGATCTTCACCGTCGGGGCCGTCGGCGGAGCCGGGGGTGCGCCCGACTTGTCCTCCAGCACGAACCCGCCCATCAGGCCGAGGCCGGTGACGTCCACGTTGACGTCGTCCGGGACCGTGATCTGGATGCCGCCCATGATCGCCACCGCGGTGATCGTGCAGTGCTTGTCCGCGAACCGCGCCTGCCGCAGGTCGATCTCCGCGCCGCCCCAGAACGCGAAGCTGTTGTGCTGCGGGGGCAGGACCCAGCTGCCCTTGCGGACCGCGCCCGACAGCACGCCGATCGACACCGGGGAGCCCGGGTGGCCGCCGATGCGCTGGTCCGGGAAGCCCAGGGCCCGCGTCGTGGCCGGCTCGACGGCCGCGGACGACATCGGCAGGTCCGCCGTCACCGGCTTCAGTTCGCCCAGGGTTTTCGCCGCGTAGATCGTCGTGAGCCGTTCTTCCAGCTCGTTCACGGTGATCCGGCCCTCCGAGAGGGCGTTGTGCAGCACCTGGGCGACGCGTTCGCGGTCCGCGTCGGAAGCCCGCATCTGGTCGGGCGTCAGTTCGCTCACCCGGCGGAGCTTATCGGCGAAAACCACTCAGCGTGTCCATCTTCTGGAGGACACTGACCCGATGGGATCCACGACAGTCGAATTCCCGGACGGCGTGCGGGTCCGCGGCCGCGGATTGGGCCGCCCGCGGCCCGCCGAACCCGCCCCGGATTTCGGGCTCTACCTGGGGGCGAGCCGGCTGCGGCGCAAGCACGGCGGGGGCATCACCTGGCCGCACGAATGGGTGACCTGGCCGGACTTCCTGCTGCCGGTCCACCCCGCCGACGCCCGCGAAAAGATCAAGGCCGTCCACGAGCGGGCGAAGGCCGAGACCGTCGAGATCGCGTGCTACGGCGGCGCCGGCCGGACCGGCACCGTGATGGCCTGCCTGGCCACGCTCTCCGGCGTCCCGGCCGAGGACGCCGTCGCCTGGGTTCGGGCGCACTACCACGAACGAGCCGTCGAAACGCCCTGGCAGCGCGGCTGGGTGAAGAGCTTCGCGAAACGGCTAGATTGACCCGCATGGATGTGCACGTCGTCGACCACCCCCTCGCGAAGGCCCGGCTTTCCACGATGCGCGACGCGCGCACCGACAGCGCCGCGTTCCGGGCCGCGCTGCACGAGCTGACCGTCATGCTGGTCTATGAAGCCACGCGCGCCGTGCCGGTGAAGATCGAGAAGATCCACACGCCGGTCGCCCGCACCGACGGCTACAAACTGGCCAAGCCGCCGCTGCTGGTGCCGGTGCTGCGCGCCGGGCTGGGGATGGCCGACCAGGCGCACAAGCTGATCCCGGACGCGCAGATGGGCTTCGTCGGCCTGGCGCGCGACGAGGAGACGCTCAAGCCGACGCCGTACCTGGAGTCGCTGCCGGAATCGCTCGCCGACCGGCCGGTCATGGTGCTCGATCCGATGCTCGCCACCGGCGGCTCGATGGAGTACACGATCCGCCTGCTCACCGACCGCGGCGCCGACGACGTGACGGCGATCTGCGCGCTCGCGGCGCCGGAAGGCTTGGCGCACCTGGAGAAGACGGGCCTGCCGGTCCGGGTGGTCACGGCGAGCATCGACGAGCGCCTCAACGACTCGGGCTTCATCGTCCCGGGCCTCGGCGACGCGGGTGACCGCCAGTACGGCGCCGTCTGAGCCGGTGCCGGTCCTGAAGTGGCGGTGGATCGCCGTGACCGCCGTCGCGGTCGCCGCCGTCACCGGGGTCCTGCTCTGGCTGTTCCTGGCCTGGTCCGGGCGACCGGACGCGCCGGTCCGGATCGACGCGGTCAAGACGGCGTTCGGCGTCGGCGCGGGCGCGGGCGGCGTGTTCGCGCTGTGGCTGGCGACGCGCCGCCAGCGCACGCTGGAGGTGCAGCTGGCCGAGACGACGCGGGACCTCGAGGAGCGCAGGGTCACCGAGCTGTACACGAAGGCCGTGGAGCAGCTCGGCAGCGACAAAGCCCCCGTGCGGCTCGGCGGGCTGTACGCGCTCGAGCGGCTCGGGCAGGACAACCCGAAGCAGCGCCAGACGATCGTGAGCGTGCTGTGCGCCTACCTGCGGATGCCGTTCAAGGCCCCGGACGTGGGACTCAAAGGCACTGCGGCACGCGACCTGGACGACGACCCCGAGGAGAGTGAACTCCTCGTTCGGCTGGCCGTGCAGGAGCTGCTGAAGACGCACCTGAGCCACGACGCGACGGGCTACTGGCCAGGCATGTCGATCGACCTGCAGCGGGCCACCCTCGTCGACTTCCGGCTGAGCGGCTGCACCCTGGCCGCCGCCGACTTCAGCCGCGCCCGGTTCATCGGTCAGCTCCACATCCGCGGCACGCGCTTTACGCGCCAGGTGGGGTTCTACGGCGCGGAGTTCCGCGACATCGTGAACTTCGACCGGTCGGTCTTCGAGGAGGGCGCGTTCTTCTCCCGGGCGCATTTCGCCAGGGACGTTCGCTTCACCAGGATCCGCTCGGGCGGCCGATTCGAGTTCCCGCGCGCGGTCTTCGCCGAGGGAGCCGCCTTCGACGGAGGCGAACACCAGGAACTCGACCTGGCGGACGCGCAGTTCCCCGCGGCCGAGTAGCGCAACATCCGGGTCGGTGCCGGCCACGAAGGGGTGTGACCAACCAAGCGACGGGGGCGCCGGTGGGTGATCGGGCGCTGTGGGACCGGGCGGCCGAAGGCGACGAGGCGGCCTTCAGCGAGCTTTTCGAACGCCATGTGGAGGCCGTCTGGAACCACGCCTACCGGCTGACCGGTTCGTGGAGTGCGGCCGAGGACCTCACCTCGAACACGTTCCTCACCGCTTGGCGCCGCCGCGCCGAGGTGACCCTGGTGCGCGACAGCGCGTTGCCGTGGCTCTACACCGTCGCCGGCAACGCGGCCCGGGACGAGTACCGCGGCGCGCGAAGGCGGCTGCGGCTGCTGCAAAGGATGCCTGACGCGCCGGTGGTGTCCGACCACGCCGACACCGTGGCCGAGCGGCTCGACGGCGAGCGGCGGCTGCGCGAAATCGTCGAGGCCGTCCGGACGCTGCCCAAGGCGCAGCGGGAGGTCGTCGAGCTGTGCCTGCTCGGCGACCTGAACGCCGCCGACGCCGCGGCGCTGCTCGCCGTCGCCGAAGGCACTGTCCGCGCCCACCTGTCCCGGGCTCGCGCCCGGCTGCGCACGTTGCTGGAGGAGAAATGAGCGACGACCTCGGCCTGCCGCTCCGGCAGAAGCTCCCGGACGACGTCCGGGCGCGGTTGCGGACCGAAGTCCGCCAGGGCCTCACGAAACCACGGCGGAGGAAGCACGCCTGGTACGCCGCCGCGGCGGCCGTCGTGGTGCTGGCCGCGGGGGCGGTCGTCGTGACGCAGGCGATCCGGCCGCAGCCCGTGGGCGGTCCCGCGCCGACACTGCCGCCGAGTGTGGACGTCCCCAACCGGCTCACCCTCGACGTGCAGGTGGCGACCTCGTCGCTGGACCGCTGCTGGGCCGCGGTGCAGGCGGCGGGCAAGGCGGACCGCGTGCCCCCGCGTGCGGACTGGGTCCCGCTGTTCACGGAGGTCTTCCAGGCCGACGCGGTGGTCGCGGCGACCGCCGCCGGCAAACCGATGTTCTGCGAGACCACCGAGACGACCGTGACGCTGTCGGACCCGGGAGCCACCCCTGCCTACGCCCCGGACACGCGCACCGGGCTGCTGCTGCAGAGCGCGACCGGGATGGTCGGCGGGATCCTCGCCCCCGATGGAGCCGGGCTGTTCCTCGACTCGCGAACCGAGGACGGCCAGAACCAGTCGCAGTCCCTCTACTATTCCCCGGTCACCCGGCAGTTCGTCGGGGTGACCCGGAGCGACCCGGCGCGGACGACTCTCACCATCGGCAGGCCCATGCAGCCGGGCGCGAAGACGTTGCCCGCGGCGCCGCCGCCCCTGCTTTCGGTCGTGGACCGGCCGGTGACCAGCGACCGGACGTCATCCGCGGGCCGGGCGCTGGGCGACTGCCTGGCGGCGGCGGAAGTGGAAGCGATCCCCGACGCGGCGGCGTACGAGCCGGGGACGCTGCTCGAGACGGACGACTACCGGGTGGTCCTCGGCCGCTTCGGCGACCGGTTCGTGGTGTGCACCACCGAGCCCGACTACCGGCGGCCGGGGAAGACGCGGGCCCGCGCCTTCCCCAGCGGCCCCCCACCGGAGAAACCGCCGGCGTACCCCTTGATGGTGGACACCCTGGGCCATCCCCAGACGGGTGCCCCGCCGGGGGTGGCGCGCCGGCCGTTCGCCGCGGTCCTGCCCGCGACCGCGGCGACGGCGGTCGTCGACTTCGGGAGCGGCGCGAGCACCGAGACCCACGTCGTGGACGGCATGGTCGTCGTGTGGACCCCCGCGAACATCAAGGTCCTCCCGGAAACGAACGTCCACGTGACGGCGCGGGACGCGAAGGGCGGGGTCGTCTACGACGGGACGGTGCCGCTGGTCTGAGGCCGCAGCCAGCCGGAGGCGTTCGCGCGCAGGGCCCGCTCGTAGGAGCTGGTGACGTCGAACCCCTCCGGCAGGTTGCCGGTCAGCTCCAGCGACACGAGGCCGTGCACGATGGCCCAGCAGCCGACCGCGACCGTCTCCGCCGGGACGTCGAGGAAGACGCCGTCGGCGATGGCGCGGCGGATGATCCGTTCCAGGGGCTTGAGCGTTTCGCGGGCGAGCTTTTCGGCGTCTTCGTTCGGCTCGAACCCGGGCACCGACTTGGTGAACATGATCCCGTAGAGGTGCGGGTCGGCCAGCGCGCTGGTGCGGTACGCGCTGCCGAGGGCGACGAGGTCCTCGACGGCGTCGCCGGTCAGCGGCGTCCCGGCCATCCGGGCGCCGAAGCGGCGGAAGCCCTCGGTGTACAACGCGTTCACCAGATCGGGTTTGCTGCCGAAGAGCGAGTACACGGCGGTGGTCGACGTCCCGGCGTCGGCGGCCAGCTTGCGCAGGGAAAGCGCCTTCGGGCCGTCGGCCGCGAGGAGTTCGCCGGCCCGGTCGAGCAGCTTGAGCCGGAGCGCTTCGTCGTGCGTGCGTGGTCGCGCCATGTACGCAGCGTATCGGAACGGTGTTATGGAAGGCCAGTGCCGGGATTTGACCTGGAGTGCACTCCAGGTCGTACTGTCGGGCCATGAGCTACTCGATAGCGGAAGCCGCGCGACGTAGCGGACTGTCCATCGACACCCTCCGGTACTACGAGCGCATCAAACTGCTCGATCCGCCCGCACGGGACACCGCGGGCCGCCGGGCCTATTCCGACGACGACCTCGGCTGGCTGGGTTTCCTGACCAAGCTGCGCACCACCGGGATGCCCATCAAGAGCATGCGCGAGTACGCGTCGCTGCGCCGTCACGGCCCCGCGAGCGCGGGCCGCCGCAAGGCCCTGCTGGTCGAGCAGCGCCGGTCGGTCGCCGAGCGGATCGCCGAGCTGCAGGGCTGTCTCGACGTCCTCGACTACAAGATCGAAAACTACGCCCAGGTCGAGCGCAAGGTGCTCGGCGTGGAACCCGGCATGGAGGAGATTTCCGCGTGAAGAACAGGAAGCTGGGCGGCCTGGAAGTCGGCGCCCAGGGGCTGGGCTGCATGGGGATGAGCCAGGCCTACGGCGTCCGCGACAACGACGGCGAGTCGATCGCGACCATCCACCGCGCGCTCGAGCTCGGCGTGACACTGCTGGACACGGCGAACGTCTACGCCAACGGCGTCAACGAAGAGCTGGTCGGCCGCGCGATCGCCGGCCGCCGCGACGAGGTCGTGCTCGCGACGAAGTTCGGCATCGTGTGGAACGACGGCGCGATGGGCGCCCGCGGCGACGCCGCGTACGTGAAGCAGTCGTGCGACGAGTCGCTGCGCCGCCTCGGCGTCGACCACATCGACCTCTACTACCAGCACCGCGTCGACCCGGACACGCCGATCGAGGAGACCTGGGGCGCGCTGGCATCGCTGGTGGAGGCCGGAAAGATCCGGTACGCCGGAATTTCCGAGGCGAGCGCGGCGACGATCCGGGCCGCGCACGCGGTGCACCCGGTGACGGCGCTGCAGAGCGAGTGGTCGCTGTGGACCCGGGGCATCGAAGGCGAAATCCTGGACACGTGCCGCGAGCTCGGCATCGGGATCGTCCCGTTTTCGCCGCTGGGCCGCGGTTTCCTGACGGGCGCGGTGAAGTCGGTCGCGGACCTCCCGGAGGACGACATGCGCCGCGGCCTGCCGCGCTTCGCCGAGGGCAACTTCGAGCGGAACATGGCGATCGTCGAGGCCCCGCGCGAGCTGGCTTCGGACAAGGGCGTGACGGCGGGACAGCTGGCGCTGGCGTGGGTCCAGTCCCAGGGCGACGACGTGGTGCCGATCCCGGGCACCAAGCGCCGCAAGTACCTCGAAGAGAACGTGGCGGCGGCATCCCTAGAGCTGACGTCGGACGACCTGGCCGCCATCGCGGCGGCCGCACCGGCCGACGCGATCGCCGGAGAGCGCTATCCGGAACGGCTCGCCCGCGCGGCCGGGAAGTAACTTACTTCTGAGGCTTTTCTGAGATCTCCGGAGCAGGCTCGGCGCCGATCAAGCGGTCGGTGCCGAGCCCCAGGAGGTCGTCGTGGCGGAGGAAGTGCTCGATTATCTGGTCGTCGGGGCCGGGCCGGCCGGGTTGCAACTCGGGCAGCACCTCGGCCACGCCGGGCACCGGTACCTGGTGCTGGAAGGCGGTTCCGCGCCCGGGCACTTCTTCGAGACCTTCCCGCGGCACCGGACCCTCATCTCCATCAACAAGAAGCACACCGGGTACGCCGACCCGGAGCTGCGCATGCGGATGGACTGGAACTCGATCCTCGCCGAGCCCGACGCCGGCGACGACGCGCTCGTCTTCACCGGCTACAGCGACAAGCTCTTCCCGGACGCCCCGGACTTCCTCCGCTACATCGCCGACTACGCGGCGAAGCACGAAGTCGACGTCCGCTACGACACCCGGGTGACGCGCATCCGCCGCGAGCAGGAGATCTTCGTCCTCTCCGCCGGTGACGAAGAATTCAAAGCGCACCGGCTGATCATGGCCACCGGCGTCACCAAGCCGTACATCCCGCAGTTCCCCGGCGTCGAGCTGATCGACCAGTACGTGGACGTCGACATCGACCCGAAGAGCTTCACCGGCCAGCGGGTCCTCGTGCTGGGCAAGGGGAACTCGGCGTTCGAGACCGCGGACAACCTCATCGAGACGGCCGCGGTCGTGCACGTCGGCGGGCCGCGGCCGGTGAAGCTGGCCTGGCGCACGCACTTCGTCGGCCACCTCCGCGCGTACAACGCGGGCATCCTCGACATGTACCAGCTGAAGCTCCAGCACGCGATCCTCGACGGCGACGTGCGCGAAGTCCGCAAGGACGCCGACGGCTACCACGTCAAGTTCGCCTTCGCCCGCGCCGACGAGGTGATCAAGGAGATCCGCTACGACCGGGTGATCGGCTGCACCGGCTTCCGGTTCGACGCGTCGCTGTTCGACGAGGACTGCCGCCCGGAGCTGACCATCAACGACCGCTTCCCGGCGCAGACCCCGGACTGGGAGTCGGTGAACGTGCCCGGCCTCTACTTCGCCGGCACCATCACGCAGGTCCGCGACTTCAAGAAGGCCACCAGCGCGTTCATCCACGGCTTCCGCTACGGCGTCCGCGCGCTCGCCAAGGTCCTGAACGAGCGCCACCACGGCACGCCGTGGCCGAGCACCGAGCTGCCCGCCAAACCGGACGCATTGACCGAAGCGGTGATCACCCGGATCAACCGGACTTCCGCGCTGTACCAGCAGTTCGGCTTCCTCGGCGACGTCCTGGTCGTGGACGGTGACACCGCCCGCTACCTCGAAGAGGTGCCGGTCGACCGCGTTCTCCAGGACCCGCCGGACGACGCCTACGTCGTCACCCTCGACTACGGCCCCGACCACGACAAGATCGACCCGTTCGACTTCGTCGCGCGCGCGGCCCAGGACAAGGCCAACGACCACGGCGAAGGCCACTACCTGCACCCGATCGTCCGCCACTACCGCCGCGGCGAGCTGGTCGCCACCCACCACGTCACCGAGAACCTCGAGAACGAGTGGGACAAAGAGGTGCACGTCGAACCGCTGACCGCGTTCTTCGCCGGGGAGCTGTGATGCGCACGATCGCCGAGTTCGAGGCGGCGGCCCGCGGCCGCCTCGACCCGGTCCACTACGACTACTTCGCGGGTGGCGCGCAGGACGAGATCACCCTGCGGGAGAACGAAACGGCGTTCCAGCACCTGCGGCTGGTGCCCCGGGTGCTGCGCGGCAGCGACAAACGGGACCTGAGCATCGAGCTGCTCGGGACGCCGTCCTCGATGCCGATCCTGGTCGCGCCCACGGCGTTCCACCGGCTCGCGCACCCCGACGGCGAGCTGGCCACCGCGCGGGCGGCGGCGCGGGCGGGCACGATCATGATCGTCAGCATGGCCGCGACCACGGCGATCGAGGACATCGCCGCGGCGGCCCGCGAGGCCGCGCCCGACCCGGGCCTGTGGTTCCAGCTCTACCTGCAGCCGGACCTGGAGTTCACCGAGGCGATCGTGCGCCGCGCCGAAGCCGCGGGCGTGAAGGCGTTCGTCGTCACCGTCGACTCGCCCGTGCTCGGCCGCCGCGAACGCGACGACCGCAACGCCTTCCACGACCTGCCGCCCGGCCTGGCCGTGGAAAACCTGCGCAACCTCGGCGAAAACCGCAGCGGCGGCAACGCCAGCCATGTTCGCGAGATCGTCATGTCGGCCGGGCTGAACTGGGACCACATCGCGTGGCTGCGGTCGAAGACCAAGCTCCCCGTGCTGATCAAGGGCCTGCTGCACGCCGAGGACGCGCGGCTGGCCGTGCACCACGGCGTCGCCGGGATCGTCGTGTCCAACCACGGCGGCCGCCAGCTCGACACCGTGCCCGCCACCATCGACGTGCTCCCCGAGATCGCCGCGGCCGTCGGCGGCGCGCTGCCGGTGCTGCTGGACGGCGGGATCCGGCGCGGCACCGACGTCGTCAAGGCGCTCGCTCTGGGTGCGGACGCGGTCGGCGTCGGCCGCCCGATCGTGTGGGGTCTGGCCGCGGGCGGGCGCGAAGGCGTCTCCGAGGTCCTGGACCTGCTGCGGGACGACTTCGACCAGGCCCTCGCGCTGTGCGGCGGGCGGCACCCGGCCGATCTCACCCCGGACCAGGTGCGGCGGTGATCGGCAAGGTGGTGGCGGCCGCGGCGGCGGTGTCCGCGGCCGCCTGGCTGCCCCAGCGGGTGGTGGCGCTGCGGATGAAGATCTTCGCCCTGGTCAACGGCCAGGACGCGGTGACGATCCCGGGGCCGCAGGTCGGCGCCGCGGACTTCAAGCGCGTCTACGCCGACCCGGCGGCGAACGGCCGCAGCCGCGGCGCCGCCCTGTCCGACCTGTTCTGGTACTGGCTCGCGCCCGGCCCTCAAGTGCACCAGGAGCACCTCGAGGCCGGCCCGCGCTACGACGCCGTCGCCAAGTGCACCCGGCACATCCTGGTCCGGTCCAAAAAGGACTCCGAGGCGCTGGCCCGGCGGGTGGCCGCGCACGTCCTCGACGGCGTCGAGCCCGGCCTCGTCCGGCTGCGCGACCTGATGATGCCGATCTGGGCCGAGCTGTACTACGAGCTGGTGTTCGAGGAGCCGTGCCCGCCCGAGGCGCGCGACCTCATCGTCGGGCACGCCGACGACGTCGTCTCGGCGCTCAAGTGCGTGCGGCCGCGGAACATGCGCCGCCGGGCCCGGCTGACGCAGTACCTGCGACGGCGCCTCGCCGACGTCCCGCACCCGCTGCCGGAGTCCCTGACTCCGGAGGAGCAGGCCTACTACCTGCAGGGGACGTTCTTCAACACCGCCGTCGTGCAGATGTCCGAGGCGATGGCGCACCTGCTGATGATCATCGCCCAGTCCCCGGACACCCAGCGGCGGCTCGCCGGGCACCCGGACGACGACGCCTACCTCGACGGCGTCATCGACGACGGCCTCCGCCGGTTCCCGCTGTTCGGCATCGCGCACCGGATCTCCACCGCCGACATCGAGGTGGCGGACCTGACCATCCCGGCGGGCACGGTGCTGTGCTTCAGCTACCCGGGCTACGCCGCCCAGTCCGGAAAGGACGATTTCATCCCCTTCGGCGTCGCGCAGAACCGCGCCTGCCCGGCCCGGGGGCTCGCGCCGCCGACCATGCGGGTCGTGACGCGGGAAGTGCTGCGCCGCTTCAGCCTCGCCTCGACGGCCGCGCACACGCGCTCGATCCCCAACCGCGGCCCGGCGCTGCTCACGCCGCGCGGGGCCCGCCGGCGCCGCGCACCCCTGGTGTGGCTCGCGGTCCGCGACCGCTGGGAAGACGTCTGGCGCAGCTTCGCCCAGCTCGTGTTCGGCACGTACATGGTCCTCGACGCCCGTCGCCAAGCCCTGTGTTCGACCTACTTCGCCGGAGGCAACCGATGAGCCCGTCCGAAGCGGCACCGGCGTTCTTCCTCGCCGTCGTGGTGATCCTCCTGGTGGCCCGGCTGGTCTGCCTGGCCGCGGTCAGGCTCGGCCAGCCACCGGTGGTCGGCGAGATGATCGCCGGGGTCCTGCTCGGCCCCTCGCTGTTCGGGCTGATCCTGCCGGACGTGCAGGCGGCGCTGTTCCCGGACGCCGTCCGCTCGCTGCTCTACGTCGGTGGCCAGATCGGCCTGGTCATCTACATGTTCGGCGCGGGCTACGAATTCAGCATCAGCAGCATCGGGAAATCGCGCAGGTCGGTCGCGGCGATCTCGTCGGCCGGGACGATCGTGCCGCTGGCGCTCGGGTTCGGCGTCAGCGCGATCGGCCTGAGCTGGGTGGGCATCGGCAAGGCCGGGGTGTCGCCGGTGACGTCGATGGCGTTCGTCGGCGTCGCGCTGGCGATCACGGCGTTCCCGATGCTCGCGCGGATCATCACCGAACGCGGGATCGCGTCGACGAAGTTCGGCTCGCTGGCGTTGGCCTGCGGCGCGCTCGACGACGTGCTGGCGTGGATCCTGCTGGCGGTCGTGCTCGGCATGCACGCCGGGTCGGCCGGGCCGGTCGCGCTCGCGCTGGGCGGCGGCCTCCTCTTCGCCGGGCTGGTGTTCATCATCGGACGGCGGTTGCTGGCGAAGGCGATGGGCAGCGAGCGGCTGAGTGTCGACCACCGGGTGCTCATCACCGCGATGACGTTGTTCGCCGCCGCCTGGTTCACGGACGTGATCGGGCTCTACGCGGTGTTCGGCGCGTTCTGCGTCGGGATCGCGTTCCCCCGCACGCCGGCCACCGAGGCCGTGCTCGCGAAGATCATGCCGATCGGGCGGATCGTCTTCCTGCCGCTGTTCTTCACCTATTCCGGCCTGAACACGCGGTTCGCGCTGCTCGCCGATCCGAAGCTGCTCGCCTTCGCGGTGCTGTGCGTGGTGGTCGCGATCGTCGGCAAGCTGGGCGCGTCCTGGGGTGCGGCGCGGCTGGCGGGGGAGCCGCCGTTCATCGCGACGCGCGTCGGCGTGCTCGTCAACGCCCGCGGGCTGATGCAGCTGATCGCGTTGAACGTCGGGCTCGCCGCGGGGATCGTGTCGCCGGCGTTGTTCACGGTGCTGGTGCTGGTCGCGTTGGTCACCACGATCATGACCGCGCCGGTGCTCAGCTGGCTCGACCGGCGTGATGCGCGCAAGGGGACTACGGAGGTACTCCTTACGGCCGAACCAGTCCCGGTCACCGGGAAAAGTTGATTCTTCAAGTTCGGAAATAACTGCCAAGATGGATCGGTGCGCGACGGGGTGGCGAAACCGAGAGTGCTGCTGGTCGAAGACGACCGGGAACTGGCGGGCATGCTGCGTGAGCTGCTCGCGGACGAGGGCTATGAAACCGAAGCGGCGCACGACGGCCAGCGGGGCCTGCACCTCGGGCTCACCGGGCACTACGACGTGCTGGTCATCGACCGCCGGCTCCCGGTGCTCGACGGGCTCGAGCTGCTGCGGCGGCTGCGGGCCCGGGCGGTGACCACGCGGGTCCTGGTGCTCTCGGCGCTGGGCGAGGTGGCCGACCGCGTGGCGGGTCTCGACGCCGGCGCGGACGACTACCTCGTCAAGCCGTTCGAGGCCGAGGAGCTGCTGGCGCGGCTGCGCGCGCTGGGCCGGCGTGACCTCGAAGGTGCCGAGTGCCTGCCGCTCGGCACGGCGGCCCTCGACCTGCAGCGCCACGAAGTCGTGCTGCCGCGCGGGGAGCGGATCACGCTTTCGGGGCGGGAGTTCGAGCTGCTGCGGACGCTGGCGCAGCGGCCCAAGGCGATCCACCCGCGGGCGGCGCTGCGCACGCGCGTGTTCGCCGATTCGACCGGTGAGTCCATTGTGGATACTTACGTGTACTACCTGCGGCGCAAGCTCGGCCGGGACGTCGTGCGGACCGTGCACGGCCTGGGGTACCAGATCGGCGTGGTATGAGTCCCGGCTCCGAGGAACGGGCCCTGCGGCGGGCGCGGTGGGTGATCACCGCGCAGATCGCCGTGGTGGTGTCGCTGCTCGTGGCCGTCGCGGGCGCGATCGCGTACGGGATCCTGCTGTCCGGCCAGCACGCCGACGCGGACCGGCTGCTGGCCAGGACGATCCAGCTCGGCCCCGGCGCGACCCCGCCGGGCTGCGTCTGGCTGTTCACGCCGGGAGCCCACACGCCCGCGGGACCACCGCCGCCGGGAATGCCGATCCCGGAGCTGGCCGCGTTCGTGCCCGCGCCCGGCGACGTCTACACCGATCGGCGGTCGATCGGCGGGATGACGCACACGATCCGGGTGGAGAACCGCGGCGGCGTCGTCTCCCAGGCGTTCTTCGAGGAGCGCTACCAGGTCGAGGACCGCGCGTCGCTGGTGCTGGGGCTCGGCGTCGCCGAGGTGCTCGCGCTGCTGGCGGCCCTGGGGTGCGGGCGGGTGCTGGCCCGCCGGGCGATCCGGCCGCTGGAGGACGCCCTGCGGCGGCAGCGGACGTTCGTCGCGGACGCGTCCCACGAACTGCGGGCCCCGCTGACCCGGCTGCACACGCGTGCCCAGCTGCTCGCCCGGCGGTCGTCCGGGCGTGACGCGGCGGAACTCGACCAGCTGGTGCGCGGCACGCGGGAACTCGGCGAGGTCGTCGAAGACCTGCTGCTGTCGGCGCAGGCGTGCGGCGAACGGCCGTCGCTGGAGCTGGTCGAGCTGGGCGTGCTGGCCGAGGAGGCGGTCGCGGCCGAAGCGGTGCGCGCCTCGGAAGGCCAGGTCCGGCTGGCGGTGACGCGGGAGCGGCGGCCGTACGTCGTCCAGGGCGTGCCGACGGCGTTGCGCCGCGTGCTGTCGGCGTTGCTGGACAACGCACTCGGCCACACCCCGCCGGGCGGCTCGATCGAGGTGTGGCTCGGCGTCCCCGACGAGCGGCACGTGGAACTGCGCGTCCGCGACACCGGGTCCGGCTTCCCCCAGTCCGACGCGGACCGCATCTTCGAGCGCTTCGCCCGCGGCTCGGACGGCGACGGCCGCCGCTTCGGCCTCGGCCTCGCCCTGGTCCGCGAAGTGGTGACCGGCCACGGCGGAACGATCGCGGCCGCGGCCCGCCCCGGAGCCGGAGCCACCTTCACCCTCCGCCTCCTCCGCGCCGACCCCTCGTGACCAGCCAGCCGACACGCGTGATTCCAGGGTCGACATGTGGAGTTGCCCCGTGGAGCCGGACACCTTGATTCCAGACAGTGGTCTGGAGGGAGGATGTCCTGGTGTCTCGCAGGTCGAAGTATCCGGAG
>NZ_JBFAZA010000052.1:0-54329 GCF_040681595.1 Amycolatopsis sp. NPDC051716 | reverse complement strand
CGATCTTGGTCGACGCTGTTCTAGCAGGGACCCCGTTACCCATCTCACCGGGTTGACAGCTCCGCCCACTCCCTAACTTCCCGGCATTGGGGTTAGGCGGGTTCGAGCCGCGTGAACCGGCGGTCGTACAGGAGCGCGGCCGCCGCGAGCGCGGTGAAGAAGAGGCCGATGAAGACGCAGTTCAGCGCGACCTGGCCGTAGCCGAGGGCGCCCGCGTCGACGAACGGGTACGGGTAGAAGCCGGTGACCGCGCCACGCGGGAGCGTGAAGGCGAGCCAGGCCAGCGGGTAGAGCAGCGACCACCAGACCGTGCGCCACGTGAGAGCCCCGCGCGGGCCCGCCAGGAGCCAGCCGAGCACGAACAGGGCCGGGGTCACCTTGTGCAGCATCGTGTCGGAGAACAGCGGAAGTCCGTGCAGGTCGTACCGGCCGGCCAGGGCGACCTGGTAGACGATGCCGGTCACGATGATGCCGGCGAGCGCGTCGAGCCAGAGGACGGTGAACAGCCGCCCGCGCGCCCGGCCCAGCGCGACCAGCGCCGAGGTGAGCACGACCAGCAGGTTCGAGTCGATCGTGAAGAAGCAGAACAGGTTCGCGACCCGCCCGTCCGGGGCGCTCACGGTCGCGACGACCTGGGTGACGAGGCCGGCCAGGGCGACCACGGCGGTGACCGCGAACCAGGCGGGGGTGAACTTCTCGCTGCGCATCGCCGGAGCTTAGCTCCACTGTGGACATGAGTCGCGGACCGGCGAAGCCGCGGACCGCCGGGTGCGCCCCGGTGCCGTCCGCACCGGGGCGCCGGTCGTCACGCCGCGAGCAGCGAGTCCCGGAGCGCGACGAAGGCTTCGTACTCCGCCTTCTGCTCGACCGGCAGCTGGTAGGCGGCGGCCAGGAGCTTCGTCACGGACGGGAGGATGCTGAGCCGGAACGTCCGGCCCTCGGTCGTCTTGATGACGAACCGGCCCTGCAGGTCGCGCTTCTTGACCGAAGCCCGGTTGGCGTCGTCGATCGTCAGCGGCGTGCCCGCCGTGACGGTGCCGTTCTTCTCCTCGAGCGGAACGAGGACGAGATCGGTCTGCCCCGGCTTGAAGCCCAGGGCGAAGTTGGCGACCGAGGTGGTCCGGAAGACCAGGTAGTTCTTCTGCCTGATCTCCGCGGCGTACACCTTGGTGTAGCTCGCCCCGTCGGCGACGGCTCCGTCGAAGGCGGCGTGGATGGCCGCCTTCATCTGTTCCTTGCTGACCACTGCGTGCTCCTCCATGACCGCTCGGGAAGTGAGCGGGATCTCTGTGAAGGAGCGCACTCTAGGGATCATCGCCGTCGGCCATGGCGGGAAAATTCCCGTCAACTTCGGCCCTGAGCAGCACCCGGCGAACCGAGCGGCATCGGCCGTCGTCCACTTTGGCCGCGAAGGGCCGCGGGCACCAGCGACTTTCGTCTGTCCTTGCGTCAGCTCCCTTCCGAGCGGTCGCCGTGCAGCAGGCCGCGGACCGTGTCGATCGTGTCCGCGTCGGCCGGGTCCTTGTCCGGGCGGTAGCGGACCACCCGCGCGAACCGCAGCGCCAGACCACCCGGGTAGCGCGTGCTCACCTGCGCGCTGTCCAGCTCGATCTCCACCACGACCTCCGGCCGGACGTACACCGTCCAGTCGTCGCGGTGGGTCTCGATCTCCTGGAACGTCCTGGTCTGCCACGCCAGCAGCTCGTCGGTCATGCCCTTGAACGTCTTGCCCACCATGATCGGCGGGCCGCCGTCCGGGTCGCGCGCGCCCAGGTGCAGGTTGGACAGCGTGCCGGTGCGCCGGCCGTGACCCCACTCCGCCGCGAGCACCACCAGGTCGATCGTGTGCACCGGCTTGACCTTCAGCCACGCCCGCCCGCGCCGCCCGGCCGCGTACGGCGCGGCCAGGTCCTTGACCATCACCCCTTCGTGGCCCGCTTCCATCGCCGCTTCCAGGACCGAAGCGGCCCGCGAAGTGCCCACCTCGCCGGGGATCACGTGTGCCCCGGCGACCTTGCGCAGCGCCGCGTTGCGCTCCGACAGCGGCGCGTCCAGCAGGTCGACGCCGTCGAGGTGCAGGCAGTCGAAGAAGTACGGCCGCAGCAGCAGCGCCTTGACCTGCTCCTCGCGGGTGCTGCCGAACCGGCTCATCGTGTCCTGGAACGGCCGCGGCCGCCCGGCGTCGGTCAGCGCCAGCGTCTCGCCGTCGAGCACCACCGACTCGCACGGCAGCGCCCGCACGAGGTCCACCAGCTCCTGCACGCTCCCGGTGATCTCGCGCAGCGTCCGCGTCCAGACGTGCACCTCGTCGCCCTGGCGGTGCACCTGGATCCGCGCACCGTCCATTTTGTACTCGACGATCGCCTCGGCGTGCTCGGCGACGGCCTCGTCCAGCGACTCCGCCGGGGACGCCAGCATCGGCTTGATCGGCGTGCCGAGGGTGAGCCGGAACTCCGCCAGCGCGCCCGGGCCGCCGGTCATCGCCGCGACCCCGGTGACGCCGAGCTTCCCGGACAGCATGAAGGCCCGCCGCACCTCCTCGGCCGGCACCTCGGCCGCGGCGGCGATGGCGTCGACCATCACGCCTTCCAGCGCGCCCTGCCGCAACTCCCCGGTGACCAGCCGGAACAGGAACTGCTGCTCGTCCTTCGTCAGCCGTTCGAACAACGCCCGCAGCACTTCCTGCCGGCGCGTCGACGAACCCGTGCCCGCCGCGACCCCGGCCGCCGCGGTCAGCGCCGCGTCCACCTCCAGCACCGAGGCCACCGGTTCGGCGGCGGAGCCCGCGCCCAGCCCGGCCAGGGTGCGCCAGCCCGCACCCAGCCTGTCCTGCGCCGTCTGCCCGGTGAGGTACGCGATCACCGTGGGCAGCTCGGCGATCTCCGCCGCGCGCAGCACTTCGGCCAGGAGGGCGATCTTCGCCTTCCTGGACCTGGTCGCCGCCAGTTCGGCGGACGCGCGGACCAACTCGCTCAGCAGCACCCGGACATCATGACCCGGACCACCGACAGTTTCTAGTCGGCACTGTCAGGTCGGGCGAGCGTTTGTCCTGGTCAGCGGGGCCTCGGCAATCCAGCTGGCCAGCAAGCCGAGCGCGCGTTCGCTCGCCGACCCGGGTTCGGCGTGGTAGATCACCAGGCCCTGGTCCGGGTCGTCGGGCAGCCGCAGCGTCTCGTACCGCAGCCGCAGCTCGCCGACCACCGGGTTCATGATCAGCTTCCAGCCGCGGGCCTTCTCCTGGACCGCGTGCTCGGCCCACAGCTCCCGGAACCGCTCGCTCGCCAGCGAAAGCTCGCCGGCCAGCCGGGCGAAGTGCGGGTCATCGGGGTGCTTGCCGCTCTCGGCGCGCAGGTTGGCGACGACGTCCCGGCACACCTCGTCCCACTCCGGGTGCAGCTGCTTCGCGCGTTCGTCGGTGAAGACGAGCTTGGGCATGCTGAGCTCTTCGAGCCGGCCGAAGTCGAACGAGACCGCGCCGCCGAGGGCGTTCCAGGCCAGCACGTCCAGGTAGCGGCCGAAGACGAACGCGGGCGCCTGGACGGCGTCCAGCAGGTGCTGCAGCTCGGGCCGGACCCGCTGCGGCGCGCTCTTCTCCCGGCGCTTCGGCGCGGCGAGGTTGCGCAGGTACGACTCCTCGCCGGCGTCGAGACGCAGCGCGCGGGCCAGCGCGCCGAGGATCGCGTCCGAGACGTTCTTCCCGCGCCCCTGCTCCAGCCGCGTGTAGTAGTCGACGCTGATGCCGGCCAGCTGCGCCAGCTCCTCGCGGCGCAGGCCCTTGACCCGCCGCTGGGTGACCCCGGACGGCAGGCCGAGGTCGGCGGGGTCCAGGGCGGCGCGACGCGCTTTCAGGAAGGCGCCCAGCTCGGCGGCGTCGCTCATCAGTTGCCGCCGCGGGCCATGCGCAGCACGTCGAGGGCCTCGTCGAGCTGCTCCTCGGTGAGCTTGCCGTCCCGCACGTACCCGCGCTCGATGACGACCTCGCGGATCGTCTTCAGCTCCTTCAACGCCTGCTTCGCGACCGCGGCCGCCGCTTCGTAGCCGATGTACTTGTTCAACGGCGTCACGATCGACGGCGAACCTTCGGCGTAGGTCCGCGTGCGTTCCGCGTTCACCGTGATACCGGCGAACACCTTGTCCGCCAGCAGCCGCGAAACGGCCGCGAGCAGCCGCGCCGATTCGAGCACGTTCCGGGCGATCACGGGCAGGTTGACGTTCAGCTGGAAATTGCCCGCCGCGCCCGCGAACGCGACGGCCGCGTCGTTGCCGATCACCTGCGCGACCACCTGCAGCGTCGCCTCCGGGATCACCGGGTTCACCTTGCCCGGCATGATCGACGAGCCCGGCTGCAGGTCCGGCAGCGCCAGCTCGGCCAGGCCGGTGCGCGGCCCGGACCCCAGCCAGCGCAGGTCGTTGGCGATCTTGTTGAGCGACACGGCGACCGTGCGCAGGTGCCCGGACGTCTCGACGACGCTGTCCTGCGTCGCCTGCGCCTCGAAGTGGTCGCGGGCCTCGGTCAGCGGCAGCCCGGTCACCGTGGCGAGTTCCGCGGCGACCGACGAGCCGAAGCCGTCCGGCGCGTTCAGGCCCGACCCGACAGCCGTGCCGCCGATCGGCAGCTCGCCCAGCCGCGGCAGGCCCGACTTCAGCCGTTCGACGCCGAAGCGGACCTGGGACGCCCACGCGCCCGCCTCCTGCCCGAGCGTGATCGGCACCGCGTCCATCAGGTGCGTGCGGCCGGACTTCACCACGTCGGCCCACTCCGCGGCGCGCACCTCGATGGCGCCGGCGAGGTACTCCAGGGCCGGGATGACGTCCTTGAGCACGGCTTCGGTCGCGGCGACGTGGATGGTCGTCGGGAAGGTGTCGTTCGACGACTGCGACGCGTTGACGTGGTCGTTCGGGTGGACGTCCCGGCCGAGGGCGCGGGAGGCCAGCGTCGCGATGACCTCGTTGGCGTTCATGTTCGACGACGTCCCGGACCCGGTCTGGAAGACGTCGATCGGGAAGTGCGCGTCGTGGGCGCCGGCGGCGACCTCGTCGGCGGCGGCCGCGATGGCGTCCGCGACGTCGGCGTCGAGCACGCCCAGCTTGCGGTTCACGCGCGCGGCGGCGGCCTTGAGCAGGCCGAGCGCGCGGATCTGGGCGCGCTCCAGGCCCCGGCCGGAGATGGGGAAGTTCTCCACGGCCCGCTGGGTCTGCGCGCGGTAGAGCGCGTCGGCCGGCACGCGGACCTCGCCCATGGTGTCGTGTTCGATCCGGTATTCCTGATCAGCCATGACACCGATTCTGGACCTGTTCGCGAATCACCGCGGGGTGGCGTTGCGCACCCTGCGGCGTTCGCCGAGCACCGCGACGACGACGATCGCCGCCACCAGGCCGGCACCGCCCAGACCCGCGAAGACCAGGGCCACGGCCGGGTCCTGCCGTCCGGCGAGCTGCGTCGCGACGCGCCCGTCCGGGTCCTCGACGACGGCCACGCGGCTGCCGACCACCAGCCGCGTGTCGGTTCCCGGATCGAGCGAATCCGGGCTCCCGTCCGGGTTCCGCACGTCGTAGGTGTAGGCGGGCCCGCCTCTCAGCCGGTGCACGGACTCCGCGGTCACCAGCACTTCGACCGGCTTTCCCCGCGCAAGCAGGAGCTCGTCGCCGGCCGCGGTCCAGCCGCCCTGCACCGCGGCCAGCACCGGCAGCAGCCCGAGCAGCGCGAGCAGCAGGCCCGTCCGGGCCAGCCAGCGGCCGAACCCGATGAGGGCCGCGAAAGCGGCGATGACGAACGGAATGAAACCCACCGGCTCGGCGGACGGCAGCCCGAGCCACCCCGCGAAAACGAGCCAGCCGAGCAGCACCACGGCCGCCGCGGTCGCGCTCAGCAGTGTCCGCCGCACCCCCCACGGTGGGCGCCGGTCGTCCGGCCGCCGGTGTCGCACCCCGTCGAGTGAACTCCGATCCCGCTAGGATCGGGTGTGTTCTCGATCACCGCCATCCACCACTGGCTGGAGCGAGCATGACCGACGTTACTGGGGATTCCTACGACCTCGTCATCATCGGCGCGGGCCCGACGGGCCTGTACGCCGCCTACTACGCCGGGTTCCGCGGCCTTTCGATGGCGGTGGTCGATTCGCTGCCCGAGCCCGGCGGCCAGGTGACCGCGATGTACCCGGAGAAGATGATCTACGACGTCGGCGGGTTCGCCGAGATCCGCGGCCGCGACCTGGTCGAGGGCCTGGTGAAGCAGGCCGCGCCGTTCAAGCCGAAGTACCTGCTGGGGCGCAAGGCCGAAAAGCTGGAGCCGGCCGGGGACGGCGTCGTGCTGACCCTTGACGGCGGCGAAACGCTGCACGCCCGCGCGGTGCTGATCACCGCGGGCATCGGCGAGTTCACCCCGCGCCCGCTGCCGGCCGGCGACGGCTGGCTCGGCCGCGGCATGGTGCACTTCGTCCCCTCGCTGCAGGTGCACGCGGGGCAGCACGTCGTGGTCGTCGGCGGCGGCGACTCGGCGTTCGACTGGATCCTCGCGCTGCACCCGGTCGCGGCGAGCGTGACGCTGGTGCACCGCCGCGCCAAATTCCGCGCCGCCGAGTCGATCGTCCGGCAGGCGCGTGAGCTCGGCACCCGGATCATCACCGACGCCGAAGTCACGCGGTTCGTCGAAGCACCCGACGGCGCACTCGAAGCCGTCGACGTCTCGATCAAGGGCGCCGGCGACGAACGGCTCCCGGCCAACGCCGTCGTCGCCGCGCTGGGCTTCACCGCGGACCTCGGCCCGATCGAGAGCTGGGGCCTGGAGATCGACCACCGCGCCATCGCCGTCGACTCGACCATGGCGACCGCGCGTCCGCGCGTCTACGCCGCCGGCGACGTCGCCGCGTACCCGGGGAAGGTGAAGCTGATCGCGACCGGCTTCGGGGAGGCCGCGACGGCCGTCAACAACATCGCCGTCGCGCTCGACCCGGACGCCCACCTGTTCCCGGGCCACTCCAGCAACGCCGAGTGACTCAGGCCTTCGTCTTCTCGGCGATCCAGGGCGCGTAGGCGACGACGGAGGTGTAGATCGACGGCGCGGTCGCGCATTCCGGGTCGTTGTTGCCCGGGCGGCTGGTGACACCGGCGAGCTGCCAGTGGTCGCCGTCGCGGACGATCTCCGGGCCACCGGAGTCGCCGAAGCACGCCCCGGACTTGCCGCCCGGGTTGTCGGTGCACAGTTCGGCCGTGCCGTCGAACCCCGCAGTGCACTTGGTGCCTTCGACGATCTTCGTGTCGAGCTGCTGCAACGTCGTCGGGAGGCCGCCGCAGTTCAGCTTCGGGCAGGTCTGGCCCCAGCCGACGATCCGGGTCGCGGTGCCCGGCGACGCGGCCGTCGCGAGCCCGATCGGCGCGGTCGTGACCGGCGCCGCCAGCCGCAGCAGCGCGATGTCGCCCGCCGGGCTCTGGGTGTTGAACGCCGGGTTCACGACGATCCCGGCGAGCTGGGCGACCTCGCCGCCCTGACCCACGTCGTTCGTGCCGGTCCGCAGCGAGATGTCGGCCGGGGTCTTGCCGTACGCGCAGTGCGCGGCCGTGACCACCCAGGTGGGCGCGATCAGCGCGCCCCCGCAGAACAGCTTGCCCGACGAGGTGTGCAGCGAGACCGTGAACGGGTACGGCTGGTCCGCGGCGACGCCCCCGACGATGGCGGGGGCGGCCGCGGCCGTGCCGGGGACCAGGACGGCGAGGATCAGGACCAGCAGGGCCGGCAGTCGCCTGGTCACGGAACTCCTTACGGCAGCGGGGGCACGACGTCGTCGTCGGGCGCGTCCAGGTGGCCGTCGAAGTTGACCGAGGAGTACGCCCGCAGCTTGTTCAGCCGGTGGTAGCCGTCGATCATTCTGACGGTCCCGGACTTGGACCGCATCACGATGGACTGCGTCGTCGCCCCGCCCTCGCGGTAGTGGACGCCGCGCAGCAGGTCGCCGTCGGTGACGCCGGTGGCGCAGAAGAAGACGTTGTCGCCGCGCACGAGGTCGTCGTTCAGCAGCACGCGGTCGAGGTCGTGCCCGGCGGCGAGGGCCTTCTCGCGCTCGGCGTCGTCCTTCGGCCACAGCCGGCCCTGCAGCTCGCCGCCGAGGCACTTCATCGCGCAGGCCGCGATGATGCCCTCGGGGGTGCCGCCGATGCCGATGAGCATGTCGACGCCGGTGGTCGGGCGGGCCGCGGCGATCGCGCCCGCGACGTCGCCGTCGGAGATGAACCGGATCCGCGCGCCGGCGTCGCGGATCTCCTTGATGATCTGCTCGTGCCGCGGGCGGTCCAGGACGCACACGGTGACGTCGCTGACGCTGCTGTGCTTCGCCTTGGCGACGCGGCGGATGTTCTCCGCGATCGGGGCACCGAGCTCGACCTTGCCGGCCGCGTCCGGCCCGACGGCCAGCTTCTCCATGTAGAACACCGCGGACGGGTCGAACATCGCCCCGCGCTCGGCGACCGCGAGCACGGCGAGGGCGTTCGGCATGCCCTTGGCCATCAGCGTGGTGCCGTCGACCGGGTCGACCGCGACGTCGCAGTCCGGCCCGTCGCCGTTGCCGACCTCTTCGCCGTTGAACAGCATGGGCGCTTCGTCCTTCTCGCCCTCGCCGATCACCACGACCCCGCGCATCGACACCGTCGAGACGAGCTGGCGCATCGCGTCGACGGCCGCGCCGTCGCCGCCGATCTTGTCGCCGCGGCCGACCCAGCGACCGGCGGCCATCGCGGCGGCTTCGGTGACCCGGACCAGCTCCATCGCGAGGTTGCGGTCGGGCGCTTCACGACGACTGTCTGCGGCGGGCATCTGTGCCTCCCGGATCGTGGAACTGGCGGGTAGCCAGTCTGTCAGATACCCGCCGTGTTTCCAGATACCGAGGGCATGGCCTACCTCACTGCTCGGAGTCGTCCTCCACGGACGCCAGGGCGGCCTCGATCCGCTCGCGCGCGCCCTCGAGGTGGCGCTCACAGACCTTCGCGAGCTTCTCGCCCTTCTCCCACAACGCGAGCGACTGCTCGAGGGACAGACCACCGGCCTCGAGCTCGCGGACGACCTCGACGAGGTGGTCGCGGGCCTGCTCGTAGCCGAGTTCCTCGCTGGGTGTCTCACTCACGCTCGGTGTTCTCCGACCTTCCGGGCTGACGGGTGGGCGCTGTTCGCGCACACTACCGCGCTGGCCATCGCGTGGTCGTACCCGACGAACGCCAGCGCGAACTCCTGCCCGTCACCCTCCGCGATCGCCTCTTCGAGGTTCTCCTGCGCCCCGGCCACCCGCCGCCGGTGCCCCGCGCCGTCGGCGAACCACCAGCGCGAGCCGACCTGCATCGACGTCGCCTCGGACAGCCGCCGCAGCTGCGGGCCCAGGTCGCGGCGGGCGGCGGTGCCGCAGCCGGCGAGCAGGGCCGTCCAGCACTCGGCGGCGGCCCGGTCGGTGCGCACCGCCTGGTCCAGCAGCGGCCGCGCGCCGAGCTTCCTGGCCGCGTCCACGGTGAGCGGGAGGAACGTCACCTTCACCCCTGCTCTCCTTCCGTCACCGCCTTGATCGCGCCGTCGCCCACCCGCACGCGCAGCTGGGCACCGGCCTCGACTTCGGAGACGGAGCGGAGTACCTGGAGGTTGCCTTCGGCGTCGACGAACTGCACGACCGCGTACCCGCGGGCCAGCGTCGCCGCCGGCCCGAGCGCGGTGAGCCGGGCGCGCGCGTTCGCGACCTCGGCCTGGTCCTTGGCGAGCAGGCTCAGCATGGCGCGGCGGGCGCGTTCGCGGTGGACGTCGACGTCGTCCTGCCGCCGCTGGACCGGGCCCAGCGGGTCGGCCAGGGCCGGGCGGCTGCGGATCTGGTTGAGCAGCCGAGCCTGGGTGTCGACCCAGCCGTGCAGCGCGCGGCGCCCGCGGTCACGCATCTGCCGGACGCGTTCGGTCTCCTCGCGCAGGTCCGGGACGATCCGCTTGCCGGCGTCGGTCGGCGTCGAACAGCGCAGGTCGGCGACGTAGTCGAGCAGCGGGGTGTCCGGTTCGTGCCCGATGGCGCTGACCACCGGCGTGCCCGTGGCCGACACCGCGCGGCAGAGCGCTTCGTCGGAGAACGGCAGCAGGTCCTCGACGCTGCCGCCGCCGCGGGCGATGACGATGACGTCGATGTCGGGGTCCGCGTCGAAGATCCGCAGCGCGCGCATGACCTGCGGCACCGCCTGCGAGCCCTGCACGGCCGTGTTGAGCACCTTGATCCGGACGTGCGGCCACCGCCCCTGCGCGTTGGCCAGGACGTCCCGCTCGGCCGCCGACGCGCGGCCGGTGATCAGCCCGACGCCCTTCGGCAGGAACGGGATCGGCCGCTTGCGCTGGGCCGAGAAGAGGCCTTCGGCGGTCAGCAGCTTCTTCAGGCGTTCGATCCGGGCCAGCAGCTCACCGATGCCGACCGCGCGGATCTGGTCGGCGCGCAGGCTGATCGTGCCGCGGCCGAAGAAGTACGACGGCTTCGCGTGCACGACGACGCTCGAGCCCTCCCGCAGCGGCGGCTCCATTTCACGGATCAGCCAGTTCGGGCAGGTGACGGACATCGAGACGTCCGCCGACGGGTCACGCAGGGTCAGGAACGCGGTCTGGGTGTTGGGCCGGGAACTGACCTGGGTGACCTGGCCCTCGACCCAGACGGTGCCGAGCCGGTGGATCCAGTCGCCGATCTTGCGCGCGACGGTCCGGACCGGCCACGGCGATTCCGCGGTGCTCGCCGGAGCCGGTGCGGACTCGGTGCTCACCGGCCTTCCGCGCCGTCGCCGTCGTCTTCGGCTTCCTTGGCCCGGTCCGCCTTGCGCGCGTTGGCGATCCGGCGCGACAGCATGCCGGTGAACGAGGAGCGGTCGGCGTGGGTGCGCTCGTACTCGAGGATGGTCTCGAGCTGCTCGATCGAGAACTGGCGCAGCCGGGCCCGCAGCTGCGGGAGGGTGAGCTGGTCGTAGCCGGTCAGCCCGGCCGGGCCCTCGTACCCCGCGGCGCTCGTCCGCGGCGCTTCGCTCTTGGTCTTCTTGTCGACCTTGGGCGTACCGGGCTTGGGCTTCTTCGGCGGTTCGGCTTCGGCGGCTTCGCTGTCGTGCTCGCCGTCTTCGTGGTCCTCGGCGAGCGCGCGTTCCTCCTCGGCCCACGGATCGCCGAGCTCCGCTTCGAGCTCGGCGGCCGACGGCACGCGGCCGTTGATCTCCGAACGCGGTTCGGGCACTTCGGCGACCGGGGTGAGGTTCGGCCGCGCGGGCGGGACGTCGGGCTCGGCGTCTTCGTCGAACGTCGCCCAGCTCGGCGTGTCTTCGATCGGGCGCAGGCTCGACAGGGCGCTGTCGCCCTTGATCGCCAGTTCGGTGACGTGCTGCTGCACCCGCATGGACGCCTGCAGCACCTGGCTGACCACGGTCACCGGGAGGCCGGCCAGCTGCCGGGGAAGTTCGCGAACCCGCTCGGCGGTGGAGACGGCGAGGCCCGCGGCGACCCGGAGGGGGAGCGGGAATGGCTTCATGGGTCCAGCCTGCCGCATGAGCGTCCCTCCTGCCCAACCGGACGGGCGCAGCGCGTGACCTGCGGCACAACCCGGCAGGGGGACGAAGCTCACCCGAAAGGGACTTCGAGTCCGTCTCGGGGCTGCCCGTACCCTGGGGGCATGAGTGCAGCGAGTCCCGGAATCGAGCCCGCGGGTACCCCGACGATCACCGGAACCGCTTCCGGCAAGCGGGTGCTGCTCGCCAAACCCCGTGGTTACTGCGCGGGCGTCGACCGCGCGGTGATCGCCGTCGAGAAGGCCCTCGAGGTCTACGGCGCGCCGGTGTACGTCCGCAAGGAGATCGTGCACAACCGGCACGTGGTCGACACGCTGCGCGAGCGCGGCGCGATCTTCGTCGACGAGACGTCCGAGGTGCCCGAGGGCGCGCTCGTGGTGTTCTCCGCCCACGGCGTCTCGCCGATGGTGCACGCGGAGGCGGCCGAGCGGAACCTGCGCACGATCGACGCGACCTGCCCCCTGGTGACGAAGGTGCACAAGGAGGTCAACCGCTTCGCGAACGACGACTACGACATCCTGCTGATCGGGCACGAAGGCCACGAAGAGGTCGAGGGCACGGCCGGCGAGGCGCCCGACAAGGTCCAGCTGGTCGACAAGGCCGAGGACGTCGACAAGGTCGAGGTGCGCGACCCGTCGAAGGTGATCTGGCTGTCCCAGACGACGCTGTCGGTCGACGAGACGATGGAGCGCGTCGACCAGCTCCGCGAGCGCTTCCCGGGGCTGGCGGACCCGCCGAGCGACGACATCTGTTACGCGACGACGAACCGCCAGGTCGCGGTCAAGGCGATGGCCGCCGAGTGCGACCTGGTGCTGGTGGTCGGGTCGACGAACTCGTCCAACTCGAAGCGCCTGGTCGAGGTGGCCCTGAAGGCGGGGGCCCGGGCGTCGTACCTGGTCGACTTCGCGCACGAGGTCGACGAAGCGTGGCTTTCCGGCGTGACGACGGTGGGCGTGACCTCGGGTGCGTCGGTGCCGGACGTGCTGGTCATGGAGCTGCTCGACTGGCTGGCCGAGCGCGGCTACGGCGACGTCGACGAGGTCACGACGGCCAACGAGAAGATCACGTTCGCGCCGCCCAAGGAACTCCGGAAGGTCTGACCCTGCCCCGGCGGCGGGCCACGCTTGCGGCTCGCCGCCGTGTCGTCCCGCCAATCACGCGTGATGCCTTCCCAATCACGCGTGATGCCGCTCTGATCACAAGTGATGCCCTCCCGACTACGCGTGATGCCCCTCTGATCACCCGTGATGCCTTTGGGGGCACGCGAAACGGCGGTCACCTCGCGCTCGCGAGAGGTGACCGCCGTTCGTCAGCGTTCTTCTTCGTCCCAGGGCCGGTTCCGGCGCGGTGGAGCGTTCCGTCCACCGGACGGGCGGCGCGGCGGCGGGGTTTCGCGGCCGTCCTCGGGCGGGCGCGGGCGCCGTCGTGGAGCAGCGTCCCCGCCGCGCGGCTCGCGCCGGCGCGGGTCGCCCTCTTCCGGACGGGGCGTGCGCCGGTTGGCCGGCGGCGGCTTGCGCGTGCCGCGGGTGCCCGGGTCGCGTTCGGCGGGAGCGCGCGGAGTCCGGCGTTCGCCGTCGGCGGGCGGGCGGGGGCGTCGCGGCGGTTCGCCGTCCCGGCCGCGCCGAGCACCGGCCGGGACCGGGGTCTGCCCGGTCCGGTTCGAGCCGGCCGGCCGCGGCCGCCCACCGGCCGCGGCGCGCGGGGCGGGCTTCTCGTCGTCCTCGTCGGCCCGGCGGTCGGGCTTCTTGGCCTTCTTGGGGGCGTCCGGGTCGCGCTCGCGGAAGATCCGGGCGAAGCCGATCAGCAGCGTGATGCCGGTGGTGATCGCCATCATGGGGAAGCTGTTGATCAGCGGCGTGCCGATGTTCAACGCCTTCGACAGCATGTCGTCGCCCTGCGCCCCGGCCGTCGACCCCGAGGTCAGCAGGATCACACTGGGCACGGTGATGGCCAGCACGAGCGGCGGCATCACCATCGGCCCGAACAGCCCCCGCCGCCGCACCGCGCAGACCGCGAGCACGGCCCCGGCGATGTAGCAGACGATGAAGATCACCGGGATGTTCGTCTGGCTCGGCTTGCCCAGGAGGGCGCCCACGACCGCCAGGCCGAGGCCGATCAGGACCGCCGCCCACCAAGGCAGTCCGCGCCTCGAACCGACGACAGGACGCTCATCCCACGCAACGGGGACGTCGTCGGCATCTGGATCGCTCTGGCGATCGCGAATCGCGGTCACAGGGCAACACCGTATCTCGTGGTTGTGAAGATCTTGCCAGCACCGCCGCCGACGTGGGCCGACAGCCACCTGCGGGCACGATCCGGTGGCGCCGGGTAGCGGCGGTGGAGCGAACCGGGCGGCCCGCTCTCGCCAGGGTCCTCCGTGAGAGACGTCGAGGACAACCTGCGCTCGGAGGGTCGCTCTCGCCGGGCTCACCCGAAAGCGCTTGCCGCGCGCACCAGCAGCGGTCGAAACCCGGCCCGGATTCGCGGTTACCCCTGCTCAGACGCCTCTGCGGCGCTCGACCCGCGCAGCTCGCGCCCGGTGTCTTCGTACCCGGACGGGTCGGCCGAGGTACCCCACGGTCGGCTGGCGTACCCGGACGGTCGGTCCGCGTACCCAGACAGTCGGCTGGCGTACCTCGACAGTCGGCTGGCGTATCTGGACAGTCGACCACCGGCCGACTCCCCGGGTACCTGGGCCGACACTCCAGGTACGCGACTCGACCCTCCAGGTGCGCGGGCCGACTTCCCGGGTGCGCGGGCCGACCCTCTGGGTACTCGCGTGGGCGAGCCCGAGCGAGTGCGAGCCCGGTCAGCTGGCTGCCAGCTCGTCTCCCTTCCGCACCGTCGGCACGGCCGCCGGGCTGCCCGACGCGTCGGTGAGTGGCGCCACCGTGGCCCGGAACGTCTCCAGCGCCTCCAGCTCCCGCCGGCGGGCCGACAGGAACCGCTGCAAGTGCGTGCTCGACAGGTTCAGTGCCTCCACCGCGCCGCCCGCCGCGCGGTGGGCCGCCGCCGCTCCGGCTCGGACCTGCTCGACGTCCGCCTCCAGCGTGCGGTCGCTCGCCGCGAACAACGCCGCCGAGGCCAGCACCCCGAAGCCCGTGGGGCCGCACAGGAACACCCGCCGGTCGATCAGCCAGCGCAGCAGCTCCGGGTCTGTGTCCAGCGCCGCGACCACCGCCGCGTCGGACGGGACGAACATGATCGTGCCGTAGATCGCGTCCGCCCAGCGCTGGTAGCCCTTGCCCGCCAGGTCCGCCGCGCGGGACCGGATCTGCCGCACGTGCGCGCGCAGCGCGTCCATCCGCTCGTCCGGGTCGTCCGTCTCCACCGCCTCGGACCACGTCGCCATGCTCGCCTTCGCGTCCACCGGGACCGTGCGGTCGCCGCCCACCCGCAGCACCATGTCCGGCTTCGCCGAGCCGCCGCCGCCCAGGTCCGTCTGCAGGGTGAAGTGCAGGTCCTCGCGCAGCCCCAGCGCCCGCGCCGTCTCGACCAGCACCTGCTCGCCCAGCTCGCCCCGGCCGCTGATCGACGCGAACGCGACTTCGTAGCGCCGCAACGCCAGCTGCTGCTGGTCCGCCTTGGCCCGCTCGGCCGCCACCAGCCGGGCCGCCGCGTCCGCCCGGCGCATCCCGTCCTGGTACAGCCGCCACAGCACCGCGACGGCGAACAGCAGCAGGACCGCGAGCACGATCGCCGCGGTGGTCAGCACTGTCGCCACTTCGTCTCTCCCTCCGAGCTCCGGGCTCGCAGACATCATGGCGGACCGCACCGACAAAAAACGCACCCGATCCGTCGCTCTGGGTAGCTGACCTGCGAACACATCGATTCCGGTCAGGGCGTGTCCGATCTTGCCCGCTCGTGTTAGTACACACGTTCGAGTGAGCAGGCGGCGTGCCTGCGCGATTTCGTCGGAGCCGGGTCGTACCGTTGGCGCCCGTGAGATTCCTGCACACCTCCGACTGGCACATCGGCCGCACGTTCCACGGCGCCGACCTGCTGGCGGAACAGGAAGCGGTGCTCGGGCACCTCGCCGACCTCGTGGCCGGCGAGGCGATCGACGCCGTCCTGGTGGCAGGCGACGTCTACGACCGCGCGGTCCCCTCCGCCGAAGCCGTGCGGGTGGCCACGAAAGCCGTCGCCCGGATTCGCGCGGCCGGCGCGCAACTGGTCGTCACGCCCGGAAACCACGACTCGGCGCCCCGCCTCGGCGCCTTCGCGGAGTTCGCCGCGGCGGGCGGCCTCCACCTCCGCACCACCATCGCCGGGCTGGCCGAACCGGTGCTGCTCGACGACGAGCACGGCCCGGTCGCCGTCTACGGAATCCCTTACCTGGAGCCGGAACCGGCGCGTCACGCGCTGGGTGTACCGGACGCGCGCGGCCACACCGGCGTGCTCACCGAGGCCATGCGCCGGATCCGCGCGGACCTCGAAACCCGGCCCGGCGTCCGGTCCGTCGTGCTCGCGCACGCGTTCGTGACCGGCGGCGAACCGACCGACAGCGAACGAACCATCGCGGTCGGCGGCGTCGAGCAGGTACCCGGCTCGGTCTTCGACGGCGTCGACTACGTGGCGCTCGGCCACCTCCACGGCCCGCAGACGCTCGCCGAGCACCTGCGGTACTCCGGCAGCCCGCTGGCGTACTCGTTTTCCGAGGCCCGCCAACGCAAATCGGTCTGGTTGGTCGACGTCGATCGAACCGGCCTCGCCGAGGTCCGGCGCCACGAGCTGCCCGTGCCGAGAGCACTCGCCACGCTCACCGGCGAGCTCGAAGACCTCCTGCTGGACCCGGCGCACGACGCCTACCTCGACCACTTCCTGTCGGTCACGGTCACCGACCGGGTGCGCCCGGTCGACGCGATGCGGCGGCTGCGCGAGCGGTTCCGGTACGCCGTGCACCTGGAGTGGGAGCCGGCGGGCGGGCACGCCGGCGCCCCGCTGCGCTATTCCGACGCCGTCCGTGGCCGGTCCGACATCGAGGTCTCGCGCAGCTTCCTCGACGACTGCCGCGGCGCCCCGCCGACCGAGCGCGAAGAACAGCTCCTGTTCCGGGCCCTGGAAGCGGCCGACCGGGGGGCCCTCGCGAAATGAGGCTGCACAGGCTGGAGGTCGAAGCCTTCGGGCCGTACTGCGCACGCGAAGTGGTCGACTTCGACGTGCTCGGCGCCGACGGTCTCTTCCTCCTGCACGGCGAAACCGGCGCGGGCAAGACGACGCTGCTCGACGCGATCGCGTTCGCGCTGTTCGGCGTGGTCCCCGGCGCCCGCAACGAGGCCAAGCGGCTGCGGTGCGACCTCGCCGAGCGCGACCAGGTCACCGAGGTCGCGCTGGAGCTCACCGTGCAGGGCCACCGGCTGAAGATCGTGCGCAACCCGGAGTACCAGCGGCCGAAGCGGCGCGGCGAGGGCACGACCACCCAGCAGGCGCGGGTGTCGCTGAGCTGGGTCGGCACCGCGCCCGCCGGCCTCGCGCCGGAGGGCCTGATCCGGATCGAAGAGGTCGCGCGCACCGTCGAGCGGCTGCTCGGGATGACCGCGGCCCAGTTCTTCCAGGTGGTGTTGCTGCCGCAGGGCGAGTTCGCCCGCTTCCTGCGTTCGGACACCGCCGAGCGCGAGAAGCTCCTGGAGCGGCTGTTCGGCACCGAGCGCTTCGCCGACGTCGAACGCTGGTTCGCCGACCTGCGCGCCGAACGCGGCCGGGAGCTGGAGGCGCGGCAGCGGGACGTGCGGGAGCTGCTGGCCCGGTACGCGCAGGAGGCCCAGCAGGAGCCCCCCGAGACGGACGTGGCCGAGTGGGTCGACGTCGTGCTCACCGAATCGCGGGCGCGAGTCGGCCAGGTGACGGCCGAGGAGGAGCGGGCGCGCTCGGCCGCACAGCGGGCGGACGTCTACCTGCAGGAAGAACGCGCGGGCGCGGAAAAGATCCGCCGGGTGCGCACCGCGCACCTGCGGCTGCTCGAGATCACCGAACAGGCGCCGCAGCGGGCCGAGTGGGCGCAGGAGGTCGCCGCCGCGCGGCGGGCCGCCGGGGTCGCCGTGGAGGCCGACCTGCTGGATCGGCGGGCCGCCGAACTGGCCGAAGCCGAGCAGGCGGAGAAGGCCCGCGGGGCCCGGCTCCGGGAGTTCGGCACCCGGGCGACCGGTGACCTGAAGGCGCGGGCGGCCACCGCGCGCGAAGAGGCGGGCGCGGTCGCGGAACTGGTCGCCGAGGCCGAGCAGCAAGAGCTCGACGGCATGCGGCGGGACGACCGGAAGCTCGCCGCGGTCACGGCCCGCGAGCAGGTCGAGGCGTTGACCACCGAGCTGGCCGCGATCCCCGGCCAGCTGACGAAACTGCGGGCGGACGCCCTCGAAGCCGCCGAAGCCGAAGCCAAGCTCGACGGCGCCAAGGCGAAGGTGGACGAGCTGCGCGCCTTCGCCCGCGATGCCGCCGAACTGCCCGAGGCGCAGGCGAAGGTCGGCCGGGGTGAGGCGAAGCTGCGCGAAGTCGTCGACGCGCACCAGGCGGCCCGGCAGCGCCGGCTCGACCTGCGGGAGCGACGGCTCGACGGCATGGCGGCCGAGCTGGCAGCCGCGTTGCCGGACGGCGCGCCGTGCCCGGTGTGCGGGTCGGCCGAGCACCCGGCGAAGGCGAGCCGGGACGTCGAGCTGGTCGACCCGGCGGAGGAACGCGCGGCCGAGGAAGCCGAGCAGGCGGCGGACGCGGTGCGGCAGCGGGTGGTCGTCGCCCTGGAGGAAGCGAAGGCGCGGCTGGCCGGCCTGATCGAGCGGCTGGCCGGGCGCACGGCCGAGTCGATCACCGCCGAGCTGGCGGACGCCCGCGCCACCGTCGCCACGTTGACCGGGCAGGCGGCCGCCAAGGCCAAGCTGGGGCACCAGGTCGTCCTGCTGGAGCGGGACCTGGAAGCACGCACCGAGCGCCTTCGCCGGGCCGAACAGGCGGCGACCGAAGCCACGACCGACGTCCGCGCCCTGGAGGAGCGGCTGGCCGAGCGGGAGCGCCGCCTGGTCGCCGGCCGGGGCGAATTCGCGGACGTCGGCGCGCGGCGGACGCACCTTCTCGGGCTCGCCGAGGCGCTGGAGGCCGTCGCGGAGGCGCGCACAGCGGTCGCCGGTGCCCGGGAACGCGTCACCCAGCAGCGAGCGCTGGTCGACGCGGCGGTCGCGGCGAAGGGGTTCGCCTCGCTGAAGAAGGCCCGCGCCGCGATGCTGCCGGACGAGCAGATCGAGAAGCTGGAGCAGGGCATCGCCGAGGCCGAGGCGGCCGCCGCGGGCGCGCGGGCGCTGCTGGCCGAACCGGACTTGTTCGGGATCTCGCCGGACGACGTCGCGGACGTCGCGCGCGCGGCCGACGCGGCCCAGCTGGCCCGGGCGCGTGCCGACTCCGCGTACGCGGCGCTTCGGGCGGCCACCGCGCAGCACGAGGAGCTGACCCGGCTGGCCGGCCTGCTGCGCGCGGCGCTGGCTGGGCTCGCCCCGGCCGAGGCGGAGTACGCCGAGCTGCGAGCCCTCTCGGAGGTCGTCAACGGGCGCGGGCAGAACAGCCGCAAGATGTCGCTGCGGTCGTACGTGCTGGCGGCGCGGCTCGAAGAAGTCGCCGTCGCCGCCACGCACCGGCTGCGCACGATGAGCCAGGGCCGGTACTCGTTCGTGCACTCGGACGCGGCCGGGGCGCGCGGCACCCGCGGCGGGCTCGGCATCGACGTGCTGGACGACTACTCGGGCACCATCCGCCCAGCGAAGACCCTGTCCGGCGGGGAGTCGTTCCTCGCGTCGCTGGCCCTCGCGCTGGGGCTGGCGGACGTCGTCGCGGGGGAGGCCGGCGGCGTGCTGCTGGACACCCTGTTCGTCGACGAGGGGTTCGGCACGCTGGACGCCGAAACCCTCGACGTCGTGATGAACATCCTCGACGAGCTGCGCGCCGGCGGGCGCGTGGTCGGGCTCGTGTCCCACGTCGAGGAGCTGCGGCAGCGCATCCCGACGCGGCTGCGGGTCCGGAAGTCCCGCACGGGCTCGACATTGGAGGTGCGCGCGGGCTGATCACCCGGCCAAGATGGACCCATGACCGACCAGCCGCCGAACGGCCTGCCCCGCTACCGCGTGCTCACCGGCCCGGACGACGCGAAGTTCTGCCACCGGGTCAGCGAAGCGCTGGAACTCGGCTACCGCCTCTACGGCTCGCCGGCGGTGACCCACGACGGCGAGCAGGTCATCGTCGCCCAGGCCGTGCTGTGGCCGGGCGAACAGGGCTAGGCAGCGGCGTGCCGGAGGTACATCCCGGCGTAGGAACACCACGGCGTCCACGCGCGCGCCCGCTCCGGCAGGGAGTCCGGCGCGATGCCCAGCGCTTCGGCGCCGCGCCGGACCCGGGGGTCGCCGGTGAGCAGGACGTCCGGGGCGCCGAGGACGCGCATCAGCACGTAGTCCGCCGTCGACGCGTCGACCCCGGGGCAGCCCAGCAGCTCCGCGCGCAGTTCGGCCGCCTCCCGGCCGACGTGGACCTCCAGGCGTCCTTCGGCCAGGGCGGCGGCCACGCCGGTGACGGTTTCGCCGAGCCCGGCCGTCGCGATCCGGGCTGCCGTCGGGAAGAGCCCGCGCACGCCCCACTCGCCCGGCACCTCCTCGCCCGGCGGCACCTCGCGCAGCAGGGCGCGGAGCAGCAGTTCCTCGCCGTCGACGGCGCCCGGCACCCGGATCCCCGGCACGGCCGCGACCACCGGGGCCAACGCCGGGTCGGCGCTGAGGACGCGGGCGACCGCCGCGGGGTCGGCGTCGAGGTCGAGCAGCCGGCGCACCCGGCTGACCGCGCTGCCGAGATCGCGCAGGTCGGTCAGCATCAGCTCGCAGCGCACGTGGTCCGGCGCGGGCGTCAATCGCACGACTCCGGTGCCGTGGGCGAGCCGCAGGGTCCGCGCGTAGGTCTCCGAAGTGACTTCCTCGACGCCCGGCACCGCTTGGTCCGCGAAGAAGCGAAGCAACCCCGAAGCGTCGAAGGGCGGCCGGAACGGCAGCCGCAGGCTGAGCCGGGTCCCGGTCACGTCGCTCTGCCGGCCACGTCGTGAAGCCGCGAAGGCCCGAAGCTGCGAAGGCGTCGTCGCGAACACCTCGCGGATCGTCTCGTTGAACTGCCGCACGCTGGAGAAGCCCGCCGCGAAGGCGACGTCGGTCAGCGGCAGCTCGGACATCTCGATGAGCAGCCGCGCCGAGTGCGCGCGGTGCGCCCGGGCGAGGGCCAGCGGGCCCGCGCCCAGCTCGGCGGTGAGCACCCGGCCCAGCTGGCGTTCCGAGTAGCCGAGCCGCCGCGCGAGGCCGGGGACGCCGTCGCGCTCGACGGTCCCGTCGGAGATCAGGCGCATCGCCCGCGCGGCGAGGTCGGCGCGCACGTTCCAGTCCGGCGAGCCGGGCACGGCGTCGGGCAGGCAGCGGCGGCAGGCGCGGAAGCCGTTGGCCTGCGCGGCCGCCGACGTCGGGAAGAAGCGGACGTTCTGCACCTTCGGCGTCGACGCCGGGCAAGACGGACGGCAGTAGATGCCGGTGGTGCGGACGGCCATGATGAACTGGCCGTCGAAGCGCGGGTCGCGGGCGGTGACCACGCGGTAGCAGCGTTCGGCGTCGCGCCAGGGTGAGAGCGTTTCGGTGACCATTGATCCGAGCATGCCAGCAGGTCAGTGCGGTCGCTGGCGGAAATCCGCCACGGCGTTGGGTGCGTGGGGCGTGGGCGGGGCAGCCACGTAGACTGCGGGGTCGTGAGCCTCACCCTCGGTATCGTCGGCCTGCCCAACGTCGGCAAGTCCACCCTGTTCAACGCGCTGACCCGTAACAACGTGCTCGCCGCGAACTACCCGTTCGCGACGATCGAGCCGAACGTCGGGGTCGTGCCGCTGCCGGACCCCCGGCTGGACAAGCTGGCCGAGCTGCACAAGTCGGAGAAGATCGTGCCGGCCGTGGTGTCCTTTGTGGACATCGCGGGCATCGTGAAGGGCGCGTCCGAGGGTGCCGGGCTGGGCAACAAGTTCCTGGCGAACATCCGTGAGGCCAACGCGATCTGCCAGGTCATCCGCGTGTTCGACGACCCCGACGTGGTGCACGTCGACGGCCGCATCGACCCGTCGAGCGACATCGAGACGATCAACACCGAGCTGATCCTCGCCGACCTGCAGACCCTCGACAAGGCGCTGCCGCGGCTGGAGAAGGAAGCGCGGACGAAGAAGGAGAACAAGCCCGCGCTGGACAACGCCCAGAAGGCGAAGGAGATCCTCGACGCCGGGCGCACGCTCTTCCAGGCGCAGAAGGAAGTCGACTTCGACGCGCTGCGCGAACTGAGCCTGCTCACCACGAAGCCGTTCCTCTACGTCTTCAACGCCGACGAGCCGGTGCTCACCGACGAAGCCCGCCGCGAGGAGCTGACCAAGCTGGTCGCGCCGGCGGACGCGGTGTTCCTCGACGCGAAGGTCGAGGCGGAGCTGCTGGAGCTGGACGACGAGGAGTCGGTCCGCGAGCTGCTCGAGTCGGTCGGCCAGCCGGAGCCGGGGTTGTACTCCCTGGCCCGCGCGGGTTTCCACACCCTCGGCCTGCAGACGTACCTGACGGCGGGCCCGAAGGAGTCCCGGGCGTGGACGATCCCGCAGGGCGCGACGGCCCCGCAGGCGGCGGGCGTGATCCACACGGACTTCGAGCGCGGCTTCATCAAGGCGGAGATCGTCTCCTACGACGACCTGATGGCGGCGGGTTCGATGGCGGCCGCCCGGGCGGCGGGCAAGGTCCGCATGGAGGGCAAGGACTACGTGATGGCCGATGGCGACGTGGTCGAGTTCCGCTTCAACGTCTGAGTGAGCGTCAACTACTGACTGTTGCTTTCATTGGACGCAGGATATACTGCGTCCAATGAAAACGTCGCCGAGCCTGCTCCCCCTGCTGCGGTCCCGCATGCAGGGTGAGGTGCTGGCGCGGGTCCTGCTGCACCCGGAGCGCGAGTACAGCATCACCGAGCTCGCCGAAGCCTCCGGCGTCACCCCCACGGCCGTGTTGCGCGAGGTCGAACGGCTCGTCGGCGGCGGCATCCTGGAAGACCGGCGGGTCGGCCGGAGCCGGCTCGTCAAAGCCCGCACGGACACCCCGCTCTACCGGCCGTTGAGCGAGGTCATCGCGGTCACCTTCGGGCCGCTGCCGCTGCTCGCCGAGGCCCTGTCCGGGCTGGCGGGCGTGCGGGAGGCCTACATCTACGGGTCCTGGGCCGCGCGCTACCGCGGCGAACCGGGCCCGCCGCCCGGGGACGTCGACGTGCTCGTCGTCGGTTCGCCCGATCCGGACGCGCTCTTCGACCTGGCCGAGGGTGTGTCGCGGCGGCTGGGCCACGAGGTCAACGTGCACCGGATCTCGCCGGAGTCGTGGGCGGCGGACACGGCGGATCCGTTCCTCACCAGCGTGCGCGAACGTCCGCTGGCCCGGCTGAACCTCGACCAGGAGGCCTGATGCCCCAGTGGAACCAAGGGCGTGAGCGGATCGACGCCTTCATGGCCCGCGGCGCCATCGAGCGCGTCCCGGCGTCGCGGGAGGCGGCCGAGGCCGAACTGGCCCGGGCCCGCACCCACCTCGCGTCAGCGCGGCAGCTGCAGGACACCGACCCGGAAGGCGCCTACACGCTGGCCTACGACAGCGCGCGCCGCGCGTTGGCGGCGGTCCTGCAGAACCAGGGCCTGCGGGTGACGAGCCGGGGCGGCCACGTGACCGTCTACGAGGCCGTCCTCGCCCAGCTGGATCCGCCGCTGGGCTCGCTCCTGCGGCCCTTCAACCGGATGCGGGCCCGGCGCAACGAGATCGCCTATCGATCGTCGGAGACTCCGGCGATGACCGCCGAGGACGTGGCGGCCGACGTGCCGAAGGTGCTCGCGCTCATCGAAGTGGCGGAGAAGGCCATCCCGAACATGCCCCGGTACTGATCGTGGCGAGCCCTCGCCCGCTGACGCCGAACGAGCGGACGGCACTGGACACGCTGCTCGCGGCCGACTTCCCCGGTGCCGCGGAACTGCGCGCGCAGGCCACCACGGCCCGGGTGGTCGGCCGCTGCGGCTGCGGCTGCCCCACGATCGACCTCGCCGTGGACGACGCGACCCCGCGCTCGCCGAAGATGGAATCGGTGGCGGTGGAGGCCGACGTCCCGGACGGCGGCCTCATCGTGTTCGTCGACGAAGGCCGCTTGTCGTGCCTCGAGTACTGGTCCACGGCCGACGAGACCCCGGCCGAGTTCCCGCCGCCCGGGCAGATCACCTTGTAGCCCGCCGGACCCGGAGGTCCGGCAGGCTTGGGCGGACTAGCCGAGCAGGCCCAGCACCGCGATCACGATCAGCACCACCGCGGGGGCGAGGGCGTTGATCCAGGCGCGCTGGGCGGGGGTGAGGGCGGCGGTGCTGTTCATGGCGTTTCCTAGGGGCCGAACCGATGCTTCCGCAGGAACAGCGCGCTGATCATGCCGCCCGTTAACAGCTGTGATCGAACTCTCAGCCGTCCAGGTGACGGCGGTTGCGGGCGGTGAACCAGAGCACCCCACCGGCCGCCGCCACCATCGTCGCGAACGCCGCCGTGCCGACCACGATTGCCTGAGTCATCTGTCTCTCCTTCCCGAAGGTTCCGGTAACCGAGAGACGCCGAACCCGGGCGAAGGTGCACTGAGCGTAGCCGAGATCACACCGCGGCGAGCACCGCGTCGATCCGCGACGCCAGGTCGAAGTCCTTCGCCGTCAGGCCGCCTGCCGAGTGCGTGCTGAGCCGGAAGGTCAGCGTGCGCCAGCGGATGTCGATGTCCGGGTGGTGGTCGGCGGCTTCGGCGAGGTCCGCCACCCGGTTCACCACCTCGATCGCCTGGGGGAAGCTCGCCAGCTCCACCTCGCGCGCGATCACCGCGCCGGACCGCGTCCAGTCCGCACCGAGCCGGGCGTCGGCCTCGTCGTCGTTCAAGATTTCCGTCATGTCTCCATGGTCGGCCGTCCTGGACTACGCTGCACGGTTGCCACGGGAGTCCGGTGAGCCGGGCTGAGAGGCGGGGTCACCCGCGACCGTTCGCACCTGACCGGATCATGCCGGCGACGGGAGGGCTTCCCTCCGCGTCGGCGAAGTGCAGGAGGGTAGATGAAACGCAGGGCTGTGCGCGCCGCGACGGCCATCGCCGCCGTCGGTGCCGTCGCCGCGGCGTGCTCGCTGTCGGACGGTGACGGTGGCACGCAGCAGACGCCCACCGTCACCCTCGTGACGCACGATTCGTTCCTGGCGCCGCAGGAGGTGCTCGACGCCTTCCAGAAGCAGTCGGGCATCAAGGTCTCCGTGCTCAAGCAGGGCGACGCCGGTTCGCTGACCAACAAGCTCGTGCTGACGAAGGCGAATCCGATCGGCGACGTCGCGTACGGCGTCGACTCCACCTTCGCCTCGCGGGCGCTCAGCGAAGGCGTCTTCGACTCCTACACCAGCCCGGAAGCCGACCGTGGGCCGCAGCGCTACGCCGTCGACCCCGAGCACCGGCTGTCCGCGGTCGACGTCGGCGACGTCTGCGTCAACGTCGACACGAACTACTTCACCACCAAGGGGATCCCCGCACCGGAGACCTACGACGACCTGGCCGACCCGAAGTACAAGGACCTGCTGGTCGCCGAGGACCCGGCGACGGCGTCGCCCGGGCTGGCGTTCCTCCTCGGCACCGTCGCCAAGTACGGCGACGCCGGCTGGAAGGACTACTGGACGAAGCTGAAGGCCAACGGCGTCAAGGTCGTCAGCGGCTGGGAAGAGGCCTACACCAAGCAGTTCTCCGGCTCGTCCGGCAAGGGGCCGCGGCCGATCGTCGTCTCGTACGCGTCGTCGCCGGCCGCCGAAGTCGGGGACGACGGGAAGCCGCGCACCAAGGCGCTGCTCGACACCTGCTACCGGCAGGTCGAGTACGCCGGCGTGCTGGCGAACGGCAAGCAGGTCGAGAACGCCCGCAAGGTCGTCGACTTCCTGCTCTCGCAGCAGTTCCAGGCCACGGTCGCGGCCAACATGTACGTCTACCCGGCGCGCCAGGGCGTCGACCTGCCCGCGGGCTGGGCGCAGGTGGCCCCGCTGCCGCAGAGGCCGCAGGCGCTGCCCGCGGACCAGGTGCAGGCCGGACGCGAGAAGTGGATCGGCGAATGGCGCACGCTCCTGCAGTGAGCTCCGAGGCTCCACCGCGGAGTCCCGGGAAAGCGACAGCGCCACCGCGGACCGCTCGCGGGCTCGGCCTGGCGCTGCTCGGGCTGGCCCCGATCGGGTTCCTGGTGGTGTTCTTCGCCTGGCCGGTGCTGGCGATCATCGGACGCGGGTTCGCCGCGGGCGGGCTCGACGTCGTGCTCGGCGACGCGCGGACCTGGCAGCTGGCCGGGTTCACCGTCGCGAGCGCGGCCGCGTCGACGGTGGTCGCGGTGCTGGCCGGGCTGCCGGTGGCGTTCCTGCTGGCCCGGGTGCGGCTGCCCGGCGTCGGCCTGGCCCGGACGCTGGTGCTGGTGCCGTTCGTGCTGCCGACCGTGGTCGTCGGGCTGGCGTTCCGGGCGCTGTGGCCGGACGGCGGCGTGCTGCCGATCGTGCTGGCCAACGCCTTCTTCAACGTCGCCGTCGTCGCGCGGACCGTCGCCGGGCTGTGGGCGCGGCTCGATTCGCGGACGACCGACGCCGCCCGCGCGCTCGGCGCGTCGCCGTGGCGGGCCTTCCGGTCGGTGACGCTGCCCGCGCTGGCACCCGCGGTCGCGTCCGCCGCGGCCGTCGTGTTCCTCTTCTGCGCCACCAGCTTCGGGGTCGTCCTGATCCTGGGCGGGGCGCGCTACCGGACCCTGGAAACCGAGATCTACCTGCGGACGGTCGACCTGCTGGACCTTTCGGGCGCGGCCGCGCTCTCGCTGATCCAGTTCGCGGCCGTGGTCGCCGCGCTGGTCCTCGGCGGGCTGGCGCGGCGGCGCAAGGAGGGCGCCCGGATCGGCTCCGGCGGAGCACGGCCGCCGAGGGGCGGCGAGTGGTGGATCGTCGGTGCCGCGGGGGTCGTCCTCGCGTTGCTGGTGACACCGATCGTCGCGCTCCTCGCCGAATCGGTGTCCACAGAGGACGGCTGGAGCCTCGCCGGGTACCGGGCCCTGACGAGCACCGGCGAGAAGGGCGCACTTCAGGTGTCCGGCTGGGACGCCGCGCTGAACTCGCTCAAGGTGGCGATCGACGCGACGTTGCTCGCGCTGGTCGTCGGCGTGCTCGCGTCCGTCGTCCTCGTGGCGCTGCGGCGCTCGCCCGCCAAAGCCGCGCGCGGGCTGGGCGAGACGATGGACGCCGTGCTGATGCTGCCGCTCGGGGTGTCCGCGGTGACCGTCGGGTTCGGCTACCTGGTGACGCTCGACGCGCTGCCCGGCGACCTGCGGACCTCGCCCTACCTGGTGCCGCTGGCCCAGGCACTGGTGATCATCCCGCTGATCGTGCGGATGGTGCTGCCGGTGCTGCGCTCGGTCGACGTCCGGCTGCGGCAGGCCGCCTCGACGCTCGGGGCGAGCCCGCTGCGGGTGTGGCGGGAGATCGACCTGCCGCTGACGCTGCGGCCGCTGGTCGCGGCGGCGGGCTTCGGGTTCGTCGTGGCTCTCGGCGAATTCGGCGCGACGAGCTTCCTCGCCCGGCCCACGGCGCCGACGCTGCCGGTCGCGGTCGCGACGTTGATGGCGCGCCCGGGTGAGCTGAACAACCAGATGGCCTATGCGGCGTGCGCGTTGCTGATGCTCGTGACGGTGCTGGCGGTCGCGCTGATCGACCGGCTCGGGCGCGACGGGGTGGGAGAGTTCTGATGGCGTTGTCGGTGCGGGACCTGACCGTCCACTACGGATCGTTCGCGGCGGTGCGCGACGCCCGGCTGGACATCGCCGACGGCGAGGTGCTGGCGCTGCTCGGCCCGTCGGGCTCGGGCAAGTCGACGCTGCTGCGCGCGATCACCGGCCTCGAGCCGTCGGCGCGCGGCTCGGTGAGCTGGGACGGCGAGGACCTCGGCGCGGTCCCGGTCCACCGGCGCGGCTTCGGCCTGGTGTTCCAGGACGGCCAGCTGTTCGCCCACCGCGACGTCGCCGCGAACATCGCGTTCGGCCTGCGGATGCACGGCGTGCCGCGCGCGCAGTGGGCGCCGCGGGTCGCCGAGCTGCTGGAGCTGGTGGGCCTCGCCGGCTTCGAGAAACGGCGGGTGACGGAGCTGTCCGGCGGCCAGGCCCAGCGGGTGGCGCTGGCCCGGGCGCTGGCGCCGAAGCCGCGGCTGCTGCTGCTCGACGAGCCACTGTCCGGTTTGGACGCGGGACTGCGTGAGCAGCTGGCGATCGACCTGGCGGACCTGTTGCGGCGCAGCAAGATCACCGCGCTGCTGGTGACGCACGACCAGGAGGAGGCGTTCACGCTGGCCGACCGCGTGGCGGTGCTCGACGCGGGGGAGGTCCGCCAGGAAGGTGCGGTCCGGCGGGTGTGGCGGAATCCGGCGGACGACGACGTGGCCCGCTTCCTCGGCGTGACGACGTTCGCCGACGGTGTGGCCGCGGCCGGGCACGTGCACACGGAGCTGGGGGACCTGGAACTCCCGGACGCCGCCGACGGCCCGGTGCGGCTGGGGTTGCGGCCGCACGCGCTGCGGGTGGCGAAGTCCGGAGTGGACGGTGAGGTGGTGGCCGCGGTGCACCGGCGCGAGCACGTGCGGCTCGTGGTGAAACTCGCGGACTCCACAGTGGACGCCGTGGCGCCGGCCGCGTCGGACCTGCGCGCCGGGGACGCGGTGAAGCTGGAGCTCGACCCGGACGGCGTCGCGCTGGTCGGTTGACGCCGTCCGGAAGGAACCTCAGCCGTCTCGGGTCGACAGGCGGGCGTAGGCCAGCGAAAGCCCGATGACGATGTAGCAGGCCGCGCGCAACGCGCCTTCGCCCAGCATCTGCGTGCCCATCGGGTCCTGCAGGACCTCCGCCGGGGCCAGCGACCAGTTCTGCGTCAGCAGGAACGGGTGCAGCCAGTCCAGCGACGTCAGGAACCCGAGGATCGTGAACACGATGTCGCCCGCCAGGACGGAAGCCACCACCAGCATCGGGTGCTCGGTCCAGCTGGACAGCGCCAGCGCCACCGCGCCGACCGCCCACAGCTGCAGCACCACCCAGCCCGCCACCAGCAGGATCCGCGCCAGCGCACCGCCCAGGGACAACGTGGTGCCCGACAGCGTGAACAGCGAATCCGTGCCGTTGATAATGAGCCCGGTCACCACGCCCGTCACGCACATCGCCAGCACCGACACGACCGACACCGTCGCGACGCCGAACGCCTTGACCGCCAGCAGCCGGCCGCGGCCGACCGGAGCGATCAGCCAGCCGCGCAGCGTGCCGTGCGAGGTCTCACCCGCGATCGCGTCCGCGCCCGCCATGGCCGAAGCCAGCGGCAGCAGCAGCGCGAGCGACATCACGATCGCCGCGATGGGCAGCACGAACGCGTTGTTGACCGCGGACGAGAGCAGCGCTCCGCCGCCTTCGTCCGGGCCGCCGCCGGCGTTCGGGTTGTCGTCCACCAGCGTCAGGCCGATGCCGATCACCACCGGGATCAGCGCCAGCAACCCGAGCACGGCCAGCGTGCGCGGCCGCCGGAAGATCCAGCGCAGCTCCGCGGCCAGCAGCCGCGGCAACGGCACCGTGTCGTGGCCCGTGCGGGCCGCCGGTGCGTCGAGAACCGCCGTCGTCATTCCGCCCCCTCGGTCAGCCGCGCGAACAGGTCTTCCAGGCCGGTGCGGGCCCGCGTCGCCTCGTGGACCGCGACCCCCGCGCCCACCAGGACCTGCAGCACCCGCGGCGCCTCGGCCGCGGTCAGATCGGCCCGGATGCCGTCCGGCGTGAGCCGGGCGCCGATCCGGTTCTCCCGCAGCACTTCCACCGCCTGCTCCGCGTCCGGCGTGCGGACCAGCAAGGCCGCGTTCCCGGACTCCAGCAGCTCCGCCAGCTCGCCCTGCGCGACGACGTTGCCGGACTGCAGGACGGCCACGTGCGTGCACGTCGCTTCGACCTCGGCCAGCAGGTGCGACGACACCAGCACGGTGACGCCCTCGGCGTGCAGCTCGGCCACGATCCTGCGGATCTCCCTGGTACCAGCAGGGTCGAGGCCGTTGGTCGGCTCGTCGAGCACGACCATCTTCCGCGGCACGAGCAACGCCGAAGCGAGCCCGAGCCGTTGCTTCATGCCGAGCGAATACCCCTTGTACCGCCGGCGCGCCGCCCCGGTCAGGCCGACGCGCTCCAGCGCCGTGTCCACCGCGGCAGGGATCCCGGCGGAGGACAGCCGCGGTTCCGCCGCGGCGAAGCGCAGCAAGTTGTCGCGCCCGGAGAGGAACGGGTGGAAGCCCGGCCCCTCGACCAGCGCGCCGACGTCCGGCAGCGCGTGCGCGGCGGCGTCCGGCATCGGGCGGCCGAGCAGCTCGACCTCGCCCTCGGTCGGCCGGACCAGGCCGAGCAGCATCCGGATGGTGGTCGTCTTGCCCGAGCCGTTCGGCCCGAGCATCCCGACGACCGCGCCCTGCGGGATGTCGAGGTCGACGTGATCGACCGCGACGGTGCTGCCGTAGACCTTGCGCAGTCCCCGGGTCCGCGCGGCGAGCGGGACCGCCGGGGCGGACGCCTCCGAAGAGACGTCCGCCCCGGACTGGACAGTGGTGCTGGTCACTTCTGACCCAGCGCTTCGTACAGGACCTGCTCCGGCACCGCACCGGCGGCGAACCGGCCGTCGTCGGTCAGCACCGCGCTGCCGACCTTCGTGGTGACGAGGTAGCCGCTGCCCCACGCGCCGTTGACCTTCTTCGCGAACCGCTCGAGCAGCGCCTTCGGGTCCGCGTTGCCGCCGCGGCCTTCACGGCCGGACTGCTGCTTCGGCGCCGCGTTCAGCGCGTCCGCCGGGACCTTGCCGGTGACGACGGTGTCCCAGCCGTCGCCGACGACCTTGACGTCCTGCTTCGCCTGCTCGGCGAGGTCCTTGTGCTGCTGGTCGATCGTCGGCGTCTTCTCCTGCACCTTGGCGCCCTTCGGCGGGGTGAAGGTGAAGAGGTCGGCCGGCTGCTGGGTGAACTCGATCTCGGTGAACGCCACCTCGAGCGCCGGCGTCGCCGTGCCGTTGCTCAGCACCGACATCCGCAGCGGCATCCGCGTCTGCGAGTCGACCGCCACGCGGATCTCGCGCAGCAGCGTCCGCTCGGTCGGCTTCGGCGTCAGGACCAGCTCGTAGGCCGGGCGGCCGGCGACGGTCGCGGTGCCGTCGACCGAGACCGTGCTGCTCTCGCGGACCTTCGCGAGCAGTTCCGTCGAGGCCGCCAGCGGGTCGGCGGTCTTGTCGCTGCCCGCGCCCTTCTGCTGGGCCACGTCGGCCGGGATGGTCACCTTGGTCGCGGTGTTCGTCTTGGAGCTGTAGTCCCAGACGGTGGTGCCGTCGTGGACGACGGTCTGCTGGCTCGCGCCCTGCGTGACGGCCAGCCGGCTCTTGCCCGCTCCGTCGGTGAAGAGGTGGGCCGAGTCCATGTTCAGCGCCGACGCGCCCGGCACCGCGTTCCCCAGTGCGGGCAGGCCCAGGTCGTTGCTCACCTTCACCGTGCCGTCGAACGCGCCCGGCTTCGCCTTGGCCACCGACTGGACCAGGTCCTCGGCGCTCACCTGCGGCAGCGCCGGCTTGTCGTCGGCGCTGGCCGGCATCGCGACAAACGCGAGGCCACCGGCACCGAGCGCGGTGCCGAGGACCGCGGCGGTGATGCCCTTCGTCTTCGGTTTCATGCGTCTCTCCCTGTGGTGTTCCCGGGCTTGAGTGTGCCCGGCTCCCTGGCCACGACGCTTCCCTCTCGAGGCTGAGATACCCCTGAAGGTTCTCCCTCTCCGGCTGAGATCGCGCTGAGAACCGACGCACGACCTGCGAAAACCGGCCATGATGAGTCTCGTGAAACCTCGGGTGCTGGTGGTCGACGACGAACCGGGCGTGCGGAAGGCGCTGCAGCGCGGGCTGCGCGCGGAGGGCATGGACGTGGTCACCGCCGCGGACGGGCCCACCGGCCTGCAGCTGGCGAGCACCGGCTCGTTCGACGTCGTCCTGCTCGACATCATGCTGCCGGGCCTGTCGGGCTACCGCGTGCTGGAGCGGCTGCGCAAGGACGGCGTGACCACGCCGGTGCTGCTCGTCTCGGCGAAGGACGGCGAGGTCGACCAGGCCGACGGCCTCGACCTCGGTGCCGACGGCTACCTCGTCAAGCCGTTCTCGTTCGTGGTGCTGGTCGCGCAGGTCCGCGCGGTGCTGCGCCGGGCCGGGCCGGAAGCCGGCCGCGGCACGCTGCGGCTCGGCGCGCTGGCCGTCGACCGCGGGCTGCGGCAGGTGCACTGGCACGACGAAGAGGTCGGGCTGAGCCCGCGGGAGTTCGCGCTGCTGGAGGTCCTCGTCGGGCGGGCCGGCACGGTCGTCACGAAAGACGAGCTGCTGCGCGCGGTCTGGGGCGAGGAGCAGGCGGTGACCCGCAACCTCGTCGAGGTCTACGTCGGGTACGTGCGCCGCAAGCTCGACGCGGTCGGGGCCGGCGCGTTGCTGCGGACCGTGCGGGGGCACGGCTACCTGGCGTCCGACGCACAGCTCGACGAGGTCATCACCCCGTGACCGGCTGGTGGCGGGGCCGGACCCTGCAGGCCCGGATCACCGTGCTGGCCGCGACGATCACCCTGGTCTGCCTGCTCGGGCTGGCGGCACTGGCCGCGTCGAACCTCTCACCCCGGCTCATCGGCTCGGTCGACCACGAGCTGACGAGCGCGCTCGGCCCGGCCGGGGCCGAGGTGAGCGCGGGCCGTCCGCTGTCCGGGTCCGCCCCGGTGACGCTGCGGGTGCTCGACATCGCGGGCGCACCCGTGGACGGCGGCACCCCGACCGGACTCTCCGCTTCGGACGTCTCGGCGCTCAAGGCGGGGCAGCCGATCCAGCGCGACGGCGCGCGGTACCTGGGGACGGTCGTCAGCGCGCCGGACGGGGCGCAACGGCTGGTCGTCGCGGGCGCCGGCCTGGTCGGGTTCGCCGCCGCGGTGCACTACGGCGGAGTGTGGCTGGTGGTCGTCGCGGTGGTCGGCGCGCTGGTCGCGGGCTTCGCGACGTGGCTGGTGGTGCGCCTGTCGCTGCGGCCGGTCGCGCGCATGCGGGGTTCGGTGCGGTCGCTGCCGCCGGCGGCGCGGCTGGCGCTGCCGGACTCGCACGACGAGCTGCGCGCGCTGGCGGAGGAGTTCAACGCGCTGCTGGAACGCCAGGAACAGGCCAGCGACCGGCTCCGGCGCTTCACCGGCGACGCCGCGCACGAGCTGCGCTCGCCGGTCGCCTCGATCCGGGTGCAGGCCGAGGTCGCCGTCACCAACCCCGATCCGGAGCTCGCGCAGGAGACGTTGTCGGACATCTTGACCGAGGCCGAGCGGCTGTCGTCGCTGCTGGACGGGCTGCTGTCGCTGGCCCGCTCGGACGCGGGGGAGGTGCCGCCCGCTTCGCCGGTCGAGCTGGTGAGCGAGGTCCGCGCGGCGGTGGCCCGGCTCCCGGCGGGGACCCCGGAGACCCGGGTGAGCACGGCGGTCGCCCAGGCGTGGGCGTCGGCCGCGCACGCGGAGGTGGAGCTGGTGCTGGACAACCTGCTGCGCAACGCGTGCCGCTACGCGCGCGGCCAGATCGTGGTGTCGGTGCTGGCGTCGCGGTCGTCGGTGCGGGTCGTGGTCGACGACGACGGGCCGGGGATCGCGCCGGAGCACCGCGAGAAGGTGTTCGACCGCTTTTACCGGATCGCGGACGACCGGGCCCGGTCCTCCGGCGGCACGGGACTGGGCCTGGCGATGGTGGCGGAGACGGTCCGGCGCCGAGGTGGCCGCGTCCAGGTCGGCGAGTCCCCGGACGGCGGCGCGCGGTTCGTGGTCGTCTGGCGCGCGGTCCCCGCAGGCTGACGCCGGTCCCGGCTCAAGCGCCCCAAGGTGGCCTTCGGTGCGTTGAACGCACCCAATGTGGCCTTCGGTGCGTTGAACGCACCCAATGTGGCCTTGGGGCGTTTGGTCGTCTGGCGTGCGGCCGGCGGCGGGGCTTCCGGGTAGGTTCCGGGACTGTGAACGCTGTGATCGTGGGAGCCGCCCTGGTGCGGGACGGCAAGCTGCTGGCCCAGCAGCGGGCCTGGCCGCCGAAGCACGCGGGGCAGTGGGAACTGCCCGGCGGCCGGGTCGAAGAAGGGGAGTCCGAAGCGTTCGCGCTGGCTCGCGAGTGCAGCGAGGAGCTCGACGTCGTCGTCGAGGTCGGCGGCCGGGTCGGGGAGGACATCCCGCTGCCCGGTGGCCGGGTTCTCCGCATCTACGCCGCGAAGCTCGTTTCGCCGGGGGACGAGCCGCGGGCCGTCGAGCACCGAGCCGTGCGCTGGCTCGGGCCCGACGACCTCGACGACGTCGACTGGCTGCCCGCCGACCGGATCCTGCTGCCGGCCTTCCGCGCGCTGCTCAGTGACCAGTCCGGCCAAAAGTAGGCCGCCCCGCGCTCGGCACGCGACCGTTGCTACGAAGTCATGCGGCCGTGACTGTGGCCGGAGTGGTCACCGATCGGCGCAGCAGCGCCGATCATGCGCAGTGCTGCTTCGAGCCGGTGCGAGCCGCGTTCGCGGGCGCGCTCCGCGCCCGCCTTGCGCACGCGATCCAGCTCCGAGACGTCGTCGAGCAGCGAAGACGCGCGTTCCCGCAGCGGCCGCAGCTCTTCGATCACCGCGTCGGCGACGGCGTCCTTCACCGCTCCGTACGACGAAAACTCGTCAGCCAGTTCCGCCGGCGACCCGCCGCGGCAGGCGGCGAGGATCTCCAGCAGGTTCGCCATCCCCGGGCGCGTCTCCGGGGCGTGCACCGGCACCGAACCGCCGTCGGTGACCGCGCGGCGGATCTTGCGGCGGATCTGGTCGGGCTCGTCGAGCACGAACACCACGCCCACCGCGTCCCGGGCCGACTTCGACATCTTGCGCGTCGGGTCGGCCAGGTCCTTCACCCGCGCGCCGGCCGGCGGCAGCACCGCGCGCGGGATGGTGAACACGTCGCCGTAGGTGCCGTTGAACCGCTTCGCCAGTGTCCGCGTCAGCTCCACGTGCTGCCGCTGGTCCTCGCCGACCGGCACCTCGTCCGCGCCCTGCAGGAGGATGTCGGCGGCCATCAGCGCCGGGTAGGTCAGCAGCGACAGCCGCACCCCGGCCTGACCTTTGGACTTCTCCTTGAACTGGATCATCCGCGCGGCCTCGCCGTAGTTGCAGGTGCACTCCAGGACCCAGGTCAGCGCGCCGAGCTCGCGGGCCAGGTCGGACTGGACGAACACCCGCTCGGGATCGATGCCGGCGGCGATCAGCACCGCCAGCTGCTCGCGCGCCAGTGATCGGAGTTTCGATGGGTTGTGCGGGGTCGTCATGCCGTGCAGGTCGGCGACGAAGTACAGGTCCTCCGCGCCGCCCTCGATGGCCCAGCGGCGGACGGCGCCGAGGTGGTTGCCGAGGTGGACGTGACCGGAGGGCGTGATGCCGGACAGCTTGCTCATCGTGGGTTCCTTCCGCGGGGGGCCACCCCGGAGAAGGCACGAAAAAGGCCGCCCGTCCGGGGCGGCCACTGGCTGGTTCAGCGCAGGGTCAGCAGGCCGCCGAGGGCGGCCACCAGCTGGACGTCTGCGCGTGCATGGCGCCGACTATAGCTCGATCCGTCACCACTTCGCATCGTCCGGACGCGCAGGCGCGCGAGCGGGTCTACCGTCTTAACCATGTATGTCGTCCTGCTGAACTACACAGCACCGATCGAGGAAATCGACTACGCGCTCCCGGACCACGCCGAGTGGCTGAACAAGCAGTACGAACGCGGCCTCTTCCTCGCGTCCGGGCGGCGGAACCCGCGCACCGGCGGCGTGATCTTCACGCGCCCGATGTCCCGCGGGAAGCTCGACGCCGTCCTGGCGTCCGACCCGTTCTGCGTGAAGCACCTCGCGAAGTACGAGGTCATCGAGTTCTCGCCGACGAAGACCGCGCCGGAGCTCCGGCTGCTCAACGAGGCCGTCCCCCACTAGCACTCAGGCGGCCAGATCCAGCTTCGCCTTCTGCAGAGCCAAGACCGGGCACTTCTTGCAGCGCGGCTTCGACCGGCAGCACTTCTTCTTGACCTTGCCGGCCTTCATCAGCTTGCGCACGACCTTCCGCGGGTCTTTCGGCTTCTTGCCCACGGGCACGCACCTTCCGGATCGGCGACCTTCACCGGGTTTCCACGTTAGGCCAGCCTAACCGACAGGGGGGCGTGGGGCCGCTCACAATGGGGTGGCAGGTATCCTGGGTGAGGTCCGCGTGTGACCAGAGCCGGTCACGTGGTGCCCGAGGGCATACAGCCGAACGGCTTGCGCGGCCATCCAACCCTTGAAGTTCAGGAGTTCTCGCGTGCCCGCAGCCAGCGCTACCGTCGAAACCGGCCGGCCGACCGGTAAGACCCGGCCCGACCTGCGCAACGTCGCGATCGTCGCCCACGTCGACCACGGCAAGACCACGCTGGTGGACGCGATGCTCCGCCAGTCCGGCGCCTTCGCCGAGCGCGCCGAGCTCGTCGACCGCGTGATGGACTCGGGCGAGCTCGAGCGCGAAAAGGGCATCACGATCCTCGCGAAGAACACCTCGATCCACCGCCAGACGCCCGAGGGCCAGGTGACGATCAACGTCATCGACACCCCCGGCCACGCCGACTTCGGCGGCGAGGTCGAGCGCGGCCTGGCCATGGTCGACGGCGTCGTCCTGCTGGTCGACGCGTCCGAGGGCCCGCTCCCGCAGACCCGGTTCGTGCTCCGCAAGACCCTCGAAGCCGGCCTGCCGGTGATCCTGCTGGTCAACAAGACCGACCGGCCGGACGCCCGGATCGCCGAGGTCGTCGAGGAGACCCACGACCTGCTGCTCGAGCTGGCCAGCGACATCGAGGACGCCGACCACGACGCGATCCTCGACCTCCCGGTCGTCTACGCCTCCGCGCGCGCCGGCAAGGCGAGCCTGGAGCAGCCCGCCGACGGCGAGATCCCCGAGAGCGAGAACCTCGACCCGCTGTTCGACACCCTGCTCCGGCACGTGCCGCCGCCCGCCGCCGACCTCGACGCGCCGCTGCAGGCGCTGGTCACCAACCTCGACGCGTCCAACTTCCTCGGCCGCATCGCGCTGATCCGCATCCACGCCGGCAAGCTGCGCAAGGGCCAGACCGTGGCCTGGATGCGCGAAGACGGCAACGTGCAGAACGTCCGCATCTCCGAGCTGCTCGTCACCGAGGCGCTCACCCGCGTCCCGGCGACCGAGGCCAGCGCCGGCGAGCTCGTCGCCATCGCGGGCATCCCGGACATCACCATCGGCGACACCCTGGCCGACTCCGACAACCCGGTCGCGCTGCCCCGGATCACCGTCGACGAGCCCGCGATCTCGATGACCATCGGCGTCAACACCTCGCCGCTGGCCGGGCGCAACGGCGGCGACAAGGTCACCGCGCGGCTGGTCAAGGCGCGCCTCGACCAGGAGCTGATCGGTAACGTCTCGATCCGCGTCCTGCCGACCGAGCGCCCGGACACCTGGGAGGTCCAGGGCCGTGGCGAGCTGGCGCTGGCCATCCTGGTCGAGCAGATGCGGCGCGAGGGCTTCGAGCTGACCGTCGGCAAGCCGCAGGTGGTGCTGCGCACGATCGACGGCAAGCTCCACGAGCCGTTCGAGCGCCTGTACATCGACTCGCCGGAGGAGCACCTCGGCGCGATCACCCAGCTCCTGGCGGCGCGCAAGGGCCGCATGGAGGACATGAGCGGCAACGGCAGCGGCCGGATCAAGCTGGAGTACGTCCTCCCGTCGCGCGGCCTGATCAGCTTCCGCACCGACTTCCTCACCGAGACCCGCGGCACCGGCATCGCGAACCACGTGTTCGAGGGCTACTTCCCGTGGGCGGGCGAGATCCGCACCCGCCACAGCGGCTCCTTGGTCGCCGACCGCACCGGCCCGGTCACCGCGTACGCGATGATCCAGCTGGCCGACCGCGGCACCTTCTTCGTCGAGCCGGGCGCCGAGGTGTACGAGGGCATGGTCGTGGGCGAGAACCCGCGCTTCGAGGACCTCGACATCAACATCACCAAGGAGAAGAAGCTGACCAACATGCGTCAGTCCTCCGCCGACGTGATGGAGACGCTGGCCCGCCCGCGCAAGATGGGCCTGGAAGAGGCGCTGGAGTTCTGCTCGGTCGACGAGTGCGTCGAGGTCGCGCCCGAGGTCGTCCGGGTCCGCAAGGTCACCCTGGACGTCAACACCCGCGCGAAGGAGCGTTCGCGCGCCAAGAGCCGCGACAACGCCTGATCCCCGCCTTCGGAAAAACCTCCCGGTGCTCGTCACCGGGAGGTTTTTTCGTGTCCGTTCCCTTACGCTGGGTCGGCCGGTGGCGAACCCAGCGTCATGAATTCCGCCGTTCTTCTCCTTATATCTTTATAGGGGTCGCGGCGGTTTCAGCGCCTGGCGCCGACCACCGGCGTGAACCGTTTTCGTGTCCGGCCCGTGTTCGTTCCGCCGTTCCGGAACGGTCCGGGAACCCGGACGGTGTTCCGCGCGTCCTCTCCCATAGCGCCCACCTTGGGGCGGCGGGGCCGCCCGATCCGGGTATGGGAATCTCGGTTTCGGCGGCGAAGGGGGTCGTGGGAGCATGACTGACCCGATCGGGCGAAACTGGGAGGAACGGGGCGTGCGGGTGAATCGCAAGGCGGTGCCGGTGCTGGCACTCGCGGCCGTGCTGCTCACCGCCTGTTCCAACACCCCGCCACCCCCGGTCGTGTCGTCGTCGGTCGCGCCCGTGTCCACCACCGGCAAGACGCCGTCGCAGATCGTCGTCGGCGTCGACGACGTGCTCGGCGGGTACAACCCGCACAACCTCGCGGACTCGTCCCAGGTGACCTCCGCGCTCTCGCAGCTGCTGCTGCCCTCGGTGTTCCGCCAGAAGGACGACGGCACCACCCAGCTCGACAAGAACCTGATGAAGTCCGCGGAGGTGATCTCGCAGCAGCCGTTCGTGGTGGCCTACGAGATCCGGCCCGACGCCTCCTGGTCCGACGGCGCGCCGATCGCCGCCGAGGACTTCGACTACCTGCGAACCCAGCTGCGCGACCAGCCCGGCGTGATCGAGCCCGCCGGCTACCGGCAGATCACCGACCTGCAGTCCCGCGAAGGCGGCAAGCGCGTCGAGGTCACCTTCGCCAAGCCGTACCCCGGCTGGCAGACGCTGTTCTCCGACCTGCTGCCCGCCCACCTGCTCAAGGACGCGCCCGACGGCTGGCGCGGGGCGCTCGCGTCGAACTTCCCGGCCATCGCCGGCCCGTTCTCGATCAAGAGCCTGGACACCGCCCGCGGCGAGGTGATCCTCGAGCGCAACGAGCGCTACTGGGAGAAGCCCGCCGCGATCGACCGGATCGTGCTCCGCCGGTCGGACCAGAACACGCTGCTGGCCGCGCTGCGCAGCGGCAACGACCAGTTCGCGCTGGCGCGGACCACCGGTGACGAGCTCAAGCTGCTCGGCGAGCTCGGCTCCTCCGTGCGGCTGCACACCGTCGCCCGCCCGCTCGTGGCCGACGTGCTGCTGCGCCCGGTCAGTGCGACGCTGCAGGACGCCCAGGTGCGCGCCGGGGTGGCCGCGCTGATCGACCGCACCAAGCTGATCACCGAAGGCGTCAACGGCGGTCCGTCGTCGGCGCTCCACGCCGACGCCCAGGTGACCGCGCCGTCGGTGAAGGGCTACGCGGCGACGATCCCGCCCGGGCCGCCCACCGCCCCCGACGTCGCCAAGGCCGAGCAGTCGCTGACGGCGGCCGGCTACACCAAGACCGCGGGCACCTGGCGCAAGAACGGGCGGGCGCTCTCGCTGGTCATCGCCTCCCCGGCCACCCAGGAGCCGTACGCGACGATCGCCAAGGAGCTCACCGGCCAGCTCGCCGCGCAGGGCATCGAGGTCAACGCGATCACCCCGCAGCCGCGCGACCTGTTCAGCGGCCTGCTGGCGATGCCGGTCGTCGGCGGGGTCCAGCAGCCGACCGGCGACTCGGCGGGCAACGTCGGGATCGACATCGCCGTCGTCCCGCAGGCGGTCGGCGGCGACACCGCTTCGGTCCTCGCCTCGACCTTCGGCTGCCGCCCGGAGCAGACGGCCGAGGGCGTGGACAAGACCAAGCCCGTCGTCCCGGGCAACGCGGCCGGCTTCTGCGACCCGGCGCTGCAGCCGTCGATCGACGCGGCGCTGTCGGGATCGACCTCGGTCACCGAGGCGCTGACCACCCTAGAGCCTGAACTTTGGCGCCAGAACGTGGTGATTCCGCTGTTCCAATTGGCTGACACCCTGGCGATCGGATCCGGCATCTCGGGCGTCACGCCCGGTCCCCCCATGGTGGGCCCGTTCGGGTCGGCGGTGAACTGGACTCGCGGCCCGAAGTAATCGGTTGGCTACGCATTCAGTACTACCGGGTGATCTTTACCAACGCCTTCGAGTGGGGTGTTGTGAATCCATGAGGTAACCGTCGTATTTCTGGATGTCGACTGGAAGTCACCCTTTGGTCACGATCGACCCGGAACTGGTGACTGTCGGTGCTTTTCCTTTCTAGCGTGCTCCCGCAGTGCGCCAGTTGAGTGTCGCTTGGCGTGTCGTAGGCTCCGGCCCATCCAAACCGGAGCGGTGTGGGCCCTTGTCCCGATATTCAAGGGCTCAGTGCTAGGAGGGCACACTTCATGAGGAGATCCAAAGCTGTCTCCGCTTTGTCGCTCGTCGCCGGCGCTTCGCTGTTGCTGAGCGCCTGCAGCGGCGGCGATTCGGGTTCGGGCAACACCGACCAGAACGGATCGTCGACCGACGTCAAGGCGATGGCTGCCGGCAAGGCCGAGACCGGCGACCTGTTCAAGCTCGCGGACACCCCGGGGTACGACGGCACGGTCACGATCGGTATCGACGACGGGTACTCGGGGTACAACAACCAGACCCCGGACACCAACAGCTCGTACAACAACTACGTCCTGACCGCGGTGCTCTCCGGTACGTTGAAGCTCGACGGCAACAACAAGGTGCTGCTGAACAGCGACGTCTTCCAGTCGTGGGACATCACGCAGAAGGACCCGCAGCAGGTCACCTACAAGATCAAGCCGAACATCAAGTGGTCGGACGGTCAGGCCTACGACTGCAAGGACATGTACCTGGCGTGGCTGTCGCAGAGCGGCCTGGCCAAGGGCCCGGACGGCAAGAACCCGTTCAACTCGGCGTCGACCACCGGTTACTCGCTGATCAGCAAGGCCGAGTGCAAGGACCCGCTGACCTTCGTCACCGACTACAGCGAGCCCTACCTCGACTACAAGGGCCTGTTCAACTCGCCGGCGATCATGCCCGCGCACATCCTCGAGGCCAAGACCGGCATCGCGGACATCACCAAGCTGGCCCCGACCGGCGACGGCGCGCAGATCAAGGCCGCCGGTGACTTCTGGTCGAACGAGTGGAAGGGCTTCAAGGCGGACATCATGCCGTCGTCGGGCCCGTACAAGATCACCGCGTTCGACGCCAACCAGAAGGCCGTCACCCTCGAGAAGAACCCGATGTGGGCGGGCGGCAAGGGTGGCCCGTCGAAGATCATCGTGAAGGCCATGGAAGACACCAAGGCCATGGCGACCGCGCTGCAGAACGGTGAGATCGACGTTGCCGCGTCGACCCAGCCGGACGCCACCGCGGCCCAGACGATGAAGGGCCTCGCGGCCCAGGGCGTGGTCTACGGTTCGGCCCCGCAGCTGACCTACGAGCACCTCGACCTGAACTTCAAGCGCATGTTCGCCGACAAGGACCTCCGCAAGGCGTTCCTCGAGTCGGTCAACCGCAAGGAGATCACGGACAAGCTGCTCAAGGAGGTCCAGGCGGACGCGGAGCCGCTGAACAGCGTCGTCTTCTTCCAGGGTGAAGAGGGCTACACCGACCTGTACGGCAGCAAGGCGGGCCTGGGCGCCGACGCGGCGGCCAAGACGCTGACCGACGCCGGCTGGGCCAAGGGTGGCGACGGCATCTTCGCGAAGAACGGTGTGCGTGCTTCGTTCAAGATCACGCACAACCAGAACGCGCGCCGCAGCCAGACCGTCGAGATCATCATCTCGCAGGCCAAGGCGGCCGGCATCGAGGTCAAGGACGAGACCGACGCCAACTTCCTCAAGGGTGGCCGCGTCTCGACCGGTGACTACGACGTCGCGCTGTTCGGCTGGTCGGCCCAGCCGTTCAAGGCGGAGTCCCGCTCGATCTACGTCTGCCCGGACAACGGTGGTGAGCAGAACTACCAGAACCTGTGCGACCCGAAGATCGACGAGGCCTACACCGCCGCGGTGAAGGCGACCGACGAGCAGGTCAAGCTGCAGAAGTACCAGGAAGCCGACAAGGCCATCGCGGACGACTACGCGACCCTGCCGCTGTTCCAGACGCCGAGCATGTGGGCGTTCAAGGGCATCGACCGCGTCTACATGCAGTCGTACGACGGTGTCCTGTGGAACGTCGGCGAGTGGGAGAAGAAGAAGTAGGGCTCGTCCCGCCTCTTCTTTCCCCTCGCTCCAGATGACCTGGGAGGTACCGGGACCCGGCCACAAGCCGGGCCCCGGTACCCACCGGAAGTAGCTGTTGACCGTAGGGTTACCGCCACTACGGTAGACAACCGGGTAGCGGTCCAGCGCACTTCTGACGACCAGGCCCGGATGAGGAGCAGTTCGTTGAACCTGGTGATCTACATCCTTCGCCGTTTGGCGATATCGATCCCCGTCCTGCTGGTCGGGACGTTCTTGTGTTTCGTCATGGTCGCCGGCACCGGTGACCCGCTGGGTGAGCTGCGGCAGAACCCGACCATCAGCAAGGAAGCGCTGGCCGCCACGGCCGCCAAGCTCGGTCTCGACCAGGGCATCGTGCCCCGCTACTTCACGTGGCTGGGTGACTTCCTGAGCGGGAACTGGGGCATCTCGATCGCGCAGGGCAACGCCCTCGCGCCGGTCGCGCCCAAGGTGATGGCCGCCTTCGGCGTCACCCTCAAGCTGGTCGTCGGCGCCGAGATCCTCGCCCTGATCATCGGCATCATCGTCGGCGTGCTCGCCGCGGTGAAGCAGTACTCGATCATCGACTACCTCGCGACCACCCTCGCCTTCCTGCTCTTCTCGATGCCGATCTTCTGCGTCGCGATCGTGCTGAAGCGCTATGCGATCGAGATCAACGGCTGGGTCCGCGACCTCGGCCTGCAGGATGTCCTCGGCAACCCGTGGCTCCGCACGACCAGCCCGGAACAGCTGAAGACCGACGGCGTCGGCGACTTCATCACCAGCACGATCGGCGCGTACCTGCTGCCGACCCTGTCGATCATGGCGATCAGCTTCGCCGCGTACAGCCGGTTCCAGCGCGCCTCGATGCTCGAGGTGATGAGCTCGGACTACGTGCGCACCGCGCGCGCCAAGGGCCTCGGCAACGGCCGGGTCATCTTCCGGCACGCGTTCCGCAACGCCCTGATCCCGGTGTCGACGCTGTTCTCGGTCAACTTCGGCTCGGTGCTCGCCGGCGCGATCATCACCGAAACGGTGTTCAACTGGCACGGTATGGGCACATTGCTGGTGGAAGCCGTCTCGAAGAACGACACTCAAGTGATGATGGGTTGGCTCGTGGTGATCGCCAGCAGTGTCATCGTCGCCAACCTGATCGCCGACCTGATGTACGGCATCCTGGACCCGAGGATTCGCGTTGGCTGACTTGAACTCTCTCATCGCGGCGAGCGAGACCGAAACCAAGGACGGCACGCTGCCGCCGGAGGCGCTGCCGGAACCGCGCAGCCAGGGCCGGCTGGTCCTGCGGAAGTTCCTGCACCACAAGCTGGCGATGGCGTCGTCGGCCGTGCTGATCCTGATCGTGCTGCTCAGCATCCTGCTGCCGATCTTCTGGAAGCACGGCTACCAGGACAGCTCGTTCCCGTCCTTCGCCAAGCCGAGCAGCGACTTCCCGCTCGGGACGACGCAGGTCGGCAAGGACATGGTATCGCAGGTGCTGCGCGGCACGCAGTACTCGCTGCTGATCGCGCTCACGGTGTCGATCCTGGCGACGGTGATCGGCGTCGTGTTCGGGGCGATCGCCGGCTACCTGCGCGGGTTCTCCGACTCGGCCATCTCCCGGGTGACGGACCTGTTCCTGATCATCCCGCAGATCGCCGCGGCGGCCATCCTCGCCAAGGTGTTCGGCGGCGGCTCCTGGTACATCGTCGCGCTGGTGCTGGCGGCGTTCGGCTGGATGCAGATCGCCCGGATCACCCGCGCCGAGGCGATGTCGCTGTCCCAGCGCGAGTTCGTCGACGCGGCCCGCGCGTCGGGCGCCGGGACGTTCCGGATCATCTTCAAGCACCTGGTGCCGAACATGGTCGGCAGCATCACGGTCAACGCGACCCTCGCGGTCGCGCAGGCCGTGCTGGCGGAAGCCGCGCTGTCGTTCATCGGCCTGGGCGTCCAGCTGCCGGACACTTCGCTCGGCCGCGTCATCCTGGAGAACTACGCCCAGCTGCAGACGCGGCCGGCGCTGTTCTTCGGGCCGTTCATCGTGCTCGTGCTGATTTCACTGACGATCAACTTCATCGGTGACGGTCTTCGCGACGCCTTCGACCCGCGTCAGCGGAGAATGAAGGCCTGAACGCGTGCCGCGGGGGTGACCGGTTCCGGTCGCCCCCGCGTCCGTTTTCCAGCGGAGATCGCCGGACCTGGGGGTTTCGGATGAATCTCGTGCTTTACGTGTTCCGCAGGCTGGCCATCTCCGTCCCGGTCCTGCTGGTGGGCACGTTCCTGTGCTTCGTCATGGTGTCCAACACCGGCGACCCGCTCGGCGAGATCCGCAGCAAACCGGGGATCAGCGCCGCGGCCATCGCCGAGACCGAGCACAAGCTCGGCCTCGACCAGAGCGTCGTCGCCCGCTACTTCAGCTGGCTGGGGCACTTCCTGACCGGCGACTGGGGCATCTCGATCGCGCAGGGCAACGCCTTCGCCCCGGTCCAGCCGAAGGTGCTGGCCGCGTTCAAGGTCACCCTGGAACTGGTGCTGACGGCGTCGGTGCTGGCCCTGGTCTTCGGGGTGCTGGTGGGGGTCCTCGCCGCCGTCAAGCAGTACTCGATCTGGGACTACCTGGCGACGACGCTGGCCTTCCTGATGTTCTCGATGCCGATCTTCTGCGTGGCGATCGTCCTCAAGGGCTACGCGATCCGCGCCAACATCTGGGTGCGGGACCTGGGCCTGTCCGACGTCCTCGGCGACCCGTGGCTGCGGACGACGAGCCCGGAGAGCCTCTCGGCCACCGGCGTCGGCGACGCGCTCGCGAAGTACGTCGGCGCGTTCCTGCTGCCGACGCTGTCGATCATGGCGATCACGTTCGCCGCGTACAGCCGCTTCCAGCGGGCGTCGATGCTGGAGGTCCTGGGCGCCGATTACGTCCGCACAGCGCGCGCCAAGGGCGTCTCGAACAGCCGCGTGATCTGGCGCCACGCGTTCCGCAACGCGCTGATCCCGGTGATGACGCTGTTTTCGGTCAACTTCGGCGCCACGGTGACGGGCGCGATCATCACCGAGACGGTGTTCAACTGGCACGGCATGGGCACGCTGCTGGTGGAGGCGGTCAACAAGAACGACCCGCAGGTGCTGATGGGCTGGCTGGTGGTGATCGCGGCGAGCGTGGTGATCGCGAACCTGGTCGCGGACCTGCTGTACGGCATCCTCGACCCCCGCATCCGCGTCGGCTGACACGGCGCTCTGGCCCGGAAACGCCGAAGGGCCCGCACCACCCGGGTGCGGGCCCTTCAACGTAGGTACGTCAGTCGGCCACCGGGGCCAGCTTGCCGGCTTCCCAGGCCGCGCGGCGCTCGGCCTGCAGGATCGGGTCCGCGACCGGGGCCGCCGACAGCAGGCGCCTCGTGTACTCCTGCTGCGGCGAGTGCAGCACCTGGTCGCGGGTGCCGACCTCGACCAGCTTGCCGTGCTGCATCACCGCGACGCGGTCGGCCAGCAGGTCGACCACCGCCAGGTCGTGGCTGATGAACAGGCAGGCGAACTGCAGCGACTGCTGCAGGTCCAAGAACAGGTCCAGCACGCGGGCCTGCACCGACACGTCCAGCGCCGAGGTGGGCTCGTCCGCGATGAGCAGGGCCGGGTCGAGCGACAGCGCGCGGGCGATGGCCACGCGCTGGCGCTGGCCGCCGGAGAGCTCGTGCGGGTAGCGGTTCATGTAGTGGCCGCCCAGCTCGACCTTGTCGAGCAGCGAGCGCACGCGCGCCGACAGCGCCTTGCCGGACAGCACCTTGTGCAGCACCATCGGCTCCGCGATGGACTCGCCGATCGTCATCTTCGGGTCCAGCGTCGACGCCGGGTCCTGGAACACGATCGAGAAGAACCGGCGAAGCGGCCGGATCTCCTTCGCCGACATCGTCGTGATGTCCTTGCCCGCGATCGCGATCGTGCCCTGGGTCGCGCGCAGCAGGCCGACGGCGCAGCGGCCGACGGTCGACTTGCCCGAGCCCGACTCGCCCACCAGGCCGACGATCTCGCCCTTGGCGATGGTCAGCGAGACGTCGTCGACCGCGCGGTTCTTGGCCTGGCCGCGGCGGCCCGGGTACTCGAGCACCAGGTTCTTGATCTCGAGGGCCGGGGCGGCCTCCTCGATCACGGCCTCCAGCTCGGCGTCGGCCAGCCGGATCTCCTCGGCGATCTTGGCCGCCTCGGTGCTGTCGCTGGCGATGCCGGCGTCGTCGAGCAGGCGGCGGCCCTCGGGGCGCTGGCCGAGCACCGGCACCGCGGCGAGCAGCCGCCGGGTGTAGTCCTCCTTCGGCGACGCGAACAGCTCGCGCACCGGCGCCTCTTCGACGATCTCGCCCTGGTACATCACGATGACGCGGTCGGCCATGTCGGCGACGACGCCCATGTCGTGGGTGATCAGCACGATCGCCGTGTCGAGGGTGTCCCGCAGCTTGCGGAGCAGGCCGAGGATCTCCGCCTGGACCGTGACGTCGAGCGCCGTGGTCGGCTCGTCGGCGATGATGACCTTCGGGTCGCACGCGATCGCCATGGCGATGACGACGCGCTGGCGCAGGCCGCCCGAGAGCTGGTGCGGGTACTGCTTGAACCGCAGCTCGGGGTTCGGGATGCCGACCATGTCGAGCAGCTCGACCGCGCGCTTGTCGGCGGCGTCCTTGGCGATGTCGAGGTGGGACCGCAGGGCCTCGCGCAGCTGCCAGCCGACCGTGTAGACCGGGTTCAGCGCCGTCATCGGCTCCTGGAAGATCATCGCGACCTGGTTGCCGCGGATCTTCTGCATGTCCTTCTCTTTGAGATCCGCCAGGTTGCGCTCGCCGAGGCGCAGCTCACCGGCGATCCGGCTGGTCTTGGGCAGCAGGCCCAGCACCGACATCGACGTGACGGACTTGCCGGACCCGGACTCCCCGACCACGGCGACGATCTCGCCGGGCTGCACGTCGAACCCGATGCCCTTGACGGCGTCCACGACGCCGTCCTCGGTCTGGAACGACACGCTGAGGTCGGAGATGGACAGGACGGATCCGGACACGCCGGCGACGTTCGCCGAAGTTGCTTCAGTGCTCACCAAGATGCCCTTCGTGGGGGTACAGACGGTCACGACGCGGCGGTCGCGACTCGCGCGAGGATAACCGAGGGTGTCCCCGACGAAGGTCGGAGCACGGGAATTACGCTCAACCCGTGATCTCCCCGGTATCGCGAAGGCTGCTGTTCGTCCACGCCCATCCCGACGACGAAAGCATCACCACCGGCGCCTCGATCGCACGATACGCCGCCGAAGGCGCCGAGGTGACCGTGGTGACCTGCACGCTGGGTGAGGAGGGCGAGGTCATGGCCGGCCTGCCCGAGCTGGCCGGGCTGCGCGCCCAGGCGGCCGACCAGCTGGGCGGCTACCGCGTCGCCGAGCTGAAGGCCGCCTGCGCCGCGCTGGGGGTGTCGCGGCACTACTTCCTGGGCGGGCTCGGCCGGTGGCGGGATTCGGGCATGGCGGGCACGCCGCCGGCCTCGCACCCGCGGGCGTTCACCGGGGGCAGCGCCGAGGAGCAGGCCGCCCAGCTGGCGGCGGTCCTCGACGAGGTCCGGCCGCAGGTCGTCGTCACCTACGACGCCTTCGGCGGGTACGGCCACCCCGACCACATCCGCGCCCACGAGATCACGATGGCGGCGGCGACCCGGGCCGGCTCGGTCGAGCGGGTGTTCCACACCGTGACGTCGAAGAGCGCGCTGCGTGCCGGGCTGGCCGCGCTGCGTGCGGGCGAGCCCCGCTACCGCGTCCCGGACGACGACGAGCTGCCCGCGACGCCCGACGAGGAGATCACCACGGTGCTCGACGTCGCCGCGTACGTCCCGGCGAAGCTGGCGGCACTGCGCGCGCACGCCACGCAGCTGGCGGTGGTCGACGGCGACGTCCCGGCCTTCGCGCTGACGAACGAGATCGCCCAGCCGATCCCCGCGAAGGACTCCTTCGTGCTGGCCCACGGCCCGGCCGCGGGTGCGGCGGACGACCTGTTCGGCGGGCTGTGACCGTGGACGAGCGGCTGACGCTCGAGCAGGGCCTGCTGCTCGCGCTGCTCGCCGTCGACACGGTGCTGCTCGCGCTGCTGGAGCTGTTCTTCCTGCCGCTGCGGATCGGGGTGGTCCCGGTGCCGGTGATGGTGCTCGTGGGCGCCGTCACCACGCCGTGGCTGGTGTGGACCACGGCGAAGCTGGTGCGCCCCGGGCTTTCCTGGGTACCCCTGGCGCTGTGGGTGCTCGTCGTGTTCGGGGTCGGCCTGCTGGGCCCGGGCGGTGACCTGGTGCTGATCCAGGACTGGCGGGCGTTGCTGCTGCTCGGCGCGAGCGCGCTGCCGGGCGCGATGGTGCTCGGCGGCGCGCCGCGCCGGGCGGTGGGAAGGGGAGCGGGACGTGGGTGAGTCGATCTCCGATCGGCAGGTCGTGGCGGTGCTGCGGCCGTTCGTGCGGGCGTGCGGGCCGATGCTGGACGCGCTGCGCGAGTCCGACCCGTTCGGGCTGCAGGCGCGTGCCTCGGAGGACTTGGCCGAGGTCGAGTCGGGCTTGAAGGCGAAGCTGATCCACGGCGTCACGTCGGTGAAGGTGCCGGGCACGGCGGCGTGGGCGCGGATGACGGGGTACGACCGGTCGAGCTGGTGGATGAACCGCGTCGGCCGGTTCACGGCGCTGCTGACGTCGATCCCCGGGCTGGGTGGCGCGCTGGCCGACCGCCTGCCGGTGCAGGACGCACTGGGCGCGGCGTCGCAGGGGCTGCTGCTGTGCGCGATCGCGGGCGAGTACGGGGTGACCGACGTGGGCACCCGGGTCCGGCTCATCGCGTGGGTGCTCTTCGAGCGCGAGATCGACCCGGATCTCGCGGCGGGCAAGCACGCGGAGCACGACGAAGCCGCGGAGGCGGACGAAGCGGCGAAGCTGACCGAGGAGCTGAGGGCGTCGGAGAAGAAGCACGGCAAGGCGACGGTCAAGGCGGCCGGCCGCACGCTGTGGCGGCTCGGCCGCGGGCTCCTCGGCATCACGGGCGAGCTGGAGAAGCGCCCGCGCGGCAACCTGTTCCACCGGGCGCTGGGCATGCTCCCGGTCGTCGGTGCGGCGGGCGACTACCTCGGCGAGCGGTCGGGGTTGCGGGTCGTGTGGAAGCGCGCGCACGTGTGGCTGACCGAGCGCCGCACCTGATCTTCCCCGGCGGCGCCCGGTCCAAACCTCACTTCCAGAACTGGAAGAGGAAGAACCCCGACGAGGCACCGGGATAGCCCCCCAGCGCGTCGAAGATCCAGCCGGCACCGTCCCACAGGGCGGCGTTCGCCGGGGGGAACAGGAACAGGACCGCGAACAGGATGATCGGCGCCCACGGGCGCACCTGCGCGCCGAACGCCCGCGCCTGCGCCGGCAGGTACGGCTCGATCGCACCCCAGCCGTCGAGGCCCGGGATCGGCAGGATGTTGAGGATGAACGTCACGACCTGCAGCAGCGCGAGGAAGGACATCGCGATCACGAGGCCGTAGGCCATCGGGACGAGCGCGACCACCAGGCACAGCGCCGCGCCGACCGCGAGGTTGCTCAGCGGCCCGGCCAGCGACACCCAGGACGACGTCCCCCGGGAGCGCAACGCGCCGCGGTTGATCCAGACCGCGCCGCCCGGCAGCGGGATGCCGCCGATGAACAGGAAGATCAGCGGCAGGACGATCGACAGGACGGGGTCGGTGTACTTCCGGACATCGAGGTTCAGGTAACCCTTGTGGGCGACGCTGTAGTCGCCGCCGCGGTAGGCCACCATCGCGTGGCCGAACTCGTGCAGTGACAGTGACGCCACCCAACCGGCGGCGACGAAGATCACGACACCGGCCACGGCCAGTGCGTCGTGATCTCGGACGAAGAACGGATTGACGTGACCGAATGCGGCCATCACGCCACCGACGGCGGTGAGCGCGAGGATGCCGAGGAAGACCGGGCTGGGACGCACTGCTGACTTCTGCACGTGCTCCAGTCTTCCGTATGCCCGGTGTGAAGTTACCGGCGTGTCCCCTTGCGCGATCGGGCCGGAACGTCCCCCGAACTCGCTACTCCGCTTGACCTGACCGCACTACACGGGTGTAATCACAGTGATGTCATTCGCCGCCGAGAGGGGACGGCGAGTGTCGTTTCACCACCGCCAGCCTGGGGAGTGCTAGGGAGCGAGGAGGCGGACGTGCGGTTGGAAGCCGATGGGAAGGAATGGGGGCACGTCATGAGTTGGGGCGAGATCCCGGAGCAGGCTCTGGGAGATCTCACCGAGCTCATCGATGCCACCGAAGAAGAGCAGGATTGGCAGGAACGCGCCCTGTGCGCGCAGACGGACCCGGAGGCGTTCTTCCCCGAGAAGGGCGGTTCCACCCGCGAAGCCAAGCGGATTTGCCTGGGCTGCGAGGTCAAGGACGAGTGCCTGGAGTACGCACTGGCCCACGACGAACGCTTCGGCATCTGGGGCGGTCTGTCCGAGCGGGAGCGCCGGAAGCTCAAAAAACGAGCGGTTTAGGGACAGGTGTGTTCGCGGAACGCGCGAACCCTGATCGCTCGTTTCAGTGTCTTCTGGGGGTGCAACCCCCAGAACCCGCCCGGGGGCAAGCCCCCGGACCCCCGCGCGTGGCTGGGTTCGCGTTGACCTCGCCTGATTGCTTGGGTGAATCGCCGGTGACGCTTGCGTCACCGGTGATTCCGCTGTGCGGGGCGCTCGGCGTGGGTTCACCACCGGGTGACTGGTCGGGGCCGTAGGGTGGCCGCACCGACTGCCGCCTGATCTGGAGCGTTCGTTGCCCCGCACCGCCGCGCCGCCCGTCCCGCGCACCGCGCCCGTTCTGGCCATTGTGGTCTGTCACGACGGCGAAAACTGGCTGCCGCTGGCGCTTTCCGCGTTGCGCCGCAGCACCGTCCGGCCCCGGCACGTCCTCGCCGTGGACACCGGCTCCACCGACGCGACCCCGCGGCTGCTCGCCGAAGCCGCCGAGGATCCCGGCCTGGATTCGTCCCCCGTTCTCTCCGGGGTCATCACACTGCCGAGTGATACCGGCTTCGCGGCCGCGGTCGCCGAAGCCGTCGCGCACGCCACCGAGCGGTGGGGCGACCCCGGTTCCTGGCTGTGGCTGCTGCACGACGACTGCGCGCCCGAACCCGACTGCCTCGATCAGCTCCTGCACGTCGCCACGAAGGAACCGTCGGCCACCGTGCTCGGTGCCCTCGGTCTCGACTGGACCGATCCGCGGCTGATCGTCGAAGCCGGGCTGTCCACCGACGCGTCCGGGCACCGCCAGCAGGTCGCCACGACCGGCGAGGACCCGGTGGCGGTGCTCGCCGTGCCCAGCGCCGGCTCGCTCGTGCGCCGCGACGCCTGGGACTCCCTCGGCGGCTTCGACCCCGATTTCCCGTTGCTGCGGGAGGATCTCGACTTCGGCTGGCGCGCGAACGCGGCCGGGGGCGTGGTCCTGTCCGTCCCGCTCGCGCGGGTGCGGCACGCCCGCGCCGTGACCACCGGACGGCGGGCGGCGGACGCGCTCCCCGGGCCGCCGGCCGCCGCGAACCGCGCCCACGGGCTGCGCGTCTTCCTGGTGAACTGCTCGCCGTTTTCCTTCTGGCTCGGCATGATCCGGCTCCCGGTGCTCGCCGTGCTGCGCGCGCTGGCCTTCGTCCTGCTGCGCCGCACCGGCGAAGCGCGGGCCGAGCTCGCCGCCGCCGGGTACCTCCTCAGTGGACGCGGCGGATTGCGCGCCGCGCGGGCCCGCCGGCGGCGGAATCCGCGGCCGGGCACGGTTCGCGGGCTCTTCACCGGACGCGGGACCCGGCTGCGCAACGCCGTCCGCGCCGGCGTCGTCGGCCTGGTGCGCCGCGGCGTCGAGAACGACGTCGCGCTCGGCCGGGTGCCCGAGACCGTCGAAACCGAGTCGGCGTGGGTGACGCCGGAAGCGCTCGACGCCCGCGAGAACCGTCCGGTCGGCCCCGACGCGCTGCCCGCGGGCGCGCTGCGCGGCGTCAGCTCACGCGGGTCCGGGCTGCGCCGCCCGGGCACGCTCGTCGCCGTCGCGCTGCCGGAAACCCCGGCGCCGCTCGCCGAAGACGCGACCGAAGCCGAAGAGCCGGAGCCGGAACTCGTCTTCGTGGAGGTCAACCGCCGCCGGGTGCTGGCGGCCACGATCTTCGCGCCGCCCGTGGTCCTGCTCGTGGTGCTGACCACGCTCGGGCTGTTCGTCAACCGCGCCCGGCTGGGCCTCGACCTCTTCGGCGGCAAGCTGCTCCCGGTCGCCGGCCTGGGGGAGCTCTGGACGTCCTACCTGACGCCGTGGCACGCGATCGCGGGCGGCACCGGGGCGCCCGCGTCGGCCACCCTGCCGGTGCTCGGCGCGCTCGGCGCGGTGTTCGCGCCGATCGGCGGCCCGGCCGCGCTGGTCGCCGTGCTGCTCCTCGGCGACATCCCGCTGGCCGCGCTGAGCGCGTACGCGGCGACGCGGCGGCTTCGCGTACGCCGCTGGGTGCGCGCGGTCGTCGCGGCGACGTACGCGCTGTTGCCGGCCGCGACCGCGGGCGTGGCGCAGGGCCGGCTGGACGTCGGCGTGGTGCACCTGGTGCTGCCGCTGGTGGCCGCGGGCATCGCCGGGCTGCTCGTGCACGCGGACACGCGCTGGCTGCACGTGTCCGCGCTGTCGGCGTTCGGGGTGGCGCTGCTCGGCGCGTTCTCACCGCTGGCGCACGGGCTCGCGCTCGCCGGGCTGCTGATCGGGTTCGTCGTGCTGCCCGCCCCGACCGGGCTGGCGCGCCGGATCGCGTCGGTCGGGATCGTGGTGCTGCTGCCGCTGGCGCTGCTGCTGCCGTGGCCGACCGTGCTGCTGAAGCACCCGGGACTCCTCGTCCAGGGGCTCGGCGGTGCGACATCGGCCGTCTCCGGCACCGATCTGGCCGGGCTCGACCCGGGCGGGCCGGGCGCCTGGCCGATCGGCGTCGCGGTGATCGCCGCGGCGCTGGTGGCGCTGGTCGTCCGGCCGACGAAGCTCGCCGCCGGCGGGCTCGCGCTGGCGGCGCTGGGAGCGGGCGGGCTGGTGCTGGTGCGGCTGGTCACGGCACCCCCGTTGCAGGGCGGCGCGCCGTCACACGGCTACACGGGCGTGCCGCTGCTGATCGTCGGCGCCGGGCTGCTGTGGGTGGTGCTCGGCTCGTGGCAGCGCGGCGGCCCGACCGGCGTCCCGGCGACCTGGCTGCCGAAGGTGATGGCGGTGGCCGGAGTGGCGGTGTTCCTGGCGCTGGCGACCGGCGCGGTGATCGTCGGCTCGCAGGGCCCGCTACGAGCCGGTGAGCGGCCGTCGCTGGCCCCGGAGGTCGCGGCCGAGCTGACGGCGTCGGGCAGGTCGGTGCTCGACCTGGCCCCGGACGCGACGCGCCAGATCACCGGCCGCCTCCCGCACTACGGCGACGACGAGCTGGCCCCGACGCCCGGAACACCGGCCCGCTTGGCGTCCTGGCGCCGCGACCTGGGCCAAGGCGACGCGGCGGCGGTCCAACGCTCCTTCGCGGCGGCTGCGGCCGCGGGCGTCCAGTTCGTGGTGCTCCCGCCGGGCGTGGACCCGCAGGCCTACCCGCCGCTGGCGAAGGACCTGCTTTCGGTGGCCGCCCCGACATCGGACGGCCGCGGAGTGCTCCGCCTGCTCCCGCCGGCGGGCCAGGTGATCTTGATCTCCCCGGAGCAGGCGAAGGCAGCGGTCACGGGAGGCGGCGCACCGGGCACGGCACCGGGCGTGGCGCCGGTCCGCGCGGAGCTGCCGGACGTCCGCGTCCGCGTATCCGACGGCCCGACGGGCCGCCTCCTGGTACTGGCGGCGGAGCAGGAACCGGGCTGGAAGGCGTCGGTCGCCGGCAAGCCGGTACCGATCGTGCCGGCGTGGGGCCACCAGGTAGCGGTGTCGGTGCCACCGACGTCCGCGGAGGTGACGGTGGAGTACCCGGGAACGGAAAGAAACCTCCTCCTCCTGGCCCAGCTGGCGGCGGTGCTCTTCACCCTGCTGACGGCGGTCCCGGCCCGCCGGGCCCCCAGCTCCCCGCGCGGCGAAGGCTTGTAATCGCAGGAGCGGGGTGGTCATCCCGTCGCCTGAGGCCGTGAAATCACTTTGAGCCGGGCCCGCAACACAGAGCGCAGCGCGAGAAGACAGCGCAAGCTT